>JACNGQ010000082.1 GCA_014384025.1 Planctomycetota bacterium | reverse complement strand
TGTGGGCTATGGTATTCCGGTAGTGATAATCGACAGCGGACTTAAAAGCGAAGATTACACGAGTTTTGTTGCAACCGACAACTATATCGGTGGCAAAAAAGGCGGCGAGCGCCTGGCCGAGATTTTAGGCGGTAAAGGCAAAGTAATAATGCTTCGCTATCAGGAAGGCTCAGCCAGCACAATGAAGCGGGAGCAGGGATTTCTCGATGTATTAAAAGAAAAATACCCGGAAATCGAGGTTGTCAGCTCGAACCAGTATGGCGGAGCAACCACGGAAAGCGCATATTTAGCAAGCGAAAGCTCGCTTTCGCCCCTGCGTAAGCCCGATGGGTCTCTGACGATTGACGGAATATTCTGTCCGAACGAATCAACGACATTCGGAATGCTTCGTGCGCTGGAGGACAGCGGTCTCGCGGGCAAGGTCAAATACGTTGGTTTTGACAGTTCCGATCGGCTTGTGCTGGCGCTGCAAAAAGGTTATATCCATGGCCTGGTGCTTCAGGACCCAATTAACATGGGCTACCTTGGAGTTAAGACAATAGTAGCGCACCTGCGCGGCGAGAAGGTGGAAAAATTAATCGATACCGGCTCGTCGATGGCGACTCCGGAAAATATGGATGAACCGAAAATGAAGAATCTGTTGGAGCCGGACTTCAAAAAATGGCTGAACGAGTAGAACCGGACCAATCAGCAATAAGGCTCCAGATGCAGGGGGTTTGTAAACGCTTCGGCGCAACGATAGCGCTGGAAGATGTCAGCATCAAAGTAGCTTCAGGCCAGGTGCTGGCGCTGGTGGGCGAGAACGGCGCCGGCAAGAGCACGCTAATGAAAGTCTGCTCGGGAGCGATTAAGCCCGATACAGGCCAAATGCAGCTTGACGGCAAGCCGTATCAGCCGGGCAATCCACTCGAAGCTCGGCGTGCCGGTGTAGCGATGATTTATCAGGAACTTTCCCTAACGCCGCATCTGAGTGTCGAGGAAAATATTATGTTGGGGATGGAGCCGGCGACCCTTGGAGTGGTGCACTGGAAAAAGGTGCGGCAGCGGGCAATCGAGGCAATCAAGGAATTCGATAATCCCGAACTGACTCCTGATGCCCGCGTCAGCAATTTGTCGGTCGGATCTCAGCAGCTCGTGGAGATTGCGCGGGCCTTGGCTATCGGATGCCGTGTGCTGGTTCTGGACGAGCCAACAAGCAGCTTAACGCGACAGGATGTAGAGCGGCTGTTCGAGATTATCGGCCGGCTTAAGCAACAGGGCAAAGCAATTGTTTATATTTCGCACTTCATCGAAGAGGTCAAGCGCATCGCAGACAAGGTAACGGTCCTGCGTGATGGAAGAGTAGTAGGCGGAAGTGTCGTTGATGCTATCTCCATCGATGAGATAGTCGCGCTTATGGTGGGCAGGCAGGTAGAGGAGCTGTATCCTCGTTCGGAGCGAGAAGCCGGAGAGGTGATTTTGGAGATTGAAGATTTGGCCGGCCCTCAAAAGCCTGTATCGGCGTCTCTTAAGCTGCGTCGCGGGGAGGTATTGGGTATCGCCGGATTGGTGGGCGCCGGACGAACAGAGCTGCTGCGAAGCTTATTCGGGCTGGAACCCGTCAAACGAGGGCGGATTAGATTAGGTGTTTATACCGGGCCTGCTTCACCGGTAAGACGATGGATGCAGGGAGCCGGTCTTTTAAGTGAGGACCGTAAGGAAGAGGGATTGGCGCTTTCATTGAGCGTAGCTGACAATATTACACTCTCGAAGTTAAAGGGTTTTGGCCCTTTAGGTCTTGTACTGCCGGGCAAGCAGGATAAAGCTACCCGGCGATGGTTGGAAAGACTGGATATTCGCTGCCTTGGACCACGGCAGTCGGTCTCGTCTCTGTCGGGCGGCAACCAGCAAAAGGTGGCTATCGCCCGATTATTGCAGCACGATGTAGATGTGCTTCTGCTGGATGAACCGACGCGAGGTATTGACGTCGCTGCCAAGGCGCTCGTCTATAAGCTGATTAACGAACTAGCCAGCGGCTCACCTGCCGATGGGCACCAGCCCAAGGCGGTGCTGATAGTAAGCAGTTATCTGCCCGAGTTGATGGGCGTCTGTGACCGTGTGGCGGTTATGTGCCGCGGTAGGTTAGGGCCGACATATCCGATTGACGAAGTGGACGAGCATAAGCTTATGTTAGAGGCGACCGGACAGGAGATTAACGCATGAGCGATGACCTGATGACACCAAAAGAAACAAGCCGCTTCAATTGGCGCACCTGGCTGAATACTCTTGGGCCGGTATTGGCTCTGATAGCAGTGTACGGAATATTTGTAACGATTGCCCCGCCGAGTTTCGCGACTACTCGAAACATGGAAATGATAGCCCGGCAGACAACGATAGTGGGCGTAGCAGCCCTTGGCATGACTATAGTGATTATATCCGGTGGTATTGATTTGTCCGTAGGTTCGATAGTGGCGCTCAGTACTGTTGTAATTGCCTGGCTGCTGCAAAACGCCGGAATGAATCCTTTGATAGCAGCAGTCGGTGGTGTAGCAGCGGCGGCATTTTTCGGCTTTATAAGCGGAACGCTGATAACCCGGCTGCGGGTAGTGCCGTTCATCGTTACATTGGGCATGATGCTGGTGGTTCGAGGGGCGGCCAAGGGTATCGGACGCGAGCAGAAAATCGACGTTGACCCGGAGCGGCTGAAATGGCTGGAGGAATTATTAGCTACAGTACCGAAAGAGCGAAGCTGGATGCTGCTGCCGCCGGGAGTGTGGGTACTGATTATCTTAGCGATAGCGACGGCGGCACTTTTGCGGTACACGCGGTTAGGACGGCATACATTTGCCATCGGCTCCAACGAGGAAACAGCCCGGCTGTGCGGAGTGGCAGTCGAGCGGGTCAAGGTATTGGTTTTCACTATGTGCGGGGCCTTTGCCGGGCTGGCCGGCCTTATGCAGTTTTCACGCTTGACTGTGGGCGATCCTACGGTTGCAGTCGGCCTTGAGCTGAACGTAATAGCCGCGGTGGTAATCGGCGGAGGCAGCCTGAGCGGCGGAGAGGGCTCAATTCTCGGTACATTAGTTGGGGCTTTGTTAATGACCACTATCGCCTCAGGATGCACGCAAATGGGACTGCCGAACTGGGTGCAGGAGATTATAACCGGTGCGATTATCGTAGTGGCGGTTGCAGTCGACCGGCTCCGGCATCGTCGAAGTTTATAATTCAAAATATTCTTTTGTTTTTCCTTGACAAAATCAAGTAAATATGGTTTAATATAGATAATTATGAAGCAGATTAACCGCAAAAATACGAGATATTGGTGGTGGCCTGAGGGATAAAATCCAACAGGCGAGCGGTAATTTGCTGTAAAAATTAGAAAATTGTTCAGATAAAGCAGCCTTTTGGAAATCAGCAGGCTGCTTTTTTTGTTTGTATTTTTGGCAAAATGGCAATAGAAAGTACCGATAAAAGGTTCAAAATATGGAAGATTACAGGAAAATAATAAACGAGGCCAGACCGGGCCAAATCGTACCAATCGTCAAAGAGATAGATATTGACGAGCCGGTGGATTTTTTCGCTAAGCTCAGTGACTATGGGCGGACGGAAAACTGCTGCTTATTAGAAGCAACCGACTATTTGTCGGAAAATGCGATGAGCTTCGGCACCGCCAGGCCGGCACTTTACCTTGCCGGTACCGGTGTTGATTTTACCATTAAGGCCCTGACCATAACCGGCGGGCGTATATTGGATTATCTTTCCAGGAATAAAGAAAGGTTCGATTTTTGCGAGTCGGTCGAATTCAGCCCGGAGGCGATTGTCGGGCGAATCAAACAAATCGAAGAAATAGTCGATGAGCAGACCCGTCTGACAAGCATAAATCAAATGGACGTACTGCGGGCGGTTGCATTTGCTTTTAGCCTGGCCATTAAACCGTTTAGGGTAACCTGCGGGCTGCTCGGGGCTTTGAGCTATGATTTTATAGACCAGTTCGAGAAACTCCCGGCCAGTGAAATAGACCTGCTGGGCAATCCTGACTACGAGCTTTACTTTGCCGACAATATCTTCCTGATGGACCACGAACACGGCAAAGGCTACGTGATTGTCAATTGTATCATAACCAACGGCGACCGTGATGCCACTATCGCTGAAGCGCAGGAGTGTTTCGATTACTATTTCGATATCGCAGCAACAAAAACGCCAAAGGCTCAAAAGTTTACCGGCTCACTTGAAGCCGCTTCAACCGATACCAATCAGGAAGAATATGAGAGGATAGTGCGTGAAGCCAAACAGCACATCATCGACGGCGATATCTTTCAGGTGGTCTTGAGCAGGACAATAACCGAGCCCTGTCCGGATGAGCCGCTGGACGTTTATAAACGGCTCAGGGCATTGAATCCCTCGCCATACATGTTTTATCTCAATACAACTAATACGATACTGATGGGTTCGAGCCCGGAGCTGAATCTGCGTGTTAGCGGGACAGAGAGGGCAAATGTTGAAATCAGGCCGATAGCCGGCACAAAACCCAGAGGCATAGTAGGCGATACAATCGATGCTGATACCGATTTCAGATACGAGGCCGAACTTAAGCTCGACCGTAAGGAGCTGGCCGAGCATATAATGCTGGTCGATTTGGCCAGGAACGATATCGCACGTGTGGCCGAGCCGGGCAGCCGGGTTGTTACTGAGTTGCTGACGGTTGAAAAATATGCTTCCGTCCAGCATCTGGTTAGTAATGTCAAGGGCACGCTCTCGGACGAGCTTGATGCGCTGAGTGCATACCTGGCCACGATGAATATGGGCACGCTCACAGGAGCGCCGAAGATTGAGGCTATGAAGATAATTCGCCAGTTGGAAAAAACCAAACGTGGCTACTACGGCGGCGCTGTCTGCTACCTTACTGTCGATGGCCAGTTCGATAGTTGTATTACTATAAGAAGCCTGCAGGTAAGGGACCATACCGCTTATATTCGGGTCGGCGCTGGTATCGTGCACGACAGCGTCCCGAAAACCGAATTTGAGGAAACCGAACATAAGGCAAACTCCTGTCTGCGGGCGATTCGCGGACTGTAGAAAAACAAAAGTAGGAACAATCCTATGGAAAATAGAAACAGAAAAGTTTTGTTCATCGACAATTTCGATTCGTTTACATACAATCTTGTTGATGATTTTTGTAAGCGCAACTGCCTGGCCAAAGTCTATCGGGCAGACACGGCACTTGAAAAACTCAAAGTATTGGCCGACGAATTTGCCCCTGACCTGCTTGTGATTTCACCCGGGCCGGGCACGCCGGATACCGCAGGTGTTTCATTGGAAGCGGCAGGTTACTTCAAAGACAAACTGCCGATATTTGGCGTGTGTTTGGGTCATCAGGTAATCGTCCAGTATTTTGGCGGCAAAATCGGCCATGCGCCGAAACCGATGCACGGTAAACCTTCGAGGATAACTCATAATGAAAAGGATGTATTCGCCGGAGTTGAAAATCCCTTGCAGGCCGGAAGGTATCACAGTCTTGTCGCACTTCAAGTGCCGCAATGCCTGGAAAGAACCGCTGAGTACGAAGGTATTGTTATGGGAGTCCGCCACAAAGAGCTTCCAATATTCGGCGTGCAGTTTCATCCGGAGAGCATTTTGACTCCCGCAGGCGGCAAGATTATAGAAAATATTTTATCAATCGCTGAAAAAGTGACGGCAAAGAAGTAAGCCATAAATAAAATTAAAAGGAATCTGATTATGGCCGGAATAACAGAATATATAAAGACACTCCTCGAAGGCAGGGATTTGACCTTCGAGCAGGCGACAGATTTACTGGATGTTATTTTTGAAGGTGAAGTACCTGAAGCTCAAATTGCAGCTTTCCTGACAGCCATGCGAATCAAGGGATTGAACGCACCGGAAGTGGCCGGACTGGCCAAATCCCTGCGAAGCCATGCCGTTAAAGTCGAAACCGGAATCGAGAACATGGTTGATGTTGTAGGTACAGGCGGTGCGGCGATAAAGACCTTCAACGTCTCAACGGCCGCGGCTATCGTGGCGGCCGGTGCTGGTGTTTATGTAGCCAAGCATGGCAATCGCGCAATCACCAGCAAATGCGGTTCCGCTGACGTCCTCACCGAGCTTGGCGTAAAAATAGACCCCGGCCCGGAAGTTGTGGCCGAGTGCATTAAGCAGGCCCGCGTCGGATTTATGTTCGCGCCTATGTTCCATCCGGCAATGAAATATGTTCAGCCTATCCGCAAGAGCCTCGGCTTTCGAACGGTCTTCAATATTTTGGGGCCTCTGGCCAATCCCGCCGATGTCCCGGCCCTGGTTTTAGGAGTGGCCGAGGAGGGACTAATGGAAATGATGGCTCAAGCCCTCAAAATGCTGGGCACCCGGTACGCTATGGTCGTTCATAGCGATGGATTGGACGAGATAAGCACACTAACAATAACTAAAATACTCGAACTAAAAGATGGTCAAATTACAAATAAGGAGCTTAATCCTAAAGATTTGGGTATTGAGTTGGCTGATATAAAAGACTTAACAGTTACCGATGCCAAAACAAGTGCGACAGTTGTAAAAGACATACTAAGCGGCAAAGAAAGCGGACCCCGCAAAGATATTGTTATCCTAAACGCCGCCGCGGCGATTATCGCCGCAGGCATGGCAGATGATTTCGCCTCGGCAATCAAAACGGCAGAAGAATCGATCAGCAAGGGCAAAGCGTCTGCTTCCCTGGAAATATTAATCGAGGTCTCAAATCAATAATGATTCCTGAGACGGCTTACGAGAGTTAAATATGTTAATACTTAAAGTCAAAATTTGCGGCATTACCAACTACCAGGATGCGGTAGCGGCAATGGACATGGGCGCGGATTTATTAGGCTTTAATTTTTATCCGGAAAGCCCGAGGTATGTAACTCCGGAAAATGCCGCCGATATTATAAACAAACTGCCAGGCTTTATAGATACTGCCGGCGTGTTTGTAAACGCCACGGCCGAGCAAATCAACAAGGCTGAAAAACTTTGCCAGTTGGACTGGATTCAATTGCATGGCGATGAAGACCCGGAATTCTGTCGGTTGTTTCTCTCTCATAATGTAAAAACAATAAAAGCGATACGTGTAAAAACACAATCAGACATCAAAAAGGCGGAGAGCTTTTTTACGGATGCTATTCTGCTGGATGCTTTCGACCCGCAGAAATATGGCGGTACAGGATTGACTTTCGACTGGAATGTCATAGGACATATCGGCAAGCGTGTTTTCCTGGCCGGTGGGATAAATCCCGATAATGCGGCACAGGCGGCTAAATTAGGAGTTTATGGAATTGATGTTTGCAGTGGAATCGAAGCCGAACCGGGTAAAAAAGACCATAAGAAAATGAAAAATCTGTTCGAAAACATACATCATCTTAGAGGATAAATACGAAACACAAGGAATAAAATATGAAATATAAAGGCAGATTCGGCGATTACGGCGGTTTTTATGTGCCGGAGGTTTTAATTCCGGTTCTTGAAGAATTAGAAGAAGCTTTTTATCGTTTCTACGAAGACCGGCAGTTTACAACCGAGCTGGCCGAGCTTTCTAAAGAATATTCCGGCAGACCCAGCCCTCTTTACTACGCGAAAAGATTCAGCGAGTATGTCGGCTTCAAGGTCTATATAAAAAGAGAGGACCTTCTGCACGGGGGCGCACACAAAATCAACAACACGCTTGGACAGGGCCTTTTAGCCAAATATATGGGCAAAACCAAATTGATTGCCGAGACCGGCGCCGGCCAGCACGGCCTTGCGACAGCAATGATTGGGGCCCTGTTCGGGATGGAAACAAAAATTTTCATGGGCGTTATTGATATAGAGCGGCAGAGCGTCAACGTCCACAAGATGAAACTCTGCGGCGCAGAAGTCATTGGAGTTGAAGGCGGAACCGGGACATTAAAAGATGCCATCAATGATGCACTTCGCTACTGGACTGCTCATGTTACAGATACATTTTATCTTTTCGGCTCAGCCTGCGGGCCGCATCCGTACCCGACGATAGTAAAACATTTTCAAAGCTGTATCGGCATAGAGGCCAGGCAGCAATGTCTCAACCAATTAGGCAGGCTGCCGGATATGGTCGTGGCCTGTGTGGGCGGTGGCAGTAACGCCATTGGTATCTTCTCTGGCTTTGTTGACGACAAAGACGTCAGACTTGTCGGTGTCGAAGCGGGAGGCAGAAGCGTAAGCGCCGGCAGGCACGCAGCCACGCTTGTAGCCGGCAAGGTTGGTATCCTGCACGGTGCCAAGGCATATCTATTGCAGGATGCCGAAGGCCAGATTCATGATACGGAATCGGTAAGCGCGGGGCTGGATTATCCGTCGGTCGGGCCGGAACATTGCCTTTTAAAAGATACGAAAAGAGCCGAATACGTAGCTGCCGAAGATGACAAGGTGCTCGACGCGTTCGGAATACTGACTAAAAGCGAGGGGATACTGCCCGCCCTGGAAAGCTCGCATGCCCTGGCGTACCTTATCAGCCAAAAGGGCAAGCTGAACGCTGAGACAATAGCGGTTGTGAACCTTTCCGGCCGGGGCGATAAAGATGTTTCGATTGTAGAAAAATGCCGCCCCATGGGAAATTGACTATTGACTACTTGAACAAATGAAGGATTTTATTGATGAAGACATACAAGCAGGTTTTCTCGGAACTTAAAGAACAAAACAGGATGGCCCTGATACCGTTTTTCGTAATAGGTGATCCGGATTTTGATACGAGTCTTGCCATTGTCAAAACAGCCATTGACGCAGGCGCCGATATTCTTGAGTTGGGAATCCCCTTTTCCGACCCGATTGCTGATGGCCCGACAATTCAAAAAGCCGACATCCGCGCAATGAAAAGCGGGATAAATATGAAAAAGGCTCTTGAGTTTATCCGAATCATAAAAGAATACAGAGACGTCCCGATCGGACTGCTGATGTATTACAACCTGGTTTATCAGTACGGCACAGAAAAGTTCTTCAGCGATTTCCACAAGGCCGGCGTAAACAGCGTTCTGGTTGCCGATTTAAGCATTGATGATGCGGATGAAATTGTCGGTCCCGCCCGCTCGGCAGGTCTTGATACGGTTTTTATGGTAACACCCGTTACCAAAACTGAGAGAATGGAACGGATAGCTTCGATAACAACCGGTTTTATCTATACCGTTTCAGTCCTGGGTGTTACCGGCAGCAGAGATAAACTTTCTAATACCGTAGATGGGCTGATCAGCAAATTGAAAAAGCTCACAAACGTGCCGGTATGTGTAGGTTTTGGAATCAGCAAAGCAGAACATGCGGTTACCGTCGCTCAGGCAGGGGCAGACGGGGTGATAATCGGCTCAAAAATCGTTGGACTGATAGAAAATAATCTCGATAATCCAGATAAGATGCTTTCTGATATTTCGGCTTTCTTAACTGAAGTTAAAAGCGCAATTTAGCCCCCATGCCCGTTGCCGTGGGCTTATCTTTCACATCTATAGAGTCATACCCTCCGATGCCGGCCAATGGGGTATCCGACATCTTAAATTTAAACTATTGGACTTTTTGCAGATTATCGCAATAAAAGGTTTTACATCTGCGTCTTTATATAACGGACACGAATAGTTCCGTAAAATACTGATTTCCAGAGTGGGAATTAGTCGGATCGTACCCTTTAATCTGTTTTGGAGACTACTATTATGAAGAAGTATCTAATTCCAACCGTCGCTGTTTTATTGGTTCTGGTTGTGGCGTGGACAGCGTTTGCACAGACGGAAGAACAAGCCAGGCAACGGGGAAACATGAGAGAAAGAATGCAGAATATGTCTGAGGCCGAAAGAGAGAAGTTTATTGCAGAGATGCGTGAAAGAGGCGGCTCCAGACGTGGCGGACTCACGAGCCCTGAAGACCAGGCGAAGGCCATTAAAACCATTGAAGAACAGCTTGCGAAGCTCAAAGCAGCACAGATCACACTGCCTCAAGGCGGATTTCAAGACCTTTCCGAGGAAGAAAGAACAAAGCTCAGAGAGAATATGCAGAATCGCCAGCAGGCTCTTCAGACAATCATAGCACAAGTTGCTGTGCTGCAGGGCCGAAGGCAGCCCGCAGCAGGAGGCGGACAATTTTTATTAATCAACGCTGAAGACCTCAAGCCAATCCAGGAAGCTGCGGTGAAGGAAAAAGCCAAGGAGACAACCCAGCTTATCGAAAGGCTGATTGCCGGTGGAACCCGCGGATTTGGTGGCAGGGGTCAGGGAGCAGCAGGCCAAAGGCCTGAAGGAGGCCAGCGTGGAGCCAGAGGACAGAGGCCCGAAGGCGGTCAGGGCGGCGGCAGACAACAGAGAAATCCCTAATTCTCGAACAACAAAGCACTGATTTACGTAATTAAAAAGGTGCTTTGGACGCAAGTGCAGATTATACTTGTCAAAATAGCCAAAAATAAAGCGACCTGCTCTTATGTATAGGAGCAGGTTGTTTTAATATTAAAGTTTGATAATTGTAAAAGTTTTTATGAAAGTAATATTGGAAATATCATACACGCTTATGGAATTAATTCGGATTAAGTGGCCAATCGTGTGAAAAGGAGTTGTTATGATTCTGAAACCTGGTGAAAACATACACATCATTATGAGGCGAAATTTTGCGACTGACTTGCGCAGACATTTCTTTGGTGAGGTTGTGGCGGCTGCAGAGTGTGTCGTCGCAGTCAAAGGACATGCTGTCGTCTATAACTCAGGAAAGAACCATTACGAAGTTAAGAAGGACACCCAAGTCAGAATCATCTCACTCACTGACACACAGAATATTATCAATATTATTTCCCGCAATGCAAAGATTGAGAACATCAAATACGTATTGTCTGCCGACAAGAAACTGATTGTTACTGACGGAAAGAATTTTGTTTTGGATATCAATGAATTTGGTGTAAGTCGATGACGCAATATCGCGCTATTGCCCAACGAGTCTTGAGCTGAGCACCATAATCAAAGAAGTCGAATGCGGCCACATGTAGCGAGTTGACACAATCGTCATCCTGAGCACAAGAGCCTGACCTGAGCGTAGTCGAGTGGGAAGGACCTATTTGAAACAATCTTTCCTGCACAAGCAGGATTCCTTAAATAATCCATAATCAATAATCAATTGGAGTCTATAGTCCTGTGATAAGCTTTTGTTAGGGTTGAAAGCGTCTTTACATATTTGGTTATATTTACCTTCGGTAGTTTTTAAGATTTTGAAGTTTATAAACTTTGCTATTTATCATATGTTGCATTTTGTATGAAGAATGCTTTGAGCCTCCGGCAAGGCTAAAAAACAATTGTGCACAAAATTCACTTGACATTTTGCCTGTCAGCTTTTTATAATAATGTTAATGCTGCCGATTATGAAAAGAACATTCCTTTTAATCGGGATTTTAATGGCCGTAATAACAAGCCGGGCATATTCCGAAACGACAGTCCATTTCCCCGATGCTAAGTTAAAAGCCGCAATCGAACAGGAACTTGACATATATAATCCCACACCAATCGATATGCTTACGCTAACCAGGTTATTTGCCTCTAACCGGGAGATTACTGACCTTACCGGCCTTGAGTATGCTGCAAATCTGACGGAGTTGGATCTGGATGACAATCAGATCACCGATATATCTGCGTTAGACGGGCTGGCGAATCTGATAGGGTTGGAACTGGGCAACAACCGGATCGACGATATATCTGTGTTGTCGGGACTAACGAATCTGATGGAGTTGTATCTGTGGAGCAACCAGATCAGCGATATATCTGCGTTAGACGGATTGACGAATCTGATGGAGCTGGATCTGAGCAACAACCACCTCGCCAATATATCTGCGTTAGACGGGCTAACGAATCTGATGGAGTTGTATCTGTGGAGCAACCAGATCAACGATATATCCGTGTTAGACGAACTCACAAATCTGACGGCTCTAAAACTGGGCAACAATCAGATCAGCGATATATCTGCATTAGACGGGCTGACGAATCTGACGGGGCTGGATCTGAGCTTCAATCAGATCAACGGCATATCTGCGTTAGCCGGTTTAGCGAATCTGATGGAGCTGGATCTGGGCAACAACCATATTGGTGATATATCTGAATTAGATGGGCTGACGAATCTGACGGGGCTGGATCTGAGCTTCAATCAGATCAACGATATCTCTGTGTTAGGCAGGCTGACGAATCTGACGGAGTTGGATCTGGGCAACAACCTTATTGTTGATATATCTGCATTAGATGGGCTGACGAATCTGACGGGGCTGGATCTGAGCTTCAATCAGATCAACGATATCTTTGTTTTAGGCATGCTGACGAATCTGACAAAATTGAGTCTGGGCAGCAACCAGATTGAGGATATGTCTGCGTTAGACGGGCTGACGAATCTGAAGGAGCTGTATCTCTGCAACAACCAGATCGGCGATATATCTGCGTTAGACGGGCTGGTGAATCTGATAGGGTTGGAACTGGGCAACAACCGGATCGGCAATATATCTGTGTTAGCCGGGCTGACGAATCTGATAGAGTTGTATCTGTGGAGCAATCAGATCAGCGATATATCTGCTTTGGCCGGCCTAACGAATCTGTCCCGGCTGGATCTGAGAGTCAATCCATTGAACCAGGATGCCTATAATATATACATTCCCCGGATTCTTCAGAATAATCCAGTCATAAGACTCTATTGGGATACTTCTGCAGAGGATATAGGTATTGTTGGAATTAACCGATGGTGGGCATATACAGACCGGGCAATTAGTCCCAAATTAGATATAATTATCAGTGAGGAAGCAAATTATAGTCTTCAGGTTGTTATTCACGCAACCGGTTTAACGGTAAATAACTGGAAGTTGTCAAGCAATCCTTTCATAGTTATCGATGGAGATAATACACATTATAGTTTTAACTATATCGACGAAGCCGATTTGGGAATACTAACAGTTGGGCGGCATGAGTTAGATATTTATACTCTTGTAGCACCGTCTGAACCGATTATCAATAGGGTAACGTTTATACTCAGGAGGAAGGACGTACCTCCGCCATTGGACGAAATAGATGAGTACGATGTTATGTTTATTGCTGATTGGTTCGTCATGATATAGATGTAATAAGTCTTTTTCCTCATCATTACAAAATTATAATCCGAATATATTCTTTCTACAAGTTTCCTCATTTATGTACCAACATGACCTTCCCGTGTCATCCCGACCGAAGTGGAGGGATCTGTTTAAAATAATTGCCATTCTGAACGTAGTGAGGAATCTCAACCCCAATACTAAATAGTCAATATTAAATATTCAATCTCAAAGCTTGACTCTTCTCAAGCTTTACATTATCCTCTACCACTAAAGGCGTAAGACAACAGGGAGTGGAATCAACATGAGATAAGCTTCAGGAAATTATTTGACGGGAATTGCGGTTTTAGATGTTCATCACGATTTCATATATGAGGTGAATATGGCAACACTCAGTAGAAAAACTCTTGGTATCACTATAAGTTGTTTAGAAAGATGGAGTCGTTCAAAGATTGATCATTTTATATACGAGTTGGACATACCAGACCAACTTGCAGTTGGTGATTCTAAAACGAGGCTCCTACTTAATATTTTTCGGGGATTGGAAAGTGAAGAGCGCGAAGATCTGCTGCAGTCGATGGTTTTTCAAGCTTTACCTCAATTACAATCCGATTACCAGGCTTGGCTGAAAGAAGCTTTGATAAAAGATGGATTTGTTGTTGACGGTGGTTCAGTTTCTGAAGATGTACCTGTCGCTCAAGAAAACCGTACATCTTTGGAACTGCTTGTTAACAGGCATGCTGAAGAACTAGATATAGAAACTCTAACTCATCATCTGAAAGAAAATATCGACTTATTCCGACAGGAAAAATGGGATTCTTCTATTGGTCACGCGAGAAATTTTGTTGAGCAGCTACTAAAGGATATTGCTATAGCTATTGCAGGTAACAAAAATGAGAATCCTGATCTGAGCAGACCCGTTAAGATCAGGGAATATCTACAAACTTGCGGATTCTTCGATGAAGCAGAAAAGCGAAAACTTGTTGAGGGAATTTATGGCTACTTTAGTGAAGAAGGTTCTCATCCAGGCATTTCAGAACAAAGCACAGCTAGGGTCTGCATGCACATATTATGGGCTTTTGCATATTACATTCTTGAGAAATTTGAGTATTGGAAGCAACAGAATGACTAACTGAGCTTGGGGATGGCTCGGAGCAATTTCCAAGGGTAGGGTGTGCAACTTGTTTGCACACGCTGGAAAAACAATTATGATATCTCTATATCAAATTACAGGTGAGTGAGATTTTGTGAAGGCTATAAGGATATTATGAATAGGTAGATTTAGAAGAAATGCGAAAGAGTGTAAACAATTTATTTGTTAGTCAATATATACTTATGTTCAGCAGCTTAAACACCATACAGAGCTTGTTGACAATTCGGCTTTGATTGGAGGGAACAGGAGAGCCAGAAATGGAATCTTTGTTGGATGCGTTGAATGGAAAGTCAAAGCGGAGGCTTTCTTATCTCTGGAAAATATTATTAAATCCTACGAATTACCTAATTCCAGAGACATTTGAAGATTATAAATCGAAATCCTTCGCCATTTCGGTTCCGACTATAAAATTAGAAGGCACTGAATGTTACCTCAATGATAAGGCGCAAAAAGAATGCCGTAACTTTGCTAATATTATCTATGAAATCCCTGAGATAAGGGACACTCTGACATACAACACAATTTATGATTCGATCTTGAATGAAATAGAAACGGAAATACGAAAGCAACTAAAACATTCTAAACTTCGTGAGTTTGATCTGGTTCTTAAAGATTTATCTGTAAAAATTTTAGAAAAGAGAAGAGATTACACATTTTTTTTCTCAATAAGTGGTATTGAGTTAAAGGATGTTAGCAGAGTTAATTTCGGGACCTCTGAGCTTTTCCTATTCAAACAAGCAGACAAGGAAGATTTAATCCAAAGCATGGATGCGGAGATAGAAGAAGACTCTACCTTTACTAAAAATGTTACAAAGTTTATCGAAAAACGCTTTTTAGAGAAGGTCTGTATAAAGTGCGCATCTTTCGGGGATTTTCGAAAGGCTGAAGAGATAGCACGTACTCGGGGAAGGCAAATCTTGAATTTATTGAGGTTTATCGTTTGCGTTCTCTTTCATAGCTGGGCACCTGAGAACTTAATAAAAATAAATTTCACATCTGAAACCTATGCTGCAAGTGAGCCATTAATGTCAGTCGAGTCTTTGAATGGAGCTGTAACTATGGGTTGGGAGCACGGAAGGAAAACAGTTCAGTCACTGACCATTGACAACCAACTATTGGACAACCTTAAGAAGAATATTTTCTTCAAAGATATCAACGAGATTATCAATGCTCTTGAGAGAACTGAAGTCGAAAGTATTTTACTTACAGCTATTCATTGGGCAGGTGAAGCGCAGAATGAATTTGACAAGGATGTTGCGTTCATAAAGTACTGGACTGCACTCGAGTCCATTTTCTCACAACATAGTAGTAATATCACTCACACATTAGGAAAGGGCGTATCGATACTGGCTGCTTTTGGCGGGTATCGATTCATCAAACACAAAGAAATACGCGAAGTCTATAAGGCGATCAAAGATCTTTATTCAATCAGATCTACAATTATACACAGAGGCTTAGGAAAAAATGTAGAGTACTCAGCTTTAAGTAGCATTTGCAAATATACAGCTTGGACAATTCTGGGGCTCCTTCACTTGAGGTCTATTGGATATAATAGTATGGTTGAAATCGAGAATGAAACGTGTCGCCTTTTCAAGATAAACGCACCTGACTTATGACAGCCGAGTCGGGTAGGGTGTGCAAAATGAATATGTTAATGAATAGATCTGTGTGTGCAACAAGTTGCACACTCTGCAAGGTTAATAAATCCAATGAGAGGTGAACAGATGTCCAATGAATCACAGATACCGTATAATGTCATTCACTACCTTCAGGAGACAGCCCCTCGCTTGATTGAGCATCACTGGGACCGATGGCGCCAGCACTACAAAGACTTCATCTACCCACACACTCTAATCATTATGGGCTTGGCTGCTGCCCTGCAACAGAATCTGATACTAGAGTTACCGTGGGCTATGGTGATTGGGTACTCCATCTTCACGTTCCTATGGTTCCTATTGGCATCCCTAATGCTCATTCGAGTCCATTCCGATATGTATTCGATGTACCACACCTGTATTTGGCTGGAGGATCAGTATGACCTCCCGTCTCGCCCTTGGGGATACCGACAAGCTTTCTTGGAGAAAGACTTTAGAGCCAAGATCAGTCTCCTAGCACGCTTGGTTCCGAAGACGGAAGTAGTCGGCACACTGCTCATGACTTTGACACTCTTTTTGTTCAGTGCTCTCGAGATCCTATTTCTGCTAGCGGGAAAACTTTGCTAGCGGGAAAACTTGTTGTCAACGGTGCCATCTAATGAAATCTGGGGAAATCTGGGGACACCATATAATGGCACTAAGTTAAGCATATTTGATCGTCTCAGAGGCTGAGCCAGATGCCGCTTGATTCGAAATTACGCTGATTTGGCTGGCAAATAGTCTGCTCTATTGACCACGATTCCCCTTAACTTAGTGCCATTCGGGACTCCATACCTGATTTTTCTTGTGAGCTTGTGCTGGTGGCAGCGTAGTCAATAAAAAGAATCCTTGTAGCCCAGCTCGGTGGCTCCTCGAAAAATCGAGTATTTTCAACAAAAAACGCTAAAAACCAACCAAAAATCCCCAAAAACCAACAAAAACTTGTCCTGAGCGAAGTCGAACGGATCAAACACATTTTTTTCTCCCCGAGAACTACCTTCTGAACGTACAACAGGGGACCTCCATTCTAAATTCTCCATTCTAAATTTGTCCGAAAATCCCTCGGATTTTCGGTCAAAAACGCTCACTCTTAAAAACAAAAATCTGAATTTTCAAAATTTTTTATCTCCTTTCTCAAAAACAACTTACGAGCAACAAGCCACAAAAAATAGCAAAATTTTCGACTCAAAACTGCACACTCGTCTAATTATAGAGGCAGTGCCTTGCCC
>JACNGQ010000084.1 GCA_014384025.1 Planctomycetota bacterium | reverse complement strand
GGGCAAGGCACTGCCTCTATAATTAGACGAGTGTGCAGTTTTGAGTCGAAAATTTGGCTATATTTTGAGGCTGGAATCTCGTAACTCGATATGGAAAAAGGAGATAAAAAATTTTGAATATTTATATTTTTGTTTTTAAGAGTGAGCGTTTTTGACTGAAAAGTGGGCGATTTTTAGCGTTTTTTGTCAAAAATATCTCGATTTTTCGAGATGTGAATGAGTTGACGAGTGGATGCGGATAGTCAAATGACCATGCGCTTTTTTATGCTAAAAAGCTGAACGCTAAGAGTTCTGATAACAAATATCATATATCCGTTCGTGGTGTAATCATTTATCATGAGTCAAATCTGTAGATGCTATGCTTGTCAGATTGGAACAAAAAGAATGTTGTTTTGTCTGGGGAATTGATATATTGCTAGAATATAAACGGACTTAATTATTTTGAAAAAATAGGTTATGAATTAGTTGTTTTTTTATATTTTTGTATTCCTCTTACTATATGTTTGCGGTGTTTACTACTTTGTATAATATTTTCAAAGGATTTGAAAGAAATGCTTGCCTTTTTGAAAAGCAAAGCTACTGTGAAATGTTCCTTAAACTTATCTAAATGAAGCTTGTAATCTGAATCATTTCTTTCGTCTCGTAGGTCATTTAGACCACTGGCGATTGTCTCTACATCCTCAACTTCACAGTTATTAAAATAATAGTACACCATTTCATGGTCTTTGGCAGTTTGGGACAGCCGTTCAACATTTTCGTTTATAAATTGAGCCATTAAATTAAAAAGCGCATAATAGCTGCGACTTACACAACTTCTAAGCGAAGCCTCACTTGTCGTATTTTTTGAAAGTTGCTCTGCCAATTCCAAGAAAGACTTTGGTTCCATACTTAATTATTCTTCCCAGACGTAAGTAACGGTAATTAGTTCACGAGTACGGCGGTTAATGCTCGAACGAAGGCGCTGTTTGAATAGAGCTTCGTTTTGTAAAATTGTCTCAGGTTCGCCTGAAACCGTTAAACCGAAACGAATTGTTTTTCTGTCGAGAATTTCTGGGTCGTGTTCTATACTTACTTCGATTTTTATTAGGGTGGAATAACTATCTTCAGCGATTTTAATGCTAGTGTCTAAATCGTCTGTTACGGCTTCTTCTTTAGCCTCCTGAATAACTTCAGGGTGAATTATAATAGGAATGTTTCGTGTTACTTCAAAGGCATTTACCCATTCTTCTAGAATAGAAACTGGAGTTTGGCCTATGATACAAGTTGAATATTTTTTGATATTGAAGAAGTCCGGAGAAAATAAAGTTTGATGAAGTGCCGATCCAAAACGTTCTTCTACTGAAGCATAAAATGGTGTGGGGGCTAATAGAGTATTATATGCAAATGAACGCGCAGTTTTTTCAGGTAAAGATAAAGTTACAAAAATTGTTTTCAGCCCTCTGATATTCCTCTCACCAAGGATATCCGGCTCTAATAAATCGGCATTTTCAAAGGAGGTAACATTTTCTGCTGGGAGAACAGGCCATTCCCTAAAATCACTCGATCCCCAATTCATATCAGAGTCGGATTGAAAATAGTTGAAATCAGGATCCCAGAAGTCAGTTGCTGGGCTTATATAATCGTTTGTGAGATTTGTATTATTTAAATTTGTTGAAGCCTGATTCATTGCTTTCTCTTCCAGACTGCTTTTTGAATGGATTCGCTAGTAAGATCAGTAAAGCCTTTAACAATCCACTCGTGCGCCATATCAAACCAAGTATCTATCTTGTCAGCAATAAAGCCTCTTGCAGTCAGGTCTATTATCAAGATACGATCCTTTAACTCTCGACTGATAGCAAGTCTTGTCGAAATATGTAACCTTCCAGTATCATTTGGTAACCTGTATGTTTTACGCCATGACATATTCTCCGGTTCGGGAAGAAAACGGTTATCTGGTTCGGATCGAGAGTCCCTAAATAAATTGTTTATATCAAATAAGTTTTCCCATCCTTCGCCCCGTGGTATTTGGTTAACGTATGTTAATTCATACTGATCTGGTTCGACATTGCCTAATTCCATTTCATCGACAAAGGAGGTAAAAATGCTCCAAGAACTTTTGAATTTTGGATACAATGTAGCATATCTTGGATATTCATCATCAGGTTTAATTCTTCGCCAATTTTGATGTAGACGATCTTCCTGAGTTTGGATTAATTGATTTTTCATTGCGCTTATGAAAAATAAGCGAGGTAGAGGTGGATGATCGAATCTTTCGATTGTCAAAGGTGGTTGTTGAAGGGGAATTCCTTCAAAAGATTCTATAGTGTGGCCTAAAGGCGGCATTTCCTTGCATTCCGGATATTCCTTCTTGCCAAGTTTTTCCCAAAAAAAACCGATATGGGGTGCTTTAAAATTTTGGAGTTTCTTGAATTGAATTCCAAATACAACTTCATTGACAGGTGGATTATCATAATCCGGGAGTGCAGATAAGATATGTTCCATATACTATGGTCCTTAACTATTATAATAAAAGGGCATTTATCCTATCGACACAGAAAGTTACGAATCTTTTGTAAATATAATAAAAATTAATGGTTTTGTCAAGCATATTTAGGACAATTAATATTCATAATCGATTAAAATAGTAATATTAACCAATTTTTCCTACAAGACCGTTTTCAGAATAACTCCATTTAATTTATTATTTTCGGCGTTGGATGGATTTTTTGCCATCCGGTTTTGGTGAGAACATGTCTTTTTCGGTCAGGGCGCATTCTTTTGCCATTCTTCGGCAATATTCGAGATGTCCGAGATCGCGGCCGCCATTGTTTGTTCCGAACGCAAATTTGACGCCGGCTTTCTTGGCCCTTTGTATAAAGGCCTTGTTTGGAATCATATATCGTGCGTTGATTTCTATAGCTACATTATTTTTGACGGCGGCTTTTATCACTCGGTCCATACGCTGCGGCGTCCATAATTTGTCATACCGGTCAGCAATAACGGCAGGCAGAAAAGTGGGATTGACGTAGATATTAATCGGCTCGCTGAGGACAGAGACAATCTTGTCAACGTACATATCCATAAATTCCTGCTCGTCGTCAATCTGAACTTCACTCGGAATCCACAGCCTTATACGCCTGCCGCGTTGATCGGTAAAGGTCATAGCGTCGGTGAAGGCGTAGTCGAATTTAGCAATCATATCCGGTGAGAACATGTTGAGCCATTCGCGGCCTTCGGCCTGCATTGCCTTGTAAACAGGCTTGCCTTCCAGTTGCCTTAGAAACGGCTTAAGTTTTTCGTCGTCGGTAACTTTAAAGCCGAGGCCGCAGTTCTCGGCGATACCGAACTTCATGTTGCGCTGCTTTGCGTTCTCAATAGCTTCATCCAGCGTGAGTCCGCCTTTTAGATGCACGTGGTAGTCAACGAGGGGGAAATCGGGTCTGGGCAGGGGCCGGACCATTATGTTCTTGTAATAAATCGTACTGCCCGGGTCATGACCCTGCAATGCAAACGTGCCGTTAGAGAGTTTTCGGCTTATTCTGCCGGTCCCTTCCGGCACGGCGTATTCCATGACAACCTTGCCGTTGACCATAACGGTTATTTGTCTTCCATCGACAATAATGTGCTGGGTAAACCACTCATTATCTTTTGCGGCGGAATCGCGGACATCGTTAATGCCGTAAAGAGAGCCTGTTCTTCGCCAGTCAGTGTGTGAATTGTTCACCTGGACCTCGAAACCTTTATTCGGCCAGTCGGTATCCCGGTATTCGGTATGGAAGTACATTCCGGAATTCGCCCGGGGTTTTGTCATTATGTCGGCCTTGAACTCGAAATCTGTGAAGTTCGCATTCTCGACGGTGCCTGTGTAGTACAGATGGCTCCGGGGGCCCTTGACTATGATTATCCCATCCTGCACACTGAAGGTGTCTTTGTTCTCGCTGGCTTTCCAGCCGGATAGTGTTTTGCCGTCAAACAGGGAAATCCACCCATCTTTACTGTCCTGTGCAAATGCCGAGTGGTTTGCAGAAAAAACTATACAAGTAATAAGAATGGCTGCTAATATCTTTCGCAACATAATACTCTCCTCATAAAAATATATTTAATAATTACCCTCTCAATCCAAAGGATAGGCTCTATAAAAACAGATTATCGTCAAAGGCACAAGCAGATTTCTGCTGTTCGGATGCCATTTCTTCAATTATCGAACACCGGTCCGAGAGGTACATTCTTCCATATTGTGTCGGAATCGCCTTTGTAAATATCTATGTCGATTCCGTTACCAGAGACATTAATGACGGCATATCCGGGGAAATTCGCAAATTCAAAATAAGATATATACGGTTTTTCATCTTCGAGGATTTTTTGGCGCTGCTGTTTCGTATCTGGCGAAAATTCAGGCTCAAGGTCAACAAGAGCGGGGCTGTAATTGTTGAGGCCTTTGAGATGGTCTTTAACGGATATTTCAGGCGAGCTTATAACGCTGTTCATACTGAACTGGACAAAAGTGCCCTGGGAAGTTTTCCTTGCCAGAACAACGTATTTATGGAGGTGAGCGGTCAGCACTACGACTTTATTTGCACCCAGTATATTTAAGAATCTTTCGCGGACATCTTTTTCTTTGTCTCTTGAAAAAAGATGCCATGTGGACCTTGCATTATAAGGAACCACCGGGGGATGAATTACAACAAACGCGTGGCGATGCTTGTTTTGGCTTAAAGTTTTTTCAAGCCAATCGAGATCCTTGTTATGATATGCGTCGAAGAAAACGAACAAATCCGGCCCTTTGAAAAAAAAGAAAGAAGCGGAATCAATTTTCTTTTTACATTCTTTCGATAACCACGGCAGCATAACACTGTCAAATGCCTCCTTCGCCCCTGGGCCTGTGATATCGTGATTGCCCTTGGCAGTAACGAATGTGGTTCGGGGTATATATTTACGGACGCACTTTAAGGCGTCCTTGAACTGAGTCTCCTGGAGCCGGCGGCTGCCGCACAGCCCTTCCGTAAAATCTCCGCCCTGGACAACCATGTTTATCCGAAGGTGACTGGAATCTATGGAGTTCTGGATTCGCCGTAGAAGGCCGGGGGTATGGTTTTCCGTAATCCTGACATAGTCCTCTATCTGCCTGATATCGTTCGGCTTATTGGCGCGGACCCAGTCAAAATCATGATGGCTTTTTTTGTCGAAATGTATGTCACCAAGATACACAAATGAATATGCGGGAGTTTCATTAGCATGTGCATTAGCGGCTCCGAAGGCCAACAGGATAATTTGTACGCAGAGTATTATTTTAACGACCATAAATATTCTTCTGAAGGATTGCATTCCTGCCTCCATTTTTTTTCACAAATAATTTTTAAAACTCACACTCGGGAATTACAGAATATTTTACAGGGAAACCCGTTTTCAGATTTGCCGGCAATTAACTTTTTTCTATTTAATATTAGACTTTAGTTAGTCGCTGTCGTCAAGGAAAATCGCTCAGGCTATGGGCCTGACAGATTGAAATCAAATAAGCTCTTATAATTAAGAGTGAACAAGAAATAACAGCATGAAGAACCAAGCACGGCGAATTGTTACTTACATAAGAGGGGATTGATTCGATGCAATTTATGACAGGCTACCGCCTCTTCGAGCCATCCTTTAATTGCAGGCTGGTAGTCGTATTGGTCGAGCTCGTGCAGGTCATCAGGATCTAAAGGTCCTACTCCCCCTATGATCTTTCCTAAAGTGTCGCTTTGGACAGCGTAAATTTTTCCGTTGGTATGCTGCCAAAATCCTTTTACCACTCCCATAATATTTCTCCTCAATTTCAGCTTAACTTTTTGTCAACCAGCAACTTACACGCATGCAGAGGGGACTGTCCCTGGGATTCCCTTTAAAATATACGAAACGCATCCGCCGGGGGCAAAAAATATCGGAGTTTGTCAACTTTACAGCTCTAAGAGGCAGAAAAAGGGGATTTTGAAAAAAAAACCCCTGCTTTAGGAGGAGGCGGGCTAATTAAGCAGGGGCTTTAATTACGGTGTATATTCAATACACTGTACTGCATCTTTCATTGGGATATGAAAATGGTAAATACTATAATTATGTGCCACCAGTAATATGAAATGTAACGGTTTTTCCGGTTATGACGTTTTTTCCGTTATTTTGCAGCCAAAACAGCACAAATCCGGGTATTTTTTTTATTAAACAGTAATTATCTGCTCATTTTGCTACTGGAGAGGGATAAGTTATAGTTTATATGTGGGAGGATAATATTATGAAGCGAAAATATGGACTGCGCAGCATAACGCTTTTTCTGTCGATATGCGTAAGTGTTTTCTCTGCCTGCTTTTGCGTTCTGTTAATGGCCGGTGAGTATTACACGGCACGACACAAACTGGACATTTACAGCAAGGAATCCCAAGGTTGGGAAGCATGCCGTCAAACTGAGCCTAATTATTTTAAGTCCAATGCAGAGGCCGTTAGCAGCTGCCTGAAAAACTTAGAGGAAGCTCAAGGTAATTTCTGGGTGACACTCCCCAAAAATCAAGTAATCATGTTGTTCGTATTGGCAGGCTTAGGCAGTGCAATTGGCGGATACCTGGCTGTTTGGTTTGTCTGGTTTTGCGGTACAGGTGTTCATAGATTCATTCGATGGGTGAAGCTATGTTGGCAGGGTAAAATCTTTGGCGTCATCCGCCAAGACAAAGATAATGATATTGTAAAAGAAGTCGAAGAGCCCCAGGAATATCATCTTAATAAAGCTGTTGATGGAAAAGAAAGGACACGTGAAGAAGACCTGGAACACCAGGTTGAGTTGCTCAGAGATGAAGTTTGCAGTGTTCGCGCGGATATTGAGAAATTCACAAAAAATGAGGATTGTAAGTACGATACCCCTAAAGACGAGTTAACGTTTTAAATAGCTTTTTTTAGATTCAATAAGTGAAGTTTCCTATTGCCTACTGGCTGTGGCCTATACAGTAGATATTATTTTCCGACCGTATGAAAATTTGCTTCTGTGAGACGGCGGGGCTTGCGATGCACTTTTCATCAAGTTCATTTTCAGCGAGAATCTCAAATTCACCTCCAGCCCGGATAACTGTGGTCTTGCCTTTCTCGGAGAGAAAATATATTTTGCCGTCCGCCCAGATTGGCGAGGCCGAGTGTTTTTCCCCCAGACGCTCTCTCCATATTTCTTCACCGGTTGACGCTCTGAGGCATTTGGCAACACCAGTTTCAGTAACCAAGAAAAGGAAGGGGTTGAGGTAAAGCATTGAGGGGATTTTCGAAACATCTTCGGCTGATTCCCATGCGATGTGTGTTTCTGTAACGTCACCTTTGCCGCCCGTGCGAATGGCGCGGATCGCCGAGTCACCAAATCCTGACGTAGTGAAAATCAGACCGTCGCCAATAACGATAGAAGGCACGACACCTTCGCCCGAATTTGCGACTGTCCAAATCCTGCGGCCGGTATCAAGGTCAAAACCCTGGATGACATCTCCTGCCGAGCTAATGAGCTGGTTCCGGCCGTTTTCACTAAGAATCTGCGGGGTAACATGTGCGATACGGGAAGAGCCTCGCCGGCCTCTCCACTGTACCTTTCCTGTATTTTTGTTTACAGCAAGAATCAGGCCCTTATCCCATGGTTTTTGCCATCCAAGTTTTTTATCCGGTCCGGTGCTGCTTCCGTCAAAAGGAACAATCAGCAAATCCCTGTACAATATTGGCGAAACCGCCAGGCCGTGCTCACTGTAATATTCAAATTCCTGATGTGTCCAGATTATATTACCTTCGTTGGAGACTGCCGCCAGAGTTCCGTCAAAGGCCATTACATAAATATTCTGACCGTCGGTTACAGGTGTGGACGTGGCATACGAATTAAACCTTTGCTTGTGTCCCGGATTTTGCCGGTGTATTTGTTTGTTCCAAAGTACGGTTCCAGTCAGCCTATCGAGGCATAGCAGGCGAAATGAGGCACCTGCGTCAGTTGCGGTCGTTACAAACACCCTGTTATCGAACACGATGGGCGATGACCAGCTCTCGCCCGGAACCGGTGTCTTCCAGACAATGTTTGACGTTTGACTCCATTCGATTGGGACATCCTTTTCATTTGAAATGCCCTGTCGAGTTGGTCCCCGAAAGCATGGCCAATTTTCCGCCATAGCTGAGTTAAATGATATAATCGCGAACGCGGCCGAAAACAATATGCAGAAAAATCGGTTTCGAAAATTAATTCTCATAAGCTATAAATCCTCCTATATACATAATTCAACAAACATAGTTACAACAGGCTCAGCGGGTGCCTGCGGTTTTTCAGGGGTAATTCAACCGGCGTGTTAAGGCGGTGTGATTCATATACAGCTAATATCATCTCCAAAGCCGCTCGGCCGTCGTACATGCTGCCTTTTGGTTGTGTGTTCGTCTCGATGGCCCGGATTAAATCTTGGGTAATAAGGCTATTACCAAAACGCTGGTTAGCATCACTAAGCGTTTCGGGCTTATCAATCCCGGCACTTGTAATCTTCTTCCAGCGTGCCTTACTGCGGCCGGGCTGCCATGAGGGATCTTCTACAAACCAGATTTCCGGCAGAGCGCCGGTCGTCATCGTGAGTATTCCTTTGGTTCCATAAAGCTGGAGTCCAAAGCGATTCGATGCTCCATGCCTGACACGCTGGGTCGAGAAATAGCCCGTTGTCGTTTTGCCAAAACGGTACATTGCATGAATCTCATCTCCGACAAGCGGACCAATGCCTTCGGCTCCATCGCGCAGTTCATTCGCGGTAACAGGCTTTTGTCCATCTCTGACGTTTGCGAAACACTCTTTCGCATCGCCTGCAAAGAAACGCATCAGGTCCATGATATGTGTACCGAGCACCATCAGGTCCTCGCCGCCGCCCCGGCGGTCTTCTTTGCCCCGGCCGCGCAGTTCAAGTATGTCCCCCAGCTTTCCGTCTGAGATAATTTGTCTGACGTGTTTCAGCGAAGGGCTGTATCGGGTCTGGTGAGCGATAGCCAGTTTCAAATTTCGCTTTTCAAGGGCAGCGATCATTTCGTCGGCCTGCTCAAGGTCCTGGCACATAGCTTTTTCAAGAAAGACGTGGCAGCCGAACTCTGCACAGGCCAGCACCATATCACGATGGCAGTCCAGCCAGCGCGGGGCCACGCTTACGATTTGCGGGCGTTCTTTTTCCAGCATTTGGCGATAATCGGCGTAGGCTTTCGGTGCGTTTAGACGCTTTGCGGCTTCGGCCCGGCCTTTTGAATCTTCATCTGCAACGGCCACGACCCGGGCCTGGTCTATATCATTCCACACCACGTCCAGCCCATGACCATAGTTACCCTTGCCAGTCCTGCCGATTACCGCTACCCGATAACCGGGGCCCTTTGCATTGGCATCGTGCGGCCGGCCCGCAGTTAATGCTGCCAGTCCAACCGCTGCATTTTTGATGAATTCCCGCCGTTTCATTGATTTACTCCTGCCTGATCCACTCCTCGTTAAATTGTACGTATTTGATTGTATTCCTCGGGGCATCTCCTCGGTCTCTATGATGGTAACTGTAAACTACATGTAAGGTATCGTCAAGGCCCTGTGTAATCGAGGGATAGCCGCTGCTGGTGGCTATGTTTCTTTCACGCATGTCGCGTTCAATATGCCGGGTATAGTCCCAGCTTTTTCCTTCATTAGTTGAAATCGAAACGGCCAGACTATGCCTTCCGTTTTCTGTATCATTGTACGCCAAAGCCCAGTGGCCGTTTCGCAAGGTAACAATATCGGCTCCGGAACCGGGATTAGGCAATTCAGAATCCGTTACCGTGCTCCACGTCAAACCGCCGTCTTTTGAAGTGCTCATGTGAAGACGCTTAGGCGGCGGGCCATTGTCGCGCATGTAGGTGACTAATGAACCATCGGCTTTTATTGCGATACTGGGCTGGATGTTTCCGGCCCCCACGAGCGGCTCACTAAACTGCCAGCTCTGACCGCAATCATCCGTTATGGCCATTAACGAAAAGCTGAATCCATCCGAATAAAACGGAATTATCATTCGATTTTTATTAACGATAACAGCCTTGTTCTTTGTCTGCCAGCCCATGCGCCTGAAATAGGCATATCCAAGCTGTTGATTTGTATATCCGCCTGAAGCATCGCGAAGCTGACCTGACCGCATCATATTCTCGCCCCGCGCCTTGGCGAGCATATTCTCTGACCACGTCTTCCTTCTTTCCAACAATCTTTGAGCAGCCTGCTCTGAAAGATTTGAGCTTTGGGAAAGATATTTTCCATATTCTTCGATTTGTCTTTCAATAGATTTTACAAAACGGTCGCCCGGCTGAATTCCCCGTTCCGATGAATCCCCGGGTTTGACGTGCAGAACCTCCTGCCATGACCATTTTGGCGCACCATCGTGGTTCAAGTAGTCTTCACTGATCCGGTACTTGGGCAGTGAAGTCTCCCACTGATTTGCTATGACGGTGTACCACATCAACCAAAGACGGCCACGAGGGTCGAGAAAAAGAATGGGATTAATATCCGGGAACTCTGGTACATCCGCCATCACGAAAGGCCCGCTCCATTTTTGCTTACCGGCTTTGAGCCGTGCTCCCATAATCGCTACGTCATCCGCCCATCGTTCGCCGGAACCCTGGAACCAGGCCGCGAGAATATCTCCATTCGGCAACTCAACTACTGTCGAGCCGTGTACGTGCTGCTTAACAAGAGGAAATATCTCTATAGCTCTGAAAACAGTTTTTCCACCACCGGCCGAACTATTCACCGCAGCCGGATACGCAACCGCACAAATCGTGGCGCAAACTGTAAGTATTAAGCATAAAAAAGAAACCGAAAATTTCCTGCTCACTAAAAATCTATCATTTTCCATCATCCTGTGTCCTTTCTTGTAGAATTCTTTTTAACAGCTACAGCCATATATAAGAGCCTTCAAATTGTTATTCTACTGATAAATATAACACACAATTAAGCGGTTTTATTGCTTTTTCTTTCAGATTAGATTGAAATTTAGTACAATACAATCATAATTCTTTGAGGGCACATAAAATGGTAAAGCACATTTCTAAACAGGAAAGCGAAATCATCTCGACACGCAGGGAATTTCTCAAACAATTCGGGTTTGGGGCGGCAGCGGCAGGTATGGCAACGCCGCTGCTCGATAATGCTTACTCGGCGCCGGAACAGAAAGCGACCGGCCGTAGAGTGAAATATCGCGTGCTCGGTAAAACCGGTCTGCGCGTTTCCGAAATCGGAATTGGAGGACACAGTTGGGCGTACAAGCAGGTTCCGGACGGACAGGAAGGATTTCGCAGGCCAACGGTCAATGAGGCAGTTCGAATGATTGCTGCAAGTATGGATATGGGAGTTAATTTTCTCGATTCATGCACGGCGCTGGAAGAATCCAGTGTACCCGGCGAGGCGCTTAAGAGACTCAAAGCGCGGGACAAAGTCATTGTTTCCATACGCGTATCTCACAAAATGAAAGGCGTCAAAGCCGACAAGCAGGAGATATACAAGTGGACCGAAGACAGATTGAAACTGTGGCAAACCGACTACGTCGATATGTGCCTGCTTTGCAATACCGAGAACGACACGCCTCAGTCCGGGTATTGGGACATGTCCTACTCAATCGAAGCGCTCGACAAACTAAAACAACAGGGGAAAATTCGATTCACAGGATTCGGCTGCCACTTTAGGCCCGAACTGTTCCTGGAGGCATTTGACAAATTCGGTGACTATTTTGATATTTGTTCTATACCCTACAATGTACGGCACCGCGCAGCGGAAAAGTTGCTTCCGGCTGCGAAGAAAAAGGGATTAGGTGTGATTACCATCAAGCCCTTCGTCCGGGGTGCTCTTTTGAAGGACCGCGATCTCAAAGGTACCGAGGCCGGCCTGCCCCGCGACTTGATTGCCTTCGTTCTGGAGAACAAGCTGGTTGATATCTGTACATGCGGAGTTCACACTATAGAGCAGGTTCGAGAAAACCTAAGCGCTTCCTGGACGAAACTCTCAGAAGTCCGGCGACAACGGCTCAAGAAACTTGCAGCCACCTTTATCGGAGACCGGGAGTATGCCTGGCTGGAGCAAGGTTGGCTTTACGCATAGGTCAGTTACAAGTTTAACCATAGTAAGTACACATTTCCTAATAGCGGCTTAAAAAGGGCGTTCTATTATCACTTTATTTCTGAAATGCCGTACTACTTACAAAAAAAGCCACCAGTGCATCAGCAATGATGGCTTTCTGATAATTTTATATTATCGGTTGTCTATTTTTTCTTCTTGGATGTTTTCTTTTTCTTCGTTGCTTTTTTCTTTGCTACTTTCTTTTTTGCCATTTTTTTAAGCCTCCATGAAAATAAATAAATGGTTGTTAGCAGGTGGGTTAAAACCCACCATATCCGTCTTTATGGTTCCCCTTTTTAAAGATTCGATTTTATTAAGCTTGTTTGCTGAGTTTCAGTTATCTTCACTATCATCATCGCCAAAATTTGATCTGTCGAAAAATTCTTCCTCCATATCAAAAGAATTTTTTTTCACAAATAAACCTTTCTCAACCAAGCCGGCACAGGCGATGCAATATCGAGCCCATGGAATCGCCTCCAGTCGTGCTTTCGGGATCGTCTCGCCATTCATCTCACAAATTCCATATGTACCATTATCGATATTACTCAGTGCGGTATCGATTTCTATAAGAATTTTCCTTTCGCTATCCATCAGACCCAGAATATTATCGATTTCATAGTTATCCGTTCCCATGTCGGCCAAGTGTGTAGGCATGATTGACAAATCACTTCTGTCTCTTCGCAAAGCCTCGCATTCCATAGTCGAAACATTACCAAGTATCTCATTTCGCTTTGCCCGTAACATGGCTTTGAATTTTTTTATCTCAGCCGGTGATAATCTGTCTCTGTTTGTATCCTTTTTTCCCATATTAATCTTATAATCCACAACTTGCCGGTCTAATAATCTTTAAAATTGTAATCTTCACAACGACTTTCAGTCCAAATATTACCGCCCAAGAAACGTTACTAAACTTTCCACAAAAACCCGCCTCAACACTCTTTTCACTAAATGCATCCAGAGCTGCTTCTTTGAGCTTCTTTCGGGTTTGAGAAGCTCTTTTTTGAGACCTGTTTTTCGTGGCTTTCGCAGGCTTAGTCTTCATGAAGGCGACTATTTAGTCAAAACTGACCAAATGGTCAATTAAAAAATTTGACTTTTACAAAAATATTATTATTTTTATTTAGCTCTTTTAATTCTTATTTCAGAAGTAAATAATTGGGCGAATGAGTATAATTAGAAAATTAAATGCCCAGAACACCGGTCTGTATATTATAAGAGGTAATTGTCCCGTTAAATACCGCCGGGAAAATTATCCCGAGACGGGAGAAACCTGTAAGGTTTGAAAAGCTAAAGATTGTATAGAGTATACGTGCAGTTATGAAAATACACATGGTGAGTGCTGATGGTAAACGAAACTTAAAACTGCAAACGCTGCTTGCCAGGTTTTGTTACTGAATAGATGAACTTAATACACAGGAGCGTCAAATGATTGATCTACTACCAACGAAAGTCTTTTTGACCAAAGGAGTAGGCCGGCATAAATATCGGCTTAAATCTTTCGAAGAAGCTCTGCGGGTGGCAGGTGTAGCCCAGCAAAACCTTGTTCAGGTTTCGTCGATATTACCTTCCAAATGCAAAATGATCAGCCGGGAAAAAGGAATCAATTCTCTGGTTCCGGGATCTATAAGCTTCTGCGTTTTGGCAAGGGCGGATACAGACGAACATGGGCGACTGGTAGCTTCTTCGATAGGAGTTGCTGTTCCTAAAGACAGCAGCAAATGGGGATATCTCAGCGAGGTACACGGTCACGGCATGAACAGCCAAAAGGCCAGCGACATGGCCGAAGACCTGGCAGCCGGCATGTTAGGAACAACGCTGGGGATGGAATTGGATCCCGACACGGCCTGGTCGGAAAAAGAGCAGGCGTATAAATCCAGCGGCCTTTTTATTAAAACCACCAATATCACACAAACAGCCAAGGGGCAGGAAAATCTCTGGACAACAACCGTAGCGATAGCAATGTTTTTGTTTGATTGATTTTTTTTAATGGGATATATCTGTTATGAAAGAAAGAATTCACTTTGGATATCTGCCTGAGGAATATTCTGATCCGGAAAATGCAGAAATTGTTATTGTTCCTGTAGCTTACGATGGAACGAGCACGTGGATCAAAGGCGCCGACAAAGGGCCGGCGGCAATGATCGAAGCATCAGTAAACATGGAATTATATGATATAGAGACCGATTCAGAGGTTTATAAGAAAGGCATATTTACAGAAGAGACAACAGGTGGAGATATCACCACCAACGAGATGATTGATGCTGTTCACGGTATCGCACGATACTATCTCGAAAACAACAAATTCGTTGTGGTTATAGGCGGAGAACACTCGGTCAGCATCGGCTCTATCAAAGCCCATGCAAGACACTTTGAGAATCTTACTGTTTTACAACTGGACGCCCACACGGATTTAAGAGAAGAATATAACGGCTCAAGAAATAACCATGCCTGTGTTATGGCCAGAACGAAAGAGCTTTGTCCCATTGTACAGGTGGGTATCAGGAGTATGGATTCCTCCGAAAAAGAAGCCATGGATAAAGCCAGCGTTTTTTTTGCAAAAGACATCTATAATAAAACGGACTGGATTAAAAATGTCATCTCCAAACTTTCGGAAAATGTTTACATTACAATTGACCTGGATGTTTTTGACCCGTCCATAATGCCTTCCACGGGAACCCCCGAACCTGGAGGATTGCTGTGGTATGATGTTTTAGAGCTGCTTAAAACCGTTTCCGACAAGAAAAACCTCGTCGGCTTTGATGTTGTGGAATTGTGCCCTAACAGCAGAAATACGGCCCCGGATTTTATGGCAGCAAAGCTCATCTATAAACTGCTGAGCTACAAGTTCAGAAAATGAAAATGGAAAAGAGCGATTTTCTAAATGATTCTGTAAAACATATCGACATAAAATCTTTTGTTTCGACCAAAATTATCGAAGCCATGAAAGATGCCTGTTCAAGCTCAACACTTAAAGAGGCCCACTCATGGGGCAAGGTCAATACTCTTTACGAACAGATGATTTATGCAGAAGCCACCTCCGTTCTGCCACTGATAATCAGCTATGTTTACCACAGGCGAAGCTGGGAAGACAGATACCAAAGAAAGTTAACCAAGATTTTCAAGTAACCTTCTCTCGAAAAATTTTAAAGGACCAAAGAAATGAGTGAAAAACTGACCATAAAGTTGTTATTTCTACTTATGTGCATATTGTTCATGGGTAGCTGTAAACAATCTACCCAAGAAAAAGAAAAAACCGCTGCCGAAGCCGAAAAAAACAAAACCGAATTGGCAAAGGTAAAGATTGCCCTTGAGAAAACCCAAAGTGAAAGTAATGAATTGAATGAAGGATTATCTGAAACTCTTGAAGAATTCGAGAAAATCAAATCGGAGCTGTCTTTGGCAACAAGGATCAAGGATTCTTTACAAAACGAGATAGATGGGCTTACAGCTCAGCGGGACGAAGCTGTCACCAGGGCAAGGGATACCCAGGAATTAGCCAATGATCTGGCCGGGCAGCTAAAGGAAAAGACCGAAGAAGTTAAAGCTTTGGAAGAATTGAACGAAGAACTGCTCACAACTATTGAAAAACTTCAGGAGCAAATCGAACAAGCTTCCGGTCAGATAACTGTAGAAATGCATGAAGAGCCAGATGAACAGCCTTGAAGGAAGATTATTGACGAAAATAATGTTTGAAGATCTAACCCATGAGGGACAAGTAAGACTATTGGGTGAATCAGATGTTTTGTCACTGATATAAATGAAGCTAATCCCCTTACTTTAGCGGTGGGAATTTACGGAATGAATATCAAACATATGCCGGAACTCGAGTGGCGATGCTCTTATCGGATTGTATAGCTTATTATGATTGCAACATTGGCAGATTCTCTTATACCTAATAAAGAAACGATAATCGCCAAGTTTTCAGAATCATTCCTGCCGTTTAGGATTCCAGCTTTTTTAGTTGTTATGGATAAATCTGGCCATTATTGTAGCTGTGGTATACGGCATCTATCGGGTTTTCACATACGAAAAATTTGTCAGGAAAATGACGAATATTCTCAGAAAAAAGATTATCAAAAAAGAAATCTTTCACAAGGTATCCTTTGAGGAATTGCTCCTGGCAACCGTAAGGGGCGGTGAAACAATACCCAATCCAACGGCTAATATGAAAATTATGCTCAGCGATGAGCTTATATGCTTCGGCAAATTAGAGAATATCAAAAACAGGATTTCAATGAATCCCTGATTATTGTTTGAAAAAAATTAACCGTTTGTCTGATGTGTGAGAGATAACTTCAGGAGTGATTAATATGGATAATCTGCTGCTTGTCAGCTCAGGAGTTTATACATGGTTTGTTCTTCCGGCTCTAATCTTTCTCGCGAGGATTATTGATGTTAGTATGGGTACAGTACGGGTTATATTCGTCTCCAGAGGGTTCAAATATCTCGCGCCCGTAGTTGGTTTCTTAGAAATCCTGATCTGGCTTCTGGCTATAGGGCAGATTATGAAGAATCTTTCCAACCCTGCGTGTTATATTGCCTATGCAGGCGGGTTCGCTATGGGTAATTTTGTCGGTATTTCGATAGTAGAGAAATTATCCTTAGGAATTGTTCTGATAAGAGTTATAACCGCAAAAGATGCTCTGCCGTTAGTAGAGCATCTTAAGGCCGAGAACTATGGCGTCACATGTGTTGACGGACACGGCACGAGCGGGCAAGTTAAAGTATTGTTCACAATTGTGCCTCGCCGAGAGGTGTACAGCGTCGTTGAACTGATAAAAAAGTTTAATGCGCAGGCATTTTACTCGATAGAAGAAATAGGCTTCGTGGAAAAGGGGGTATTTCCTTTGAGAGAAAGTGGGCGATATTTTGATTTTTTGAAGTTTTTCAGACCGTTCCGAAAAGGAAAATAGAGCAGATGATGTTAATTTTCATAATACAGTCAGTATCTGAAGAAATAGCCTTACAAAAACAATGAAAGACAAAATAACACAAAAAAGGGCTTTTGAAAATGCAGCCGTAATTGTAGCACACCCTGACGATGAAACATTATGGGCGGGCGGTTTGATGCTGA
>JACNGQ010000430.1 GCA_014384025.1 Planctomycetota bacterium | reverse complement strand
AGCAGCGTCACCTCTGAACCAAAGCGACAATACTTCAATGCCGTATCTGGTCCAGTCCCGTAAACCGGTTATTGTCAAGGTCGCCTCAGATTTACCGACAGCGTTATTGTAGGCAAACGGCATTGACTTACTGCCGCCGTGAACGATAGTTTGCTCGGTGAATGGTGCTTCGGTATGACCAACGACAGAACCGTTTATGGCCGGGTTGTCGAATCCATCCACCCACGCCAGATATATCCTATTGCTGCCAGGTTCACCTTCATTAATGTCATTGTAGGACTCGAAGTCGTCCACCAGAATGAAATCGGCTACCGTAAAGTTCCATACTTTGCCTTTGCTGATTGTGCCGTCGGTATTGTATTCATCGATACGCCAATAATAAGGGCCACCTCCCCATTCGACGCCTTCCGGCGGATTATAATTTGTAAAAGCCTTCCGGCCTCGATATAAGCCCGTCGTGTCGGAAGCATCGGCTTTACTCACGGTATCTTTATCAGTGCCGAAATAGACGTCGTGCTGTGAAGCGTTATCGCCTGCCTTCCAGCGCAGCGGCAGGGCACTCTCAATATCCACAACCCGTCCCTGAGGAGGCTCCGGGTCCCAGGCGATGAGCAGGTCGCCGCGCATGAGCAGCTTGATTTCGTCTTGCGTAAGGGCTTTTTCGTAAATGCGGATGTCATCAATGAGTCCCGGGAACATTCTGCTATGATGTCCTTCCCCGAGCCAGACTTTTCTGCCATCGCTGACTGTATTAACGTCAACAACCTGTGAATCACTGATAATCTCCCGCTGACCGTCCACATAAAGCTTGATATTATTTACCGTGGGCGCACCGCCACTCTCCAGGACAGATGCCACATGGTGCCACTGTCCATCGGTCAGTACCGTACTACCTACGATACGCGAACCGGCGCACTCTGTGCGCAGCGACTCGAAGATTCCGTTGGTGGCGTTGTGGTTTACACAGAAAATCCACTTCTGGCCATCCACCGTGGACAAACCCCAGGAGACGATATCGCCGTATCCGGTCGTGTTTATCCAGGCGGTTACTGTACGGTTCTGTGTGCCGAGCACACCCTCGTATTCAGTCATCTCGACCCAGCCGGAGGGGAACCTAAGGGCGCCACCGTCTATTCCATCGGCCCACTCAACTTCTCCTGTGAACTTGCCATGGTTATTGTTGCCGGAGTAATCGACTACTGTCGTACCGAATCCTTCATCGAGCTTCCACCAGGCAACGAGAGCAGGATCATCTGTCGGAGGTATTACGGGCATTGTCCTGAAGCTCCAGAGGGGACCTGTGACCCATTCTGAACCGTTGAAGGTATCTACACGCCAGTAGTAGGAGGTTTCCGATTCCAGGGGGCCCGGGTCAAAGGTGTTAACCATTTGAGTAGGAGCACCTGTGGCATTTGCAACCTCGTTGGCATCGGTGCCGAAGTAAACGCTCTGCATAATCGCATTCATGCCCTCCCCCCAACTCAGGCCGACATTGGTTTGTTCGAACTGAGCGCCATCGACGGGCTCGGGATTGTACCCTGTCTTGAAGGGGATCCAAAAACTCCAGATTTGCCCCTTCCACGGGCTGTCGGGATGGGCCTCATTTACCTCGTCCACCCGCCAATAGTACGTTGAACCGGGAGCAAGACCCTCCGGAGCCGGAAAACCGACAAAGCCTACAGGCTGGGTGTTTATCGTGACATTGCCCACAAATGCGTTTTCGGCGCCCGCGTTTATGTCTTCGAAGCTTGTGCCAAAGTACAGATGATGTGATACGGCGACCTCGCTGGCTGTCCAGGTAAGAGTTGCCCAGTCGTCGGTGTGCATGTTCGTATCAGAAGGAGCCGGGCTATAAGCCCTTGCCCGATATCCCAGTTTCATAATATCCTGGACTTCGGTTCCTGTGAGTTTCTTATCGTAGATGCGAACGTCGTCAATCAAACCCGTGAAAAGCCTGGCATCTTCATTGTATCGCAGACCAATTTTGACATCGAAGTTACCGGTTGGGTGAATCGGGTCAGGGTCAGTATTCAGCATGGTATCATCGATGCCATCCAGGAAAAAGTTCAAACCGCTATCGTATGTTGGATTCTCCCGTACTGTCAGTGCTACATGGTGCCACTGATCAGTAGTCAATTCAGTATCATTCTGGGCATTACCACCGCCGGATTCAATTCGCACTCTGTTGTTACCGCTATTGAATCGGAATTCCATTCTGTTACCGGTGCCGGTGTTGCCCCAGCCGACAATTTCACCGTCGCCGCCAAGCGGGCCTTGCTTTCTGACCCAGGCGGTTACGCTGAAAGCCGGTGTGTTAGTGCCATCGCCGACAATACCCTGATAGCCGTCTATGTTGACGTAATCGTTGTTGCCGTCAAATTCCAACGCCTCACCCAACATGCCGGGAACAAAGGCGGCACCACCGAAGATTGTACCGTCATGGCCGTTGCCGGAAGAGTCAATAACCGTACCGGTCCCTTCATCGTCCAGCTTCCACCAGGCGGCAAGATTAGAGTCGGCACTTGCTGTGCTCGTCAGAGCTGTTGCCAGCATAAAAACAAAAGCCATTAAACAAATCTTTTTTTCAGACATAACCAGACCTCCTTCAAGAAATTATTAAAAAATGCTAATTGAAATGTTATCGCAAAGCATAAAATATCTATTCCAATTATATGCTTTGTATAACTTAATGCACAATAATTCCTCCTCTATTGAGAAACTATGCCGGATGAATAAAAGCCACAGATAACCACCTTCGGAGATAAAAGATTATACCTACTATATTTATACCAAATAGACTGCTACCGCGTCAAGGAAAATGTACAGCTTTATGTGTGCTCTTTCTAAATCCTCAAAAAAAAACGTCAATCGACATTCGCTGGGCCTGAGCAGCAAAAGTCGTAAGTGAAAATTTTATGGATTCAAAAGAGTAAAAATCAAAAAAATGAAAAAAATGTATATTTTCGAATTTTTCAGACAACATTTACCTTTTCAGAATCGCCTTATATTATGGAACGAGTAATTGCCTGAGAATTCAGTGGAAAAACCGAGGATACGCAGTAATGGCGTGCTTCGCACCTTCGGTTCTTTTCTCCAACATAATTGGAGACTACACGGAAACTTAGGCCGTCTCTTTTCAGTTATGTATGTTTTATTGTTCTGTGATTTGGGCCCGAATCCAGAAAACAACAAATGGACCGTCGATATGGTTGTGTCGGCATATTCGACGAGAATGAGAAAATGTAGCCATTAAATTTTAGAGACGGCATTAAATGTGAGCAAATGGAGACGAAGGGAATCGAACCCTCATTCCCGCGATGCGACCGCGGTGTGCTCCCGTTACACCACGTCCCC
>JACNGQ010000250.1 GCA_014384025.1 Planctomycetota bacterium | reverse complement strand
CAGCAGCCGGGCTTCAGCCCGGATTATATCGATCAGCAATACGAACGGGTGGACCTGGCCTTCGAGCATTCGGACTGGATTCCAACAGTTGCAGCACAGGCTCTGATACGCCATAACCAGCCGCTGTTAGGTTACATCGGCGGCAAACCAGCAGCCTTCACGAGCAAAGACCATAACTTCATGCCGGGTGAGATAGTTGAAAAACAGCTCATCATCATTAACAACTGCCGCGAAACCGTGAGAGCGAATTGCGAATGGTCGTTCGGCCTACCTAAAGCAGTTACCGGTCAAAATCAAGTTACATTGCCGACGGGGCAACAGGAGCGAATTGCCTTGCGTTTCAAACTTCCGGCCACTCTGGCCCCGGGTAAGTATGAACTCAGCGCAACCTTCGAGTTCGACAATGGCCAGACCCAAACCGATTCCTTCTATTTTGATGTCATGCAGCATCCCAAAGCCCCAAAGGTGGACGGAAGGATTGCGCTGTTCGATCCAAAAGGGCAGACCGGCACACTATTGAACGGGATGGGGATACGATACCGGCCAGTGGAAGCAAACGCCGATTTGTCGGCATACAACATACTCATCGTCGGCAAGTCCGCCCTGACTGTAGAGAGCCCGGCACCGGACATCACACGAGTGCGCGAAGGACTAAAGGTGATTATTTTCGAGCAGTCGCCGGATGTGCTGGAAAAGCGGTTCGGATTCCGCGTGGCTACATACGGTCTGCGACAGGTCTTTAAGCGAGTACCCAATCATCCACTCCTTAGAGGGATAGAGGCGGAGCACTTGCGCGACTGGCGCGGCGAGGCAACTATCCTGCCTGCGCGTCTCGATTACGAAATGCGGCCCCGTTACGGCCCGACGGTCAAGTGGTGCGACATCCCAGTCACTCGGCTTTGGCGTTGCGGCAATCGCGGAAACGTTGCGTCGGTCCTCATTGAAAAGCCAGCGCGAGGTGATTTCCTTCCGATTCTCGACAGCGGCTACAGCCTGCAGTACAGTCCTCTAATGGAGTACCGAGAAGGCAAAGGAATGGTGATCTTCTGCCAGATAGATTTAACCGGGCGCACAGAAGATGACCCGGCGGGGCAGACGCTTGCCCGAAACATGCTTAATTACATATCGGCCTGGCGACCGGCCCCGAGAAGAAAGGTCGTTTATGTCGGTGATCCTGCCGGGAGGCAGCATTTCGAATCCGCAGGTGTATCTCTTACTCCCTATGACAAGAGGAACCTGTCCGCCGACCAGGTCATTGTCGTCGGGCCAGGTGGGGGACAGAAACTTTCAGGAGATGCCGCATTCATAGAAGACTGGCTGAAGAAGGGCGGAAATTTGCTGGCTATCGGGCTCGACGAGCAGGAAGCCAATGCATTTTTGCCGATTAAAATTCGCACGAAGGAGCAGGAACATATAGCAGCTTATTTCGAGCCGTTTGGTTTCAACTCTATGTTGGCGGGAGTCGGGCCAGCGGATGTGCACAGTCGTGAACCGCGTAAAATACCTCTTGTCTTGTCAGGAGCTACAATCATCGGCGATGGTGTTCTGGCAACAGCGGAGAACCTGAATGTTTTCTTCTTCCAACTCGTGCCATGGCAGTTCGACCGCAATCAGCCGCAAAACATAAAGAGAACTTTCCGACGCAGCAGTTACCTCGTTACGCGTCTGCTGGCTAATATGGGAGCGGCCGGGTCAACGCCTATTCCGGAGCATTTCCATAAACCCGTGGAAACATCCAAAGCCAACGAGAAGCGGTGGCTGGACAGCTTATATTTGGATGTACCGGAAGAGTGGGACGACCCGTACCGATTCTTCCGCTGGTAGTGATAAATGTATAGCTTATGGTGACATTAGCCGGGCTAACAATTATGAAAGGAACATCATCGTGCATATCAAAACATACTTACTGTTACTTGCCTGCTTTCTCATGGTGGGCTATTCGTGCCGTCGGACAACAGCGCCAGCCGTACCCAACCCGGTAACCGCAGCAGGATCGCCGGAAGGATTCGTATCGTTATTTAACGGAATCAACCTGGATGGCTGGAATGTTCGGCAGGCTGAGAACAGGGATTGGCAAGTTGTAGATGGAGTCATCGATTGTGATCCCCATGAGGGACAAGGTGATAGAAACTTGTGGACCACCGGGAGCTATGGCGACTTCGAGCTGTTAGTGGACTGGCGGATCAAGAAGAGTCCCTACATCAATCGGGCCGCCAAGATTGTTCTTCCTGACGGGACTTACAAGAAGGATGATTCCGGAAAAGAATTGCTGATTGAAGTTCCGAATACGGATTCGGGAATTTTTCTCCGCGGCCGTCATAAGTCTCAGGTGAACATCTGGTGCTGGCCGGTAGGTTCTGGCGAAGTGTGGGGTTATCGTACCGATCCGGCGTTTTCACCCGAGGTGCACGCCGGGGTGACGCCAAAGGTCAGGGCGGACAGGCCGATTGGTCAATGGAACACTTTTCATATCATAATGAAGGGGGACCGCCTGACAGTGAGGCTCAATGGAAAGCTTGTCCTCGACAAAGCTCACTTGCCCGGCGTTCCGTCTCAGGGACCAATTGCGCTGCAGCATCATGGCGAGCGGAAGGACGGAGAATGGGGAGCCTCATTTCTCCAGTTCCGTAACATTTTCATCAAAGAGCTAACCACTGGCTCCTGATGTGTAAGGCGATAAATGTTACAAACTTATCCATGTTTGTTGGACTATTCTGCGTATTCCTTTGAATGTTACGGTCGTTATAATACATCATTCCGTCAAGGCAATTGTCTTTTCTACGGCCTGAATTAGCTTTACCGGCCCCAGCAGGCCCGATTGACGCAACGGAATGTCTTTCCATGCTATTCCCGGTGTTCCGGAAACCGTAATGTTCGTTCTGCAATAACGCTGGTCGGGCGGCAGCTTTGCGTCACCAACGAGGCGATTGGCCCAGGTGTTGGTGATTTCAATTTCGAGCTTGTTTTGGCCGGCCCTGGCAGCTTCAGTGATTTCAATTCGATAGGGTGGTTTCCATACAATACCCAACAGTTTGTCGTTCAGGGTGATTTGGCCGAGAGACCATAGGTCGCCGAGGTCGAGATAAATCTTTTTGTCTTTTCCGAACCATTGGCGAGATATTTGAAAATTCGTTTTATAACTGGCAGTACCTGAAAAATTACGAATTCCGGGATTGTCATGCTCGGTCCAGGACTTCAGCTCTGCGAATATCGCAGAATCCGGTGCTCCCCATCCGGTATCGAAATAGACATTCCAGGGGCCGGTTAACTGAAGGGCGGATGGGACCCGGTCTATTTCGATTTCCATAGTTCGGCCATTCGAAGTTTTCATTTTGTAAGAACCGTTTTCAAAAGCGGTGAGACGGACTTTTCTTTCGGTAACTTTTGTCGCATCGATACCGGGGTCCAGTGAAACCAGATGAGGCCGGCTAACCGGCTTTCGAAATACAACGAAGAGTGAACCGGAAGGACCAAGCCGCAATGGAACACGCACGCCTTCGGGTGTTTGCTCATAAACCGGCTGCTGCAGGATAGTGCCCGTATCAGGCAGCCAAAGTTCGGGGGCCCTGGCGGAGACTCTGAAATGGGCATTGACAAATTCCCGGCGCATCGTTTTATTGCGAATAAAATAGATGTCTGCTTCCGAGGTTTGCCGGTGAATGAAATCCAGATCTGTATCTTCTTTTTCGCTGGTATAATGGAAGTCAGGACCGATACCGCGTGATAAAAGGACATCTCTCAGAGAGCGGCCCCATATGATTTTCCCGCTGCCATATCGATGCTCCAGCACGTTTTTCCCATCGCAGTTTCCCCACAGCAAATCGGCAAGTTGATTAACCTGCTGATCGCGGGCGGGATAGTCGGTAAGTCCGTTTGATTGAGTAGGCTTCGGGCCTACTACTGTTCCGCCGGCTGTTACCAGCTCTTTGATTTTTTGCAGGACGTGCAGGTTCATGTCTTTTCGGTCCGGCAGGACGAGCAGCTCGTACTGCATCCCGTCAGGCAGAATGAAGCGACCATTCTTCACGCTCATCCGGTTTAGAATAACCTCGGCATTGGTTACATCGTAGTCGTAGCCGTATCCGAGTGACGGATCAATATTTTTGGCAGGAACAAAATTAAAACCCTGATCTCCGTAGTAGTAACATACATCTGCTACGAACAGCCCCTGCTGCAGCATGAAAGAGCATCGAGAGAGGTAATCGATAAACGGCTTTGCCTTTGGCCACCACGTTAGGTTAGGTGTTAGATGGCTTCCGGCGCCATAGACCCAGCCGGGTTTTCCGGCCTCCGGAGGTTGATGCGAGGAGGTATGCCAGACAACATGATTCATTCCTTCGCAGAACGCACGGTCAGCGGAAGGTTTGAGGTCGAATGGGCCATCCTGCCAATGGCGAAAGCCGGTAAAGGCTTCCATGTGTACTCGTTGGCGGCCATAGACGTGGGCGGCGCAGGCGGTTTCCTTGACTATCCAAAGCTGGCTTCGTTCCTGCCTCCAGGGCCAGAACTCTCCGCGCATTTCATCTATAGAGCCAAGAGCTTTCAGTGCATCGACAGGGACCTGATGCACCGGCGGGCCGGGGCCTCCCGCCTCTGCCTCGATTCCCAGGCCCGCCCGGTTGGCGGTTTCGCTTGCCGTGCGGTAATAAGCATCAACAAGAAGATCACCCAGCATTTTTCGATAGTCATAAAGAAAACGAGAATTAATATCTTGATTTTCTATGATGCAACCAGCCAGGGCAGGTAGATAGGGTGTCATATCGTAATGACAGTATTTGGTGAACTGCTCGAGGAAATCCGGAGTCCATGTAGCTCCCCTTACCTCATAACTCGGCAGGTAGAGTTGTTTCAGGGGGGTGGATTTTAAATCGCCAAGTTTATCTTTAAGACGAGTGGTAAGATATTGAATAAATTCACGGGTAGCTTCATGGCTGAAGTGGTCGGTTGCCAGTCCATCGGAATTCGGACTGGGAACTTTTAGTTTCTCGCCTGTATTGGCGCAGACGAACCGGATGATGGTCCATTGGCCGGGCGGGATTTTCCATGTCAGTTTTCCTTCGGTATTAATCCGCTCGGTGAGGTCAAGGATTTCGGAGCGGTCTTTAATGACCAGAGGGGGCGGTCCGGTTGAGAGCCATGTCCCGTCGGAGCCGGCTTTTTGGCCGTCATTGAGGTTGTCTGCATTCCATTTTGTGTCGGATGCGCTCTGGGAATTGGAAAGAATTATCAGGGCCGAGTCCTTTGTTCGATCGATTTCTTTTGAAGCGGCAATATTGTTTCCGCTGGTATCATAGACCTCAAACTCAGCGAGCTGTACCATATTAAAATTGGTGTTATAACCGTTATAAATTCGGAGCCGGACATAGCGTGCCTCTACCGGTTCGAAGTTGAAACGCTGGGGATTAGTATTCGGCTTTAATCTGTCTCGAATAATTTCACTGAAAGACTGTTCTTCAAGACTATCGGTGCATACGGCTACGGAAAAATCTTTGGCGAAAAGGTGAAGAACTCCATAGCGTTTGGGATTGTCGCTTTTAGCATTATAGAGGATGACATGGTCGATGCGATGAATATCGGTCCGCGGCAATTTGAATATGAATTCATGTGCCGGCTGTCTATTGGTCTCCGGTATGGCCAATACTGCAACGTTCTTAATAAAAGCCGGCTTGCCGTCCGGAGTTTTTGGGATGCTCGGAGGAAGCTCCGGAAAAGGAAGCACTTTGTCATAATCAGCAGGGCCTTTGAGACGGATTTTCGTATGGTACAGGCCCATACTTGCATGGCGGGGCTGTACCCAGGAACCGCCGAGGTCCCAACTGCTGCAGGCCGCTAGCTGAACATCGAGATTAAACCTGGCGGCGAGTTCCAGTGTATATGCAATATTCTCAATGAATTCATCACTCATATACGGTGGACCGGCTGGAGGGGCCGCCTTAGTATCGCCCCGTGCTCCCATGTCAAAGATGCACAGACCGCCAATACCTTTTTCGCTGAACTGCTTCAATTCGCTTTCCAGGTAATCACGATTGACGTATCCATTGAGCCATAGCCAATACGCCGATGGCCTGGCGGCTTTAGGCGGGTGTAGAAATCCGGCAACCAACGGATTGGTAACATCCGTTTTTTCAGCCGCTCGTGTTTGTATGGGGATTGAAAAGATTGTAAGCAGCAGCAACAGGTTAATAATATTAGTGTGTTTCATGTTCACTTATCCTCCGATGTAACAATCACACTTTCTATGTTGAGAATCTCAGCGATCTGTTGAATTGTTCGGGCATGGTGACCGATGCCAAGTGCAAAATGATGGGTCGGTCCTTCAGCCACCCACTTTTTAAGAAATGAGCGGACATCAGGTTTGAAAAATCCCCTTGTGTTCGTATTGCCGGTGGGTGGTATGGGGCCATGTACACTTTCGCCTTCTGCAAGTACAAATTTGAACCGGCCGTTGGCAGTAAGCCCAATGCTGAGAATAGTAATCGGGCCTTCTTTAATTTTAAATTCGACGCTTGCTCCGGCTCCTGGTTTTCCGTGGTATTTGGACAGGCTGCGAAGAATTGGTTTGCTGTCTGCAATGTTGATATGGTGCGGCCCATCGTGGCCAACCAGTACAAAGCCCTCGTTGAAATCGATGGGGTGAAATTCCGCAAAGCTTCCCCCGATATTTAGGCGATCCATAATGAGCATGGCAATGCAGGTCTTCAAATCAGACTCACCGCACATTGGAAAGCCGGCCGCGGTTAGCAGAGAATTGCCCACTATCAGATTAGTAACTAATTCACGCATCGGACTGCCTTCTTCGCCTTCGTAATAGTAGGCAAGTCCATCCAGATTATATGTGTCGATGAATTTATCTAATGCTACTGCCACACGGGCGGCAACCTGGAGGTCTTTTTCGGTGAGTTTTTCGGTGATGGGATCGGATTTAGGTTCAGGTGTTTCGAATAGATCGAGAATTCGTGTTTTTTTGGCGTTTATTTCCTCTTCGGTGACAGTACGTTCCAGTTTCAGTAGCTCATCGGGCTCTGTTTGTACGATGTGACAGCCAAATGCCGCGGTCAGCGCGGTATGATCCGTCTGCATATCCAGCATATTTTCGATGGGATGGCCGAAATGGCCAATCCGTGCCCGTTTAAGGTCATGCAGGACCATTGCGATATTACACCATTCGTTTATTTCTCTATCAGCCACTGGGTCATCCTCGAGGGTGCCGAGGATAACGGGAGGAGGCTTTTTGCCCATGCGGACGGCCACGCCTGTGAATTCAGGGACAGCGCAGAAATCGTCATTACACAACTGCATGTAGGTGGAGGCTTTGGAGTAGTCCAGGGCTTTTAAGGGCTGAAGCGCAACCAGAACGATTGGGACATCCAGCTCGCGAATGATTGCTCCGAATGATGCCGATGCGGCATAGGTGAGCATGTGACAGAATACCAGGTCGAGGTCAGCGGCCTTGAGCTTTGGTAAAATGGCATAAGCAGAGGCGGCATCGTCTGATATGCCGAAAGACGTAACATTCACTTCGTGAGCTTTGACCCGATCCGTGAAGATATTCAGTTTATGTGTCAGTTCGTCGAGCAGGCCGTCGAACTGGGACCAGTATTTATGAAAACCAACTCCGAAAATACCGATGTTAGCCGTTCTTTTTTTTCTTCGTGTTACGTTCATATTTTTTGCTCCTTTTGTCCTCTCAGCAGCGTGTTCTCCAACGCGGATTCAGGCGGCTTTGGAAAGAAGAGGCTGGCTATTGCTCCGACGATGAAAGTGGGAAAAATAGTAAAAGCCCCGAACCACCATTTAGGGACATCTGTCAAAATCCAAACGAGTGCCAGGCATATAAGTCCGACCGCAAGCCCGGTCAGAACTCCGGGTAAATTCACGTGAGGCATAAACATCCCGAGCAGATAAATGGCCAGCAGCATACCCAGCGAAGTCCCGGCGATTACCGTGATGATTTCAAAGACCGTATCGCCGAGAACGGGAACAAGAATAGCCGCACCAATGACCACTATACCAAGCACAGAAGTAAGAATTCTGCCAATCCTTAAGGGCAGTTTCCTACCGGACAGCCAGTCATAAACGATAACCGATGTCACTCCATTGATTCCGCTGTCTATAGTACTCATGGCTGCGGCAAAAAGACCGGCCAGTATAAGCCCTACCAATCCGACTCCGGGCAGTTGGGTAGATACGAAATAAGGCAGGATTTGATCTTCCTTTGCGATTGCGAGACCGGCGGCAGGTAAGCCAACGCCGCCCGGCTGGCTGTAAAAGGCGAACAGCGCTGTGCCGACCAATAGAAAGAGAAAGCCAAGAACGGTGTTGATTGCGGCACTGAGGACAACCATACGTCGTCCCCCGGCCAGAGTACCAGTGCAAACATAGCGCTGAATCATATTTTGAGAGACAGCGTAGCCTGGCAGGTACATGAACAGACCATAGGCAGCGGCGGTGAATACGGTATTTCTACCTGTGAAATTCTCCGGTGCCAGAAGATTGGCGTTGAGGTGGAACATTTGAAATTTATTGTGCTGAGATGCTATCGACCAAAAAGCCGACCAGCCTCCAACGATACGGCTTACGGCCAGGAACATGACGGATATGATTGCTCCGCCAAGGACGACCGCCTGCAGGACATCAGTCCAAATCACTGCTTTCAAACCACCCATGACGGTATAGATAGTTGCGAAGGCCCCGATGCCAATGAGCGCCAAGAAATACTGGGCTTCGTTGAGACCCATTACGGTTTGCAGGGTAAGGGCCACCGCGTAAAGCATTGTGCCCATCCAGCCGATTGCATAGATGCAGTAAAGTCCTGAGCCGATTTTCTGCGCGGGCAGACCAAACCTTCGGCCCAGATATTCGTATCCGCTGCTGACCTTAAGACGGACGAACATCGGGACAAAAATCCACCACAGAATTGGGGTGATGACAAAGGGGATGAAGAGGATGGTCAGGTAGAAACTGAAGTCCTGGTAGGCACCTCGCTGAGGAAGCCCCAGGAAGGATATGGAGCTGAAACTGGTGGCGAACATCGAGACACCCACCACGAACCAGTTCATGTTCCTGCCACCGAGAAAGTAGTCTTCGTTATCCTGCTGGCCTCTGGCACTTCTGACAGCCAGGCCAAAGACCACGGCAAGATAAGCGGCGCATACGCACCAGTCTATGAAGCTCAAATCGGTCATGAAGTTGAGAACCAACAGTAGAGACAAAACCAGAGAAGTTTCCTATATAATAACACTCCTTATCTTATAGAGAGGTGACTTGATAAGTCAAGGCATAATTGGGATTTGGTTGAGATATAGCCCTTTTCCATGTACTTGAACAGGCAGAAATAAGAGGTTTGGGTAAGATTGTGCAGTTATAACTATTTTTCAACCAAATGAGTATTTTTTGCGATAGACAGTATTGTTTTTCCGTTACCAAAAAGGTGTTCTTATGCACTTATATATAGACACTATTTTCTTTGAGAAGGGTAAGGTTGCAGGAGAAAAGAGATTAATTACGAAGAGTTTTCAGAACAACGAAATGTTTTATTGGGTATTAGTATAGTCAGGTGGCAAGTGACAGGTTAATTTGGTCGATAATGACCAGAATATTGAATTACTGACAAAAATTTGGTATCATGGAATCGTCAAATATAAAGTAATGTAAGAAAATTGATGGCAAATAAGGAATTCCGGATTACATTACCGACTATTTTCAAAAAAATGTATTTAATTGTAGAACCCCCATACCGATAAGAAACACATGTTAGTGATTCAATCCTGTGGGTGAGGGAATTATTATGCCGAAAAGGATTTTCGTATTTTTATTATGTTGCTTATTTGCCATAAGTAATAATCATGCCCGGCCCTTAAACCAACCGGGGCTTAGCAGTTTCATTATTGTATTGAAAGAGCCTTCTCTGAGCAGTAGTGCTTTTGACGAACGGGGGAACTCTTTATATAAGGGGATATCTAAACGTGAGAATCGGCGTGTCGAACACTTAATGAAGCGTCGCAGGAAGCTGCAAGAGAACCTCAGCAATTTTGAGAATCGATTAAGAAAACTTTCTCCCGATATCGTTCCTCGTCGTCGATTTACCGGCCTTATAAATGGCCTATCTCTGGAGATGCCGGGTAGAATCGTATCAAGAATTCGGTCCCTGCCTGAGGTATTAGCGATAGTTCCAAACCGGAAATACAATCGCTTACTAACCAAGAGCAATGATCTAATGAATGCCCCTTTGGCATGGCAGCTCAGCGGCGGTCAATCACTTGCCGGACAAGGAATCAAGATCGGAATTATCGATACGGGGATAGACATCACCCACATAATGTTCAATGATGAAGGATATGAGCTTCCCGAGGGATTTCCGCTCGGTGATACGAATTTTACCAACAATAAAATTATTGTGGCGCGTGTTTTCACAAAGGCCGGAGATTCGGCTCAAGATTCGACTCCTTTTGACCGGAATGGACATGGAACACATGTAGCATCCTGCGCGGCAGGAAGTTTGAATACTATATCGCCTTTGGGATTAATCTCAGGTTTTGCACCTAATGCATATTTGGGAAATTATAAGGTTTTCACAAGTGATTTTACAACATTAGAACAAATCCTTGGCGCACTTGAGGCCTGTGTTGAAGATGGTATGGATGTTGTGAATCTCAGCTTAGGTTCCGAATCTTATATCAATACCCTCCTGGATCCCGAGGCTGTGGCAATCAAGAATGCGATAAAGGCGGGAGTAGTTGTCGTTGCTGCAGCAGGTAATTCCGGTAAGACAGAGACAATCGGAGCTCCGGGGCAGATTCCGGAAGTTATCACGGTCGGTTCTTTGACAAATTCTCACACTGGTGAGTTTTCCGCCAAGGCGTCAATTGCGATGATGAACGTATATGCCGATGGTAGAGAAATCTTAAGCGGAGAAGAAGTTGTTTTAGGTCCGGATTCGGATTTTTTCTCTCGGCCATTCCTCGGACGTTTCGAACTTATTGACGCTGATAATTATGACGGCCGCAGTTTCGGAGGCGATCAAGATGGCCTGGTTTGTGAGAACCTGCTTGGTGGTTCTGCGGAGAATAAATGGGTTTTGGTTCAGCGAGGTATTTGCACATTCACAACTAAAATTGACCATATACAGGAAATTGGCGGCTGGGGCGCTTTGATCTATAATAATAGTAATGCAGAAGAGGGTCCAGACGAACTTCTTCTTGGTCCAAGCGTTCCCGGCACAGAAATACCTTCATATTTCCTGTCGCACAATACCGGATTGTTTATCAAGGATGCCATTAAGAACTCAAGCATCGTGGAAATAGAGTTTTATGCCGCTGCGCCCTTAGACAGAGAGCAAAATCCTTTTCAATTAAGTACTTTTTCTTCTCTGGGTCCATCTCTTAGCTATTCTTTAAAGCCTGAGATAGTTGCGATAGGTGAAGGAAGTTATGCGGCGACACAAGACGACTTTCCCGGTGAATTCCAATTTAATTCCTTCGAGTACACAGCATTTGATTTGTCGGGTTTTAGTTTCAGTAATGGAACCAGCTTTTCGGCACCCCGTGTGGCAGGGGCTGCCGCCCTCATCAAACAAATGAATCCCTCATGGAAACCCGAAGATATCAAATCAGCAATAGTCATTTCTGCCGAACGACCATTGAATATTGCTTCGATGTCCGGGATGGAACGGGGAGGGGGCCATATTGATCCCGGCAAGGCCATGAATATTCCTTTGATCGCAACACCATCGACCATAAGCTGGGCAAATTTATTGGTCGGTAACTTGACTGAATCCGAAAGAATTGTCAGCTTAAGAAATGTATCGCAGCAGCCTCAATCTTTTTTCATCTCAATGGAATTATCTCGCACGGAACGAATAGAATCTTTCGATATATTCCCCAATCAATTTGATTTAGCACCATCTGAAAGTGTCGAAGTCCTGTTAAAACTGAAATTCAATCCCCCATCGCAACTCGGAGAATTCGAAGACATCAGTGGTGATGTGATCATAGATTTGGACAGCCAGGCAGAAGTTCTGCGCGTTCCTGTGTGGGCGCGCGTTACGAAGGTTCCCGCTCCAGAGGGAAATGTATTATTAATTGATGATGACGGCAGCGATTCTATCGAGAACCAATATATCGAAGCAATAAATCTTGCAGGTTATGAGTCAACTTTGTGGGATGTGAACGCACTGAATGCTTATCCTACTCTTGATTATATGCAAAACTTTCAGGCGGTTTCATGGTTTATGGCTACTACATCACTTAACGCCGTTACAGATAATTTAGTGCTGCTATTGAATTACCGAACCCGATTCAATGTTGAACTAACACAGTATTTAGCACAAGGTGGACGGCTGCTGATTTCAGGTATGGATTGGAGCGATCAACATGAACATACTCCGTTTGGACAACAGGTTTTACATATTTTAGGATTTAACCATGATCCATTTGTTAGCTACTCAGACACTGGAGAGATTTTATCTCAGGAAACCACATTGGATATTTCTGAAATAACCGATAGTCCCATCGGCCTTGGAATATCCGGTTTGAATGCCGAATTCGATGCAAACGTTCCGAATATGACGGATATTTTAGTATTGGATAGCAGTGATATAGCAAAACCGGCTCTTTTCACTAATCAGAATCCTGAAGACGTTATTGGAATTACCGTGGAGACCGGCAGTTATCGTGCAGTGTTTTTTGCTTTTGCTCTTGAGCGAATTTCAAATAATGGAATGAACATGATTATGAAAAACAGCCTTGATTGGCTGGCGGAAGGCTCAAAAAAGCTCTTATCTATTCACTTGGTTGAACCTGAAATTCAAAACGATAACAGTGTCCCTTTGACAGTTATGCTAACACTTGAAGGAATTAATTTTTTAGTCGGTCATGATGTTCTTCTTAACGATATCCCCGTGGAAATAAAGTCAATCAATATGAATGGAAGTATGGAAATTCTTGTTCCTGCAGGATTGCCCCAGGGAATATATGATATTACTTTACGATCTCCTGATGGTCAAAGCACTATCTTATCAGAGGCATTTCAGGTAAAAAACCCAGTCTAACTGCAGGATAAGTTATTGGCAAGTTCCAATCAGTTCATGGGAGTGTCCGGTGCTGCTACAAGCTCAAGTATTAATTCCCGGATTCTTTCGGCCAGTAACTTTTCGCTTTCTGCACCCTGCCAATTTAGTTCGCCGTACCACCAGTATCGTACGAAGCCGTTCTTGTCGATAAGGTATATGCTGGGCCAAATATTGTTTGCCCATGAATTCCAGGCAAGGCTGTCATTATCGATGGCAATCGGATATTCAATACGTGCTCGAGTAGCTTTGTCTTCGACTTTTTCGATATTTCGCTCCTGTTCAGTCTCCGGCCTGTGGATTCCAATTATGGAAAAGCTGCTTGTGGGAAATTTCTTGTGCCAGTCGTTATAGTAGGGAAGTGTGCGGATGCAGTTGCTGCAGCCGAATGCGTAAAAATGTATGACTGTTACTTTTCCTTTTAGTTCGGACAGCCTGACCGGCGGTGAGTTAATCCAGGTGTCAATTTCAAATTCGGGGGCTTTACAGGCGACAGTTTGAACCCGAGAGAAATTAAAAGGACGTCCCATTAGCATTGTAAAAGTATTCTTTTGATAGCTATTCAAAACGGCCAGGATGTTCCTTTGAGTTTCGGCTTGCAGATTTTGGATGTAAGCTGCTCTTTGTGACTCGGAGCTTATATCGACGTTGTTCTTTAATGAAGTGATTTTGCCATAGGATATATTTAATAACGTTCGGATTCTGCCTGTTTGCTCGGACGAGAGATTAAGTCTTAGAGTGACCTGGGGCCCAAGAATTACGTCGATACCTCTCGCTTGCCATACGAGCTGGTCCAGCCGTTCCAATTGCCGGTCGGAAAGTATTTGGGCAAGTTTGCTGTTAAGTTGATTAATAAGCGGAGCGGCTGCTTCATTACGTTTCTGGGGCGGAAGGTCACGCAATCGCCACAGGGGCAGGTCACTTTCAGAAACTACGTTCTCTACTTCATTAATCTGGGCCGCTGAAAATCCCAGCTCTCTGTGAACTGTTTCTGACCACAAGAGACTTGTAATAGGGTGGGGAATAGGAATAATCGTGTCATTATATGAAGTTATCTGTGCTGCGGATGCGGTGATTTGAACCAGCAAAAGGCACAAAATCACACATATAGAAGGCAAATGTCGAATCCTACTTAAGGACAGAGGCATTTTATAACAGCCGGGCGCTATTGCATTTGATTGAAGCATATTTACATTCTATGCATTAGGTATTTGTTTCTATCTATTAAGTGTTTTTATACATTGTCCAATTTCACTTCGATTAAAAATATATACTCTCTGAAAGCTTTCAATGTTCAGGATTCGTTTAGTATTTGATTAGAAGACTTTAGTTCGTTAGACTACTATGAGTACTCGTTGAAATCTTACTGCTGTTATAATAAATCATTCAGGAGGTAGAAGGCAGAAGAAGCTTAATCTTTACAGAATCCATAATCAGATTTATTTAGGAGAATCAACATGTATCGGAAAATTATTGGGACACGCAAAACTAAGTTTACGACCTTAAGACGGATATTGGTCTCGGCCCTTATTGTTAGCTCCGTTTTTGTAAATCTGGAGGCCGGTGCGAAAGATATAAGAATGCAAGGTCCGCTGCGAGTTCTCAAGGACAATCCTCGCTATTTTACTGATGATAGCGGCCGGGCTGTTTATCTTACGGGCTCGCATACATGGTCAAATCTGGTGGACATTGGCCCGAAAGACCCGCCGCCGGAATTCGACTTTACCGCATGCCTTGATTGGATGCAGAAGCTGAACCACAACTTTATCCGAATGTGGACATGGGAGCCGGTAACCTGGAACACAAAAGCAAACAGGGAGAGCAAGCTCCATACATCCGCACCTCAACCCTGGGCGCGAACCGGGCCGGGTAAGGCCCTTGACGGCAAGCCGAAGTTTGATCTTACGAAGTTCAATCCCGCTTACTTTGACCGGTTGCGGCGCCGTATTTCAGCGGCCCGTGAACGCGGCATCTACGTTTCGGTAATGCTCTTCGAGGGCTGGGCAATGCAGTTTTCAGACGGAGCGTGGGAAGGCCATCCATTTCATAAGCAGAATAATATTAATGGTATTGATGGAGACCAAAATGAAGATGGTAAAGGACTCGAATTTCATACTCTGGCCAACCCGGAGGTCACTGCTTTGCAGGAAGCTTATGTGCGCAAGGTCATTGATACGGTCAACGATTTTGACAATGTGTTATATGAGATTTCTAATGAAAATCATCCGCCATCAACGCAATGGCAATATCACATGATTCGTTTTATTAAAAAGTATGAGAAAGACAAACCTAAGCAGCATCCGGTCGGGATGACGTTCCAGTATCGCGGAGGAAAAAATGAAACTCTGTTCGACAGTCCTGCCGACTGGATTTCCCCTAATAATGAGGGCGGCTATAGGGACAATCCACCGGCTGCCGATGGCCGAAAGGTCATCCTGAATGACACAGACCATTTATGGGGAATTGGTGGAAATCAGGCATGGGTATGGAAGAGTTTCCTGCGGGGGTACAATCCGATTTTTATGGATCCGTATGATGGTGTGGTTCTCGGAGAAAAATTTGACCCGAAGTGGGAATCGATTCGTGTAAGTATGGGGCATACACGAAGGTATGCCGAGAGAATGAATCTGGCTGCGATGCGGCCCTACAAAGGTTTGGCCTCGACAAAATATTGCCTGGCAAATCCCGGCGTGGAGTATCTGGTTTTTAAGCCTGCAACTGATGAAAATTCAATAACTGTAACATTGAAATCCGGCAGATACAAATACGAGTGGTTCGATCCCGGTCAGGGCAGGATTATATCAGAAGGAACTATAATAAGGGCAGACTGGGGCGAACAAACCTTTCAAGTCCCTTCGAAAGGTGACGCTGTCCTTTACATTACCAATTCAACAATGACATTTCCGGGAAAAGACTGGGAAGAGGTGAAGCCTGAGTCGCAAAGTATAGACTCTGCTAAGTTTAACGCTGCCATATCATATCTTAAGGATAATACCGGGAGGGACGGTATCAATGAGCTGGTCATCATACGCAACGGATATATGATATGGAAAGGCTCGAACATAGACAAAGTTCACGGAGTCTGGTCTCTGACCAAGTCTTTTACCAGTACGGTGCTTGGTCTGCTTATCGATGACGTCAGGGCGACTCTGGAAACGCGGGCAAAAGAATACGTATCCGGCATGTCTTCAACATATCCGGCTATCACTCTTCGGCATTTCACGACAATGACATCGGGATATTACGCCGTTGGTGATGAACCTCGGGGCGGCTATAAACACGGCCCGAGTTCGACACCCTTTAAGCCGGCCGATAAACCACTATTTTCTCCGCCCGGCTCGAAGTATGCTTACTGGGATTCGGCGATGAACCAGTTTGGAAATGTTCTGACACGCATAGCAGACGAGCCGATAGAGGTACTGTTCAAGCGGAAAATCGCTGACCCGATTGGAATGAACTCCGACAAGTGGGACTGGGGCGATTTCGGAGAGGTGAACGGTATCGTGGTCAATGGCGGCTCGGGAAATGGTAACAAGCACATTCAGATTTCGGCTCGAGAATTAGCTCGTTTCGGCCACTTATTTCTGAATAAGGGTAAATGGAAAGGTAAACAGTTAATCAGCAGTGCCTGGGTTTATCAGGCGACGCGGGCCCAGGTGCCGGCATCCTTACCCCTGGAAGATCTGAGCGGTGCGGATGGCCGCGGTGTTTATGGCTATAACTGGTGGGTCAACAGTATTAAGCACGACGGCAAGCGAAAGTGGCCCGGTGCTCCGGCGGGAACCTATTCGGCCAGTGGATATAATAACAATGATATGTTTGTCATTCCGGAATGGGATATGGTGATCGTTCGTCTCGGTCTTGACCAAAATGAGTTTCCAATCACAGATACAATATATGGCACTTTCATAGAAAAAATAGGCCGGGCAATCATGGACTACTAAAGGCAGAATGTTATAAGCCTTTATGCCATTGGCAAAATCAGAGCTAACAGCAGCGAGACGACGATGGATGTGAGACCGACTATTGCCAGCAGCGGCGTCCAGGTTTTTAGGCCTTCGGCTTCAGTGAGTCCGGACATTTTTACGAATATCCAGAACCCGCTGTCGTTCATCCATGAACCTACCATCGAGCCGCCTCCGATGGCAGCGGCCAGATATACAGGATGATAACCCAACGTTTGTGTCGATGTGATCATAGAGCCAATCATCGCTGATGATGTTATCATTGCGACGGTGGTTGAACCCTGAGCTATTTTCATCAGCACAGCGATAAGAGCACCCAGGACCAGGAGCATCAGACCACTTGTCGGTTGACCGGTATCACTGGTGAATAGTTTTTCAATCGCCGGTCCTATCTGGGCGGCCTTAAGCATTGCACCGAAGGCCCCCCCACCGGCGGTAATAAGGATAATTACGCCGCCACTCATCAATGACACTTCAACAACTTTTGCCAATTGTACATTTGTTAGAGCACGTTTGCTCTTGAGCATCCACATAGCAATAGCAGTCGATAAGAGCATTGCCAGATTTACATTTCCCAACACGGCTGTGATGGCGGCGGCTTGGTTTAAGCCCGAGCCCTCAGCAGCACCTTTGGCTATCGTGCGAACAATCGTATTGGTCGAGACCAGCAACACAGGCAGGATAATCGGTAAAAGTGATATCAGCAGTCCCGGTAACTGATGGTCTTCGAGCGGCTCTGGTTCGGAAAGCTCGCCGCCAAGTGGTCTCATTGGTATATTCATTCTCCTGTCTGCATATCCCGAGAAGATCATTCCTATGATGGCGGCGGGAAGCGCAACCAGTGCTCCGACCATAATCATAACGCCTATATCAATGCCAAGGTTATCGGCCACGATAAGCGGCCCAGGAGTTGGTGGAACAAGAGAGTGTGTAACGACTCCTCCGGCCACAATAGCCATCGCATACTTAAGGTAATGTTTCTTCGTACGTCTGTGCATAGACCTGGCCAGGGGCACGAGCAGATAAAAAACCGTGTCAAAAAATACCGGAATAGAAAGTACAAAACCACTGGCCATAAGAGCTGTTGAGCTGCGCTTTTCCCCAAGCACCGAGAGGAAAGCTCTAACGATGCGATCCGCTGCACCGCTATCCATCATGCACTTGCCGATAACCACTGCCAAAGCAATAACAATACCAATACTTCCGGCAGTGTTTCCAAACGCTTCGGCCACCCGGCTTATTTTTTCAGCAAAATCGCCAGGGGCAAGCAGGCTGACGACCACGGCAGAGGTAATCAAAGCGATGAAAGCATTCATCTTCAAGACCGTAATCATGAGTATGACGGTCAGCATGCCGATGACAAGAATTATTAGCGGGTGCAGGCTGAACATAATACAGTGCTCCTATCAATCAACAGGATAAACAAAACTTCACAAGCTTAACAAGTTTTCAGTGCAAAGATGTCATCAACTATCAAGATATTTCTGACCAAGCAAGGCGGCTCCCTTCATGGATGACTGCTCATTATGGATATATTCGCTGTCCCTCATCCATTTTGATTTTGCCCGCATTAAAGCCGGATTTGTCGCGCCACCCGTTACATGGATAACGTCTTTAAGAGGAATCTTCTTTCCAATTTCTTCCAGGTGTTCTTTCTGATATTCGCAAAGTCCTCTGACAATTCCGGCTAATATTTCCTCGCGGGTGGTCTGCTGGGTCAATCCCAATAACTGAGCTTTCAGAGGTTCCAGACTATATCGTGAACCCATAAGATAAGGTATGTAAGTAACACTGCTTTGGCAATTGAGCCAGCTCTCAATTGCCTGCGGAAGGAAGCTGTTGTAAAATTCCTCGGCACTCAATTCACTGCAGAACAGGCTTTTGTACCAGTCCAGTGCTTTGCCACCGGCATTCATAACATGCAAAGTGAGCCATCGATCCTTCAGCACGTGGGCCCGGATGTTGTAATTCGCAGAACTCAGGCATTTGTCAAGGCATACGAGAGTGATTTCGCAGGTACCGTTTACATTAATTATGTCACCGGGCTCGTTGATACCCACCGAATACGCCGCCAAGACCGCATCATTACCGCCGATTAATACCGGAGGTTCCTTTTTGAAGCCCAGTTTCCGAGCGAGTGAATTGCTCATTCGACCGGCGCTTTCATACGCCGGGATTATTTGTGGTAACTTGTTAAGTGAGAGTCCGAAAGCCGAGGCGATATTCTCGTTCCAGGTGAAGTCATTTTGAACAGTATTGTACAGTGCTGTTAGTGATGCAGATGAAGGGTCGATTGCAAAGCCGCCTGTCAACCAGTGAGCGAAGTACGTGTTGGAATGGCCGAATTTGTAGGTTTTATCGAAGATTTCAGGACAATTGTCTTTAATCCAAAGAATGCTTGCCAGCGAACATCCGCCAGCAACCGGCATATTTGCCGTGGTCTTTAAAAGGTTCTCTATTCCGATGGTTTCTATTATGAATCGAGCCTGCTTGCGGGAACGCTGATCAAGCATGAGGATGGCCGGGAGAAGAGCCCGGCCGGATTTGTCCATGGCCGTCAGACCCGGCGTGGTACCGGAAAGGGAAATAACATCGACATCGCTGATAAAATCCTTCATTTCTTTACATCCGGCGATGAAGACAGTTTTCCATTTTTCCTGTTCTATATCCCCAAACAAGCCGTCATTATAAATGTTTAGCTCATACTCCTGTGAGAATTGGCAAACCAGACTCAGCTTACTGCCGGTTAGTCGAAATATCCCCATTTTCATACCGGTCGTCCCGATATCAACCGCCAAAATTGTGTTGCCTTTTTTTGTCTTTCGACTTTTGTTTTGAGCCTTCACAATCTGCCTGGGGTACCTTACCTGTAATTTTTTACTGACGCGCGTTCCAACGTATTTAGGCTGACATAAATCTTTCATTGATAATCGCCTGCTTTATTCGTTCCTTAGCTTCATCTGAAATCCCCCGGAGTGGATGCCGGGGCTGGCCCCCTTTAAATCCGGTTTTATCCATCGCGGCTTTCACGCCGGCTACACCCCACGAGCTTGAAACAGCCTCATTGAGTCTGGCAAGTCTGAAGGAAAGTTCCTTTGCTTTATCATATTCGCCTTGTGTAAACAAACGGTATAAATTGCAGCATGGCTCAGGAAGAGCATTTGCAAGCGAGAGGACGCCGCCGGTTGCTCCAAGGTGAAAAGACGAATAAATGAAATTGGCAGAACCTGCCAGAACATGAAAATCTTCCGCAGGATCAAGGCAGGCGAGGAATTTTGCCGGTCCTGTCGGCGAAGAATCTTTCATGCCCACAATGTTAGGGTGCTTCGAAAGATCAGCAACAGTTTGAGGCGGTATTACTACGCCACCTGCGAAGCCCGGTACATTATAGAGTAATACAGGTATATCAATTGAATCGGCGACTTGTGTGTAATAATGTTGTAAAGTTACGCCGTCGATGTGTTTGGAGAAATAATTCGGAGTAATAATACTGACATAATCGAAGCCCATCTCAGAAGCCAGTTTTGACTTTTCGATTGTTTGCCTGGTGGATTCACAGCCGGTCCCGACCAAAACTACTTTATTGCCTTTTTCTTGAGCGAAAACCTCAAGGACCTGAATCTGCTCTTTGTCGCTTAGAGACCTGAATTCACCATTCGAACCGAGCGCTAGATAGCCGGTAAGATCAGTTTCATTAAGTTTTCGCAGGTTGAACCTTAAGTCATCGAGTGCGAGTTCATCAGAATTAAAAGGCGTTACAACAGGAGCAAAGACGCCTGAGAGCTTCTTCTTGTTTTGTACCATAGTCTTATCCTTATTACACAAAAGTATCACAATTTAATCATCTGCTATTTCTTCGGCAAGGTTTCTTTGCCGGCATCCATCGTTTCAACGATTTCGTTAACATCGAACACGCAGCCGCCCCATGTACCTCCACCTGCCTGTTGCAGGGCGGCCCATAAGCGCGTATCATCCGGCAGGTCCGAGCGAGGCGCCAGGTCGGACCGAAACGGACGCTCGGCCAATATTCGCGTGCCAAGTTCCACGCTTTGCTGATTGACCGGAGTGTCAACCTCTCCAATCAAATCAACACTTCCCTCTAGTTTGTTACAATCAATAATAATTTGAATGATATCTCCTTCCAGCACTTTTCCGACCGGACCGCCAGCTAACGCTTCCGGGGCGACATGACCAATACATGCACCCGTGCTTACGCCGCTGAATCGCCCGTCGGTGATTACTGCAACATCTTTTCCCCAGGAAATGAACTTCAGGGCCCCGGTAACTTCCAGTATTTCTTCCATGCCGCTGCCCATTGGGCCCGCACAAATAAGTACGATGACGTCGCCACGTTGAATAACTCCTTCTTTTATTGCCCGGATAGCATCAGGTTCGCTTATGAAGACACGGGCAGGGCCGATCTTTCGGTACACACCGGCGGAATCCAGAAGGGTTGGGTCAATAGCAGTGCTCTTTACGACCGAGCCTTCCGGGGTAAGGTTGCCTTGGGGCAGGGTTATGGTACTCGTCAGGCCTGCCTTTGTGGCTCGGGCAGTGCTCATAATCACGTCATCGGGATCGATATTGTCTTTTTCTTTGAGCATCTCACGCAGTCTCCGGCGGAGATCTGATTTCTCCCACCATTCGAGAAGCTCGCCCAGCTTTTGGCCTGATACTGTCATAACATCCAAATCCAAAAGGCCAAGTTTTCTTAATTTCAGCATGACTTCCGGTACTCCGCCTGCCAGAAAAACACGCACTGTGGGATGTCCTACCGGGCCATTGGGTAAAACGTCAACAAGACGCGGAACCTTTTGGTTGAGTTTTTTCCAGTCCTCCGGAGTCGGGCGTCTCAGGCCAGCAGCGTGGGCAATTGCGGGTATGTGTAACAGCAGGTTCGTCGAGCCGCCGAAAGCCGCGTAAACAGCCATAGCATTATGAAGGGCCGCGTCGGTAAGGATATCTTTTATAGTTAAGCCACGCTGATACAGTCCTGCGAGTGCCCTGGCTGAGCGGCGTGCCATGTCCAGCCAGATCGGTTGTCCGGACGGAGCAAGCGCGGCGTGCGGAAGGCTTAATCCAAGAGCCTCGCCGACAACCTGAGAGGTTGCTGCTGTTCCAAGGAACTGGCAGCCGCCTCCCGGGCTCGCACAGGTACGACAGGTCATTTGTCTGGCATATTCCAGCGTCACCTCACCATGGGCAAAACGTGCGCCAATGGATTGTATTTTGCCAAGGTCCTCGCCCTCAGTTGGCGGAAGTGTCACTCCGCCCGGCACCAACACAGACGGCAGCTCGTGCATAGCTGCCACAGCCATCATCATCGCCGGCAATCCTTTGTCGCAGCCTGCTACGCCAAGCACTCCTTTTCTTGTGGGCAAACTGCGTATGAGACGGCGAAAGACTATCGCTGCGTCATTTCGATATGCCAGACTATCCATCATGCCGGGTGTGCCCTGGGTGCGGCCGTCGCAAGGATCGGTGCAGAAAGCCGCAAATGGTATGTAGCCAAGAAGCTGTAGTTCTTTTGCTGCTGCTTCCATTAGAAGGCCAAGTTCGAAGTGCCCGGTATGGTAACCGAGAGCAACCGGCGTACCGTCGCCTTTACTAATCCCCCCCTGAGTGCTTATTAACAAAAACTGCTGCCGAACCAATTTGGATGGCTCCCATCCCATGCCCGCATTCTGACTCATTGCAAAGATATCGCCGCTGGGAGCATCGACAAGGAGGCTTTCAGTCAAAGGCAGTTGTCCCTGCGGCCCTGGGGCATTTGTTGTGATGTTATAAATGCCATCGTCTTTACTATCTAAGATATCTTCGAGCATTATTTTATTTGGCATTGAAGAGTCTCCTGGTGCCTGTGCCTGTTGTTATGCAGATACAGCTATCAAGCCTTTCCTGAGCTGCCGAAATGCTTTATTTTCTCAATAATTCCGGTCTTAAGCTGATTGAACTGAGCTTCGAGAACTTTCAGCGGATTGTACTGCGTATTGTTTGCATTGTGGTAAGCAACAAATCCGTCGATGAACGCATATTTGAGCTGGGTCGATATATTTACTTTTGCACAACCAAGAGAAATGCATTTCCTGAATACATCGTCTGCGAGTCCTGTCCCGCCGTGTAAGGCAATAGGGACGTCCGTCTTTGCGGCGATTTCTTCGAGCCGGTCGTAAGCAATCTTAGGTACACCCTTATACACGCCATGGGCAGTCCCAATGGCGGGCGCGAAACAGTCGGGCCCGACTTGACGGCAAAACTCTATAGCCTGCTGCGAATCAGCTAAATGTGCATCCTGCTCTTTAACGTGGATGTCATCCTCGACGCCGACGATGGCTCCAAGCTCAGCCTCAACTGTAACATCCCGGGGCCGGGCCATTTGTACGACCTGCTGACTCAATGCGAGATTCTCTTCGAACGGCTTTGAAGAGGCGTCAATCATAACCGAGGTCCAGCCTGATTCGATGCACTCTTCAATAAGTTCTAAATCCTTACAGTGGTCAAGGTGCAAAGCAATCGGGACGCTTGATGAGCCGGCAAGCTGCCTTACCCAGGAGACTATAGCTGAAGTGCCCCAGAAGATAACCGTCTTTGCCGATGTCTGGATGATTACCGGAGCATTTGCCTGCTCTGCTGCGAGGACGACGGCCTTTGTGGAATTGTAATCCAGGATATTGAATGCACCAACGGCATAAGCCTCGTCTGCGGCCTTGCTGAGCATCGCTTTCATATTTTCAAGTGGCATTGATTTTCTTCCTACCTGATATTTCTTACAGATGTAACAATTTTGCCGGTGCTTTTATAATCGAATCTATCTGCGGCACCGAGTATAAGCACTATGAATAAGCTATCTTAGATGAGCCGGCTTGTCAACGCAAGAAACTCGCCGGTGATTTATGCTTGACTAAGGTAGTTTTTTTTTGTAGAACCTGTTGTTCGTTTTGACCGTATAGCACATACGATCCTACGGTTGACAATATTGTACGTTATGAATAAAGAAGTAGAACTAATATCAGGTGGCAGGGCGTCAAATAACCGGGGGCACTATTTGAAAGGTGTAACTCTGGGCTCTTTGGGTTTCTGCACTCGTTGGGCGGTTGATGCTAATGGAATCGGGCCTGAGTGGATTGAAGTTGTTGAAATCGATTTGCATCTGCAAACTCCTCATAGCCGCTTACACGGAATGCGAATAGCGCATATCAGCGACCTTCATTACAGCAGAACTGTCAGTGGAGCGTATTTGCATCGCTGCGTGGAGCGGATTAATATGCTCGATGTTGACGTAGTGGTAATGACAGGAGATTACATTACCTATGATGTTCGAGGCAAGTATAGAGAAAAGGTCATCGCCCTGCTTGGCAATATCGAGAGCCGCTTCGGTGCTTATGCCTGCCTTGGTAATCACGATTATGGTGTTGCCCTGTCGGGCCGCAGGCGGGGGAACTTGCTGCGTAAGCTGATACGAGGCATGGAGGCCAGCGGAATCACGGTTTTGCGTAATGAATCAACTGCATTGGACATCGACGGTCATCCACTTTGGCTTGTGGGATTAGGTGATTTGAACGTCGGCGACTTCCAGCCTGAGAAGGCCTTTGCTGAGGTGCCCACCGACCAGGTAACTATCGCGTTGATACATAATCCCCGCGGCGTCGAGCACCTGGGTGAATTCGAAGCCAATGCTATCGTTAGCGGACACACACACGGAAGAAAATCGAGGTTTTCAGTCAGCCTGCCCTGGACGAACGAGGAAAGGCGTTTTCACTCAGGTTTGTACGAGGTTGAAGGTACGAAATTGTATGTAAACCGCGGCCTTGGCCGGGTTGGCAGAACACGGATGAAAATAAGACCTGAAATTACTGTCTTTACTCTGCGCTGAAAAGCTCAGAATTCCTTCATTTCAATAACAGCGACGTCCTCAGCGTCGAGTGTAAGGCTGGCTTGGCCGTTACGGAAGCTGGTTTTTTGACCGTGAACTAACTCGCGGCCCGACGCCGAAGTATTTCCTTCCATAGTGATGGTTACGCTGCGGCGCTGCGAGCTGTCATTGAAAACTGTCAGGTATCGGCTGCCGAACCGCTCGACGTAGATTTGCTCATCACTCGAACGAGCACGGGTAATCGGTTCGAAGCCCGCTTCGGCTACGAGTCTGCATAGTGGAACATATTTCCTGAAGAGGTCTCTGTCCCGTTCGTAAAGTTCTGGTCGGGTAAAGTAATGGCCCTGTGAAGCATTATGGCTGAAAAAGCCGGGATACATGCCATAGGCAAGGCAACGCTTCATATATTTTTCCACGAGTTCATGGGAGAACTCTTCGAAACGTGTGTTCAGAAGGAAGCAATAGGGTTTGCCTTTGCAAAGTACCCGACGATAAAGTAGTTCACTATCAGACATAGGACGCCATGTTCGGCCGGGGTTCCAGTCGGTTTCAGTGCCCATTACATCAAGCTGCGGTGCCAGCCAGCATAAGCGGATGGGAGTGGAATTTGCCATCATGAGCTTTCCCATGCTATGTATGTCGTTCGAGATTGTACGAATATATTCGAAGGCTATCAGGCCGCGAAAGATACCGACTTTCCGGCTCTTCAGAGAGAAGGTCAAGGGTGTTTGGGCCGCGGCGAAATGGTCGCGGCGAAAGTTCAGCTCGTCGGTCACATAGCCTTCGCTCGAATCGATATATTCACCGTCCAGGTCGGACTTGCGGCTGGTTCCGTAAAGTTTTTCCAGAAGATTCGCGTTCCACTTGTTTTCGAATTCGGTAATATCACCCTGAAGGCCCGGCATGGAATTAATGCTCCATACCGCACCGTCGCACCAGGGCGTGTTAAGCAGCCTCGCAGAAAATTGCCCGGCCTCATCATGATAGCCGCTCGTGAAAAAAGCTTTGGCACGAGGGTCTGATTTTTCATCAGCGAGCTGTCGGGCATGGCCAAGGGCGGCTTCAAGCGTTCGGGGCATTTCTTTGGGCATGCGCATCCACCAGGTCATCGGTTCGGTGTAGCGGAAGGTAATGATATTGTGTTCATCGTCCCAGGCTGTTTCATTATTGCCTTCTTTGAATTTGAAACCGAAATCCTGCCAATCCTTAACTTCGCTGATTTTGGCAAAAGGCATCCAGAGGCCCTGCTGGGGTGTACGGCAGCGGAAGTAGTCGTCGAATATTTCGTAAAATCGAGACAGGGCTGCACGAAATCCCCATTCGGGATTGAAATTAAACTTACAGAACCTCAAATGGGCGGTTGGCTTTTCAGGTGCAAGGCCGATGTCATAAGCAAGAAACAACTCACCCGTCCCGCTGTTGTAGCCCGCACGGAAAAAGGCCGGCCGGGCCATGTCGATACCCAGAGCGAAGCCCTGGTCATCAGCAGACACAGCCGCGAATGGATACCGCGAGAGCTGGCCGTTGGCTCCGGCTGAGAATCCATTGGCATTGATATATTCGCGGGCCGGCTCAACCATCATACTTTGACGCGGGTCCTGTAACCAGCAGCATTGCCCGGTCGGGATGGGAACGGCATAAATCAGAGTCACAGCGCGGTCTTTTCCGGTCTTATCGCTGATGGTCACATCATAAAACGTAGCCTGGTCAGTATGTTTTTTCTCATAATTAAGTTCGAGACCAAGAGCGCTTCGTTCAAGCCGAACGAAGTCGGAGCCGGCGGCTACGTCACGAACCTGAAAACCTTCTCTTGCTCGTCCCGTCAATGAAACAGGCACGCCGTCGAACATACCGGCTCCTTTTGGGGGCCTGATAACACGCAGCTCGGGACTGCGGAAGTAGGCCTTGCCCTTATGACGCCGCAGCAGCATATGAAAAGAAACTGACCTGACAGGCTTTTCAGGAAATACAGTAACTTCAGCTTTTTCCCAATCACCTGTACCAACATTATAAGAGTCGGTCTGACCCCACAATGAGCTTCCATCAGAATAAACAAGATCGAGATAAAGGGAATAATCACTGTTGCGGCTGCCGGTTACTTCTTCCGCTTTGCTCCAGGCGGCAGCGATAATCGGTTCTGGTTTGGTTTGGTTCAGTATAACCGTCTGGGAGATACCTCTCTGGGCCTGGGCATCATCGCCGTTATCGCAAATAAAAATATTGCCCTGCCGGTCGAAGCCCTTTTGCCATGGCCTCCATGCATTTTGTTTAAGAAGGTTTTCATCAGCACCTCGCAAGTCGAGCACTCTCTTTACAACAGCACCATCAGCGTTCGCAAGGATGCTTTGCTTTTGAGAAGGCTCTGCATATAGGAATCGCGGCGGCGCCAAGCTGAAACATATCAGGAGAAGGAGGCCGCAGGTTCGAATAATATCACTCTTATTTCTACAATCTACTGAACACAGGGAGCTTACATTTGGTTCTCTCATCACTTCAATATCCTCGATATGGCCGGGAGCAGAAGTTCGGCGCTTTTAATATTATTACTATGTTAATTGCTGCTTGTGGATTTTAACTTCTTTTATCCAGCAATACAAGACCGGTACAACTAACATGGTAAGAATTTCAATCGTCATTCCACCAAAGGAAGGTATTGCCATCGGCACCATGATGTCCGAGCCCCGCCCCGTGGAAGTGAGTACCGGAATAAGCGCCAATACCGTCGTTGCAGTCGTCATAAGGCAGGGGCGAATTCTACGTTTTCCCGCCTCTATCACCATCTGACGGGTCTGGTCAATACTTGCCGGTGTTTTTTTCTGGAACGATTGTTTCAGATATGTGCACATAACGACACCGTCATCCGACGCAATCCCGAACAATGCCAAAAATCCAACCCATATTGCCACGCTCAGATTGATAGGATGCACCTGGAAAAGCTCACGCATATTCACACCGAATACGCCGAAATCCAGGAACCATTCCTGGCTGTACAGCCATATCATCAAAAAGCCGCCCGACCAGGCAACAATTATTCCTGAAAACACCAGCAGGCTGGTTGCCGTGGATTTGAACTGGAAATATAGAATTATGAATATGATAAAGAGAGCCAAAGGTATAACTATCGAAAGTGTCTTGGCAGCACGAATCTGATTTTCATAGCTGCCGGCGAATGTATAACTCACACCTTCCGGTATAACGAATTCGCCGCTGTCGATCTTGGCCTTTAGATACTTCTGACAGTCTTGAACGACATCGACCTCGGCGTGGCCGGCCTTCATATCGAAAAGCACATAGCCAACCAGAAATGTATCTTCGCTCTTTATGGCCTGAGGCCCGCGCACATAGCGGATTTCCGCTAATTGGATAATTGGAATCTGTGCCCCATCGGCCGAGGGAACCAAAATCTTACCTAACGATTCAATCTGGTCCCGCAACTCACGTGCATATCTTACCCTGACACTATATCGCTCACGTCCTTCGACCGTTGTGGTAATTCGCCTGCCGCCTATCGCAACCTCAATAACGTCCTGCACCTGCCGAATCTTTATGCCATATCTTGCAATAGCATCCCGGTCTATATCAATCTCAAGGTAGGGCTTGCCAACAATCCTGTCAGCTATTACCGCGGCCGGTTCCACAGAAGGGACTTCTTTAAGAAAACGTTCAATCTCCAGGCCAACCCTATCGATCGTATCCAGATCCGGCCCCTTTACTTTGACACCCATCGGCGCCCGCATGCCGCTCTGAAGCATCACTATTCTCGTAGCAATTGGCTGCAATTTCGGCGCTGAGGTCGTGCCAGGAATCTGACCTGCTTTTACAATCTCATCCCAGATGTCATCCGGATTTTTAATCTTATCCCGCCATTGTCTTTTAGGTCTGCCGTAACGGTCGGGTATTAGCTCGCCTTTCTCATCGAGAGGGTATGTTCCTGTTTTTTTGTCATACCGGAAGCGAATACGATGTCCATCTTTGTCGATGATATATTCAGGCTTATAATTGATGACGGTCTCGACCATAGAAATTGGTGCAGGGTCCAGTGGAGATTCAACACGGCCGATTTTTCCCACTACTGAGTCTATCTCAGGGATGGCCTGAAAGGCTATGTCCTGCTTTTGCAAGACGTCCAGGCACTCTCCGATAGAAGCATGCGGCATAGTTGTCGGCATGTATAAAAAGGAGCCTTCATCCAAAGGAGGCATGAATTCCTTGCCAAGTCCCGGAAAGCTATGCACGCCGGCATACCACAATTTATTTGTTTTCAATCCCTCCGGTACAAAGAAAAAGACCCTCCCGAACCCAAGCCATACCATCATGCCAATGACTATAAGTGCACTGGGGAGCGATAAAAAAGCTATTTTATGTCTGAGGCACCAGCCTAAAATGTGAGGATAGAATTTCTGGAAAATACTGAAAAACAAGAGCAGTCCGCCGATCAACAATGCCACAAACACGAGATTTCGCAGCATACCTTTATCCGAACCTAAGGGCAGCCAGTGGTTGGCGAGTATAATCCCGACCAGAACAACGGCCAGGGCGTTGGCAATAATGGGCAGCAGACTGTTCATTCTCTTTGGGATGTAGTCTCTTGAGAGATGGTAAATTGCTATTACGCCGATAAGAACGCCTATCCACCAGGTAAGCCAGAAAGCCGCGATAACAGCAGCGACGGCTAATAATCCACCCAATAAGTATAGCCTCACCTTTTTAAGGGCAGCTTTTCTTGTAAAAAGGATATGGGCCGCCGGCGGAATTATAGTTAAAGCCACTATCACCGAAGCGATCAGCGCAAAAGTCTTGGTAAACGCCAAAGGCTTAAAGAGCTTTCCTTCCGCTCCGGTCATTGTAAAGACCGGTAAAAAGCTGACAACAGTAGTCGAAACCGCCGTCAAAACCGCACCGCCGACCTCGCTGGCTGCTTTGAAAACTACTTCCAGCTTATTATCATCCTGCCTGGCTTCGTTAAGATGTTTTAGAATGTTCTCACAGACTATTATCCCCATATCAACCATTGTGCCGATAGCAATCGCAATTCCCGACAGCGCTACGACATTAGCGTCTATCCCGCCGACCTTCATGGCAATAAAGCACATCAGCACGGCCAAAGGAAGCAGGCCGCTGATTAATACCGAGCTTCTCAGATGCACTACTAAAACGATAACGACGATGATAGTAACCAGTATTTCTTCGGTCAGAGCGGTGTTTAATGTGCCTAATGTCTCGTAAATAAGTCCTGTGCGGTCATAAAACGGTACAATCGTCACCTGTGAAACCGTTCCGTCGGGTAAAGTCTTTCTGGGCAGCCCTGGTGATATCTCTTCGATTTTGGCTTTTACATTTTTAATGGCTTCGAGAGGATTATACCCATAGCGAACTACAACAACGCCCCCCACCGCCTCGGCACCACCTTTGTCCAGCGCACCTCGACGCAGTGCAGGTCCGAATGAAACCTTCGCTACGTCTTTAATGTATATCGGGACATTATCGTTAACCTTTATTACCGACCTTTCTATATCGGAGAGGTCTTCGATAAAGCCCAGGCTGCGAATTACATACTCAGCCCTGTTAATCTCAATCGTCCTGGCGCCGACATCGATGTTGGACATCTTTACCGCCATAAATATCTCATCCAGGCCGACGTCGTATGCCCGCATCGCGTCAGGGTCCACGTCAATTTGATATTCTTTAACAAACCCGCCCACAGAGGCCGCTTCGCTTATGCCCTTGGCAGATAGCAGGGCATAGCGGACCTGCCAGTCCTGGATAGTGCGAAGCTCATCCAGGTCCCATCCTCCGGCCGGATTGCCTTTTTCGTCCCGGCCCTCAAGGGTGTACCAAAAAATCTGCCCCAGGCCCGTCGCATCAGGTCCCAATGCAGCCTGGACACCTTCGGGAAGTGTTCCGGCAGGCAGTGAATTAAGCTTTTCAAGGACCCGGCTCCGTGACCAGTAAAAATCGACATTGTCTTCGAATATAATGTATATTGAGGAGAATCCGAAAAACGAGTAACTGCGGATAGTTTTGACGCCGGGAATTCCCAGAAGGGATACTGTCAAAGGATATGTTATCTGGTCCTCAACGTCCTGGGGCGAACGTCCCATCCATTCGGTAAAAACTATCTGCTGGTTTTCGCCTATATCCGGAATGGCGTCCACTGGAACAGGGCTTCTCGGCAGGCCCCAAAGGTCCCAGTCGAATGGGGCCACCATAAGGCCCCATCCGATGAACATTATCACTAAAAGCCCGACGACCAGCTTGTTCTCAAGGCAAAACCGTATTACTTTGTCTATCGGTGATTGCTTCTGACCAGGTAGTTCTTCCATAACTTCATCCACTTAAGCTGAACCACACTATCTTTACACTATTGCCGCAGTTCCCATACGGCCAACCTCATACTATCAGAGGCTTACCTGCAGGCCCGGTACCATTAAGTCTTGAAGCTGCTGTGTTTACTGCTTGAACTGGGGCAGTTTGGCGACATACTTTTCCGGTTCTGCTTTGAATTTCTCTTCGCAGCCGGGGCAGCAGAAATACACCTTCTTGCCCTTATACTCAACGAAAAGGGCCTTATTGATAGGATTACCCTCCATAATCGGACAGGTTGTCTGCTCTATTGCAGCGGCAACCGCTTCTATCGGTTCGTCCGTCATAGATGCATGCCCATGCCCTTCATGCCCCTGCATCTGTGAAGTGGTTGTTTCAGCGGGTGCCGGCTCCTCCTTCTTGCAGCCATTTACCATAATCAATCCGACAAGCAAAAGCCCTGTTACTAAAAGCATCATCCCATTTTTCATAATTTTTACATTCATTGTTACACTCCTTAAAAAATATGTTTGACTAAATAGTTTCATTTCGGCTTTGTGCCTATTACTTCACTAACCTGGCCGCATTTGTACATAGAGGCGCCAAAATAAGGATTACGAATATCCTCATCTATTTGCAGCCAGTCTGCTCCCTTGTTATTAAACGCCATCGGGCAATTTAGCTTGTAAAGAGTCTTACCTTCGTAAACTCCAAATTGCCCGACAACAGCAATAAGCTCGTTGGAAAGCCCCTCAAATCCTTCGCGCATCGGCTCAATTGCCTTGGCTTCTTTTATCTTATCTAACGCCGCTTTCATTTTCGTGCTGTTAGCCATCCACACATTATGAGCCTTGTCGCTAACCAAACTCATATCAACCGCAGAGAGCGCTGCCTGTGTCTGGCCCGCCGCACGGGTGGCGCCATCTTTATCATCAGAAGCCAGGGCACCCTGAAGCGATAAGTACTTTTCAACAATCCCCCAGGTTTGCCTGCGAAACTCATCCGGCACTTCAAAAATCTCGTATTTAATTTCGCTGACGGAAAGCTGATGTTCTGTTGCTGTCTGAACTTTTTCTGCGCTCATCATACTGGGCTTGGCCTGTATCTGAAGGGCCGAATCAATCTTAAAATTACCGTTAGTAACGACAATCTCTCCTTCGGCAAGTCCCTCTTTGACTAAATAGTAATCCGCCGCTCTTGGGCCAAGAACTACCTCTCTACCCTCGAACGTCGGCTTATTTGCATCTGGTATCCGGACATACACAATCGCTCGTTTGCCCGTTATCAAAGGCGCAGTAACGGGAATTACCAGAGGCGGCTCGTTGGGTTCATTAGCCATAGCGAATAGTGACTCGGTAGCCACCAAATCCATTTCGCAGATGTCGCAGGCTCCCGGCTGGTCCTTGACAACAGATGGATGCATCGGACAAATCCATTTGCCGGCCAGTTCGGGGTCCATTGCGGCGCCTCCCTGGGCAACTTTCGCCCGCAATACGCCTCTTACAAACATTCCGGGTTTGAGACTTCCGTCAGGATTATCGACGTTGAGGCGCACCTTGACCGTCCTGGTCTTTGCGTTGAGTATGGGGTCACGGAAGCTTATTTTGCTTTTGAATATCTGCCCCGGATATGCTTCCGTTGAGAATTCAACTTCCTGACCGTACCGAATCCAGGGCAAATCAGACTCGTAAGCATCCAGCTTAATCCACAAACGCGAAAGGTCCGCAAGGGTGTAAATAGGTGTGCCTGTGTTAACGTACATACCTTCTGTGGCGTTCTTATGGATGACTACCCCGCCCATAGGTGAATAAATCGTTATATGAGTGACCGGTTCGCCGGCGCTTTCGATGTTTTCAATTTGAGCATCGGCAAGACCAAGCAGTCGAAGTTTATCTCTGGACGCTTCAAGTGTGGCAAGAATGGTTCTTTTCATAATGTCAGAAGTATTGTCTTTAATACCACCGACAGCTTTTAGGGCCTGAAGCAGCTCTGCCTGTGCGCTGATTAGTTCAGGACTGTAAAGATCGACCATGTGGTCGCCCTTGTTAACCGTAATGCCTGTAAAATCCACGTAAAGCCGGTCGATTCTGCCGGGGACCCAGGCGGTGATATTTTTTACCTTGGTCTCGTCATAATCAACCTTGCCAACCATGCGGATTTCGGCCTCGACAAATTTTCGCTCCACAGGGGTCGTTTGAACCTCCATAAGCTTTAAGGCCTCTTGAGAGAAGGTGATTTGCCTCGGGCCTACGTCACCACTCTCGGATGATGCCGGGATCAGATCCATAAAGCAAAGCGGGCACTTGCCAGGTTTTGGCTGACGAATCTGTGGATGCATCGAGCATGTCCACATCGTCTGTTTTTCTGCGGCAGCTTGTTCGCCGGTATGTTCATGCTCTGGGCCGGTGGTGGATTGCTTCAAAAGCGCGTGGAAGAAATAACCCGCAAGGAACGTTATAACTACTAAAATAACAGTCTTAAATACCCGACCACTCAATAACGATTTGGCTTGTGTCATTTTCATTTCAGCCACCTATAACTTGTTAATCATACTATTGCCATAGGAGCTATGTTCAATTAAACACAGCTTTTAAGCCATTATCAACATCAACAACTTTTTGCTTTGTGTGCTTTTTTGCCGAGCCCAATAGAACAAACAAATTGCCCTTAACCATACAGGATCAGGACCAATACGCCATGCGTTAATCCCAGGAAGACAGAAATTATGGCCAGAGGCAGGTGTATTTTGAGAAATTTTAGGCGCAGCTTTCTGCGAAACAGACCCGTCAGGAAAGTGGTGAAAACTAAACAGAGCGTAGCTATTCCCAGAGGCTTGACCATGAACAATAATGAAAAAGAGCTGGGGTCATGGTCTTCTTGGCTGGCCTGGTCATTCGCAAAAGCATTTTCGCTCAAGGCTAATCCCCAAAAAATAAATGCCAGCAGAAATATCAATACGTATGGCTTCATTTCTATTCCTTTCTTTAACCAAACCAAATGAACGATTGAATCACTTTTCCAAAGCGCTGCTGTTGACTGAGGGCAGTTCGATCCCGATAAGCATTTCCAGTTCGGCCAGTTTCTGCTGATTATTTGTAACAGCCCTTTCGTAGTCCAGCCCATACTTAAGCAGCATGCGCTGGGCATCTATCAGCGAGAGGAAATCTATCGTGCCTGCTTTATAGGCGGTTTCGGATGCCTGAACAAGCTCTTCGGCCTTGGAAACTAAAACATCCCCATAAAGATGTGTCTTTCTTTGACTGTCTTCGATATCGTACAGCACCTCGAACGCTCTTGATAATATTTTGTTTTCGGTATCTGTTCTTTGCTCCTGAATTTTCCTGACATTGGCTTTTGCCTGCTGCTCAGCAGCTTTATAGCTGTTCTGCCACAGGGGGATATTCATTGAAAACATTAAAATCACCGGGTCATCGCCGCTGCCTCTGACTCCCGGAGAAACCGCTCCATCCGTCTGAATCCAATCGAGGCCTACTCCTATATCGGGATAAAACTTCTTTTTTGCCAGCTTCACACTGCTTTGCGCCGCCTGAATTTCCCAGCTAAGCTCGGCAAGTTCAGGATTCGCTCTTTTTAACGCCTGAATAAGCAGCTTGCGGTCAAGCTGGACATTTTCCGGCTGACTTTTTTCGGGCCAGACTAATTCTGCATCAATCGACCGATTAAGCACCGAATTGAGTTTCACAACTGTTGGCTCTCTGAGCTGCTCCAGACTTTTTAAGATATCCTCAAGTTTAGCTAATTCCACCTGGACACGAATTATGTCGGGATGTATCGCCGTGGCGGTTCTGTATTTGGTTCGTGCGACTTCTTCGAAATGCTGCAGCAGTTCGAGGTTTTGCTTTGCAATGCCAATCGCAGTGGCCAGATATGTAAATTCGTAAAAAGCCGCTTTTACCTGCCAAAAAAGTTTTAACTTTGTTGTTTCGTATCTTTGCCTTGCAGCATGTGCCTTTGCCGCGGCCATGTCGGTTCTGGCCTGGATTTTGCCAAACCAGGGGAATACCTGCATTATACCGAGTTTTTGTTGTTGCGGCCCGACCCGTGTCTCGACTTCCTCTATAAAATAGCTGTAGGTAAATTTCGGGTCATCTAACGCTTTCGCCTGGGGTATCTGCTCTAATGCAGCCTTCCACTGCTCAAATTTTGTTTTTAACTCAGCGTTATTTAGAGAGGCATAACGCAGATAATCCGCGAGTTTTCGTAAATCATTTGTATCAGACGGCTGCTGTGTAGCTCTGACAGACATAGTTAAGACGAGCACAATTATTAAAACCGCAATGACTTGTCTGTTCATATTTTTCACCCCTAACATTTGGCACGATACAAGCATTTCATGACCCCTGTAAATCGGAACAGCTTTTCACCGTATTTTATCCTCTACGTTTTTGATGTATCAGCTTAAGAATTTCATCCAGCTTTTGCTGTTTTTCCTCCTCCGAGCTTCCTTTTATAGCTTGAGTTACGCAGTTTTGAAAGTGTTTTTCTAAAATCTTTGCTTCGACTCTGGTAAGTGCACCTTTGATAGCGTATATCTGGTTTAAAATATCAATACAGTATTTTCGATTTCCGACCATCCTTTGGACGCCTCGAACCTGCCCCTCAATTCGCCTTAATGCTACCAGATTATCTTCGTGACTTGGATGTTTTTTCATTACTTGTTCCTTATTTATCTCTGTACATCCAATATACCCCCCGGGGGTATGCTGTGTTCGGAAAAAAACTGTTTTTACACAATTACTTTTGGGCCGATATTGTGCCCCCTGCAACGATATTATCGCTATCATTATAAAGCACAAGCCTTTGACCTGGGCAGGGTGCGAATTGAGGTCGGCCAAAATTGACTTTTATACTATTTCCCCCGATATCGATGAGTTTGCAAGGCTGAGGGTCTCCATAGGAACGGATTTTTCCAAAGAATTTTCTGCCCAGTACAAGCTCTTCCGGTATTAGGGTGTTAATCCGGTTTGCCCTGAGGGTATGAGTGCTTACTTCTTCTCTCGTACCTAATGCAATAGTGTTTGCTTCAGCATCGATCTTACCCACATATAGCGGCTTACCCCCGGCATAGCCAATACCCTGCCTTTGGCCAAGGGTGTAATTTGCGATGCCTTTATGTGTACCTATCCTGTTGCCCTGCATATCTATTATGTTACCCTGCTGATTGGCCTCGGCATCATTCAGAGCTAACCGATAATCACCCTCTCCCGCAAAACAAAGTTCCATACTTTCCGCTTTGTCCGCAACGCTCAGATTTAATTGAGCGGCAGTAGAACGAACTTCATTTTTTGATAATTCGCCTAAGGGAAGAACAAACCTTTGAAGTTTTTCTGGCGGCATTCCATATATAAAATAGCTCTGATCCTTGGTTTTATCCATTGCCCGGCCAAGTCGCATCTGGCCGTTCGATTTGGAAACTCTCGCGTAATGGCCAGTAGCAAGATAGCTAATACCAAATGTTTCCTCTAAGAAATCCCATAGCAATGAAAACTTCAGGAGCGTATTGCAGTCCACACAGGGATTTGGAGTTTCACCTCTTGAATAAGATTGACGAAACTGCTTGATTATAAGCTCTTCGAAGGCCTCGGTAACATCGACAAAATAATGAGGTATATTCAATTCACCGCAAACAAAGGCGGCATCGGCTCCACAGCATCCTCTTTTATTGGTGTTGCACGAGACGGGTATCTTCATCGTGATACCCAAAACATCCCAGCCTTGTTCTTTGAGCAAATAAGCGGTAACGCTGCTGTCAACTCCACCGCTCATTAATACAGCGATAGGTCTTGAGCGATCCTTGTCAGGGCACCAGGGCGAAAAACTCGGCCCCAATAACTTAATGTTCCACTTATCGGTTGTCATAATTACCGAGAAGTCTTTATTCGAACAGTCCCGTACTGATATATCTCTCGGCTGTGTCGCAGAGGACGGCAACAATCAGTTTGCCGGCATTTTCCTGGCGTTTACCTATCTTGATAGCTGCGGCCGTTGCGGCACCGGCTGATATGCCGGTAAAGATACCTTCTTCTTTAGCTAAGCGTTTTGCCATATCAAATGCTTCGGCATTTGTTATCTGTACAACCTCATCAACAACTTCCAAATCCAAAACATCCGGGACGAAGCCTGCACCAATGCCCTGAATCATATGCGGACCGGGCTTGCCGCCGGAAAGGACCGGGGATTCCGCAGGTTCAACGGCAACAATTTTGACGGATGGTTTGCGCGATTTCAGCACTTCACCAACACCGGTTATTGTACCACCGGTACCTACGCCGGAAACAAAGATGTCCACCTGTCCATCGGTATCGGCCCAAATCTCTTCAGCGGTTGTTTCTCTATGTATCTGGGGATTCGCAGGATTAAGGAACTGCTGTGGCATAAAGGCGCCATCGGTTTTTTCCACGATTTCATTGGCCTTATTGATCGCACCGGTCATACCTTCTTCTGCAGGTGTAAGTACAAGTTCGGCACCGAATAGCTGAAGTATTTTTCTTCGCTCGATTGTCATTGATTCCGGCATTGTAAGTATCAGCTTATATCCTCTTGCCGCTGCAACCCAGGCAAGGGCGATTCCGGTATTTCCGCTGGTCGGTTCAACAAGGGTCATTCCGGGTTTGATTTTACCGGCTCGTTCCGCAGACAATACCATATTTACACCTATACGGTCCTTGACACTGCTGGCTGGATTGAAGAACTCCAGTTTGCCTACTATTTTTGCTTTACAATCTCTACTTACTCTGTTGAGCTGGACCAGCGGCGTTTTACCAATTAGCTCAGTCATATCTTTTGCAATATTCATTTAATCAATCCTCGAAAAATAATGTGTAACAATACAACCTTAATAAAATTTATTTTTTTCGGCGCACTTTTACAAAAAAGTGATCACCGCTGTTTTTAACTTCCAAAACTTCCTGGCCCTGTTCGGCAAAACTTGCCGGAACATTCCTTACCGGCTCCCCTTCATCAAGCAATACGCCAAGAATAGCACCTGTATCGAGCTTTTCAAGCTCAAGTTTTGCTTTAACAAAGTTTAAGGGGCATCCGACTCCTCGTAAATCGATAACATGATTGTCGGCATCTTCCTTATCAACGTTGGTTTTCTTAGCCACCGGCTCTATCTTAAACTTTAGATTGGCATCAAGGGACAGATAAAGCTCTTCTACTCTTTTTGTTAAATCCTCGGCCTGCGGAAACAAATCCTCGATTGACTCTTTATCCCCCATACGCCAGTCAATTGCATCGTCAAGGAGCTGCTGTGTCTGAGGTTTAACCCAGCCCGGCTCAATAAGACCTCTTGTAAATGCAGCAAATATTTCCCTGTCCTTTTTTGGCTCCAGACCAAACGTAACCATCAGCGCTCTGGCGGCGGCAATAACCGCCTTATAAATATTTTCACTGTTGGTAGGTGCGGATTTGAGAGCGTCTTTCGCTTCGTCGATATCCAGCTTGATTACGTCCGTTACGCCGGCGCCGCACTCACCCGGTCCCCTGCCGGCCAGTGAAAACGGCTCATTCGAACCGAAGTCGTAATAATAGTCATCCGGAAATTGCTCGGAAGAAAAATCACTATATTGGCCAACCCGGTTTTTTAGCTTTTCTTCATTAATTTCACCGGCATCAAAGACTTCTGCTAACAGCTCAGGTATTTTTTTTGCGGGTACCGTACCTATCCTTTTGCCCAGATGTGCATCACCTTCAATGGTTTTTGCGCCCACCAATACATCATAGCATGGCATCAGTTTGCCGTTGACTCTTTTGGCTTTGCCCTGTAATCCTATTGCGGCGATATAATGATGCCCGCAGGAATTCGGACAGCCGCTGATTCTTATGGTTGTTTCTGACAAACCGGCTGAAGAAGCCGTCCGGCTTAGCTTATTTGAAATCGCCTCTGCCAAACCTCTTGAAAGACATAGTCCGAGTTTGCATGTTGAAGCACCGGCGCAGGCAACTATTTTAGAGCTGCCGTCGCCAAAAACATCAATGCTGAGTTTTTTAAGCTCGCTATGGACCTTGTCATTATCTTCCTTGACAATGCCTGTGATGAGAAGGTCCTGCAGTTGAGTAGTCCTTATGAGCCCCTGGCCGTATTTAGCTGCGATTTGACCAACTTTGCTCAGGTCATCTGCGGGTATGTCACCGTTTTTTAACCGTAATCGCACAGTAATCGACGTCTTGGGAACCTTATAGATTGAGGTAATCTCACAAATTTGCGGTGCTGTGTAAGGGAGTCCTTCGGTCTTAAGTATATCTCTTTCGGCCCGGTATAATTTGATAAATTTTTCAATACCGACTCTGGCGAGCACGTATCTCAGTCTTGCTTTATGTTTGTTTGCCCTGTCACCGTATTTATCGAACAATTTCTTGACGGCCTCTGCAACTTCGAAAATCTCTTCAGCTTCTATGAAATCTTCAATTTTCGCTGCAACCGCAGGGTTTGACCCGAGCCCCCCCGCTGCGTAAACAGAAAAACCTTTCGCTTCGTTTTTCATGTGGGCGAAAAAGCCGAGGTCTGCTATAGAGGCAAATGCACAATCCTTTGAACAGCCGGAAAAGACTATTTTGTATTTTCTCGGCAAATTAAAAGAGCTTCTGTCCTTCAGGAGATATTCTGCGGCGGCAATCGCATAAGGAGCCACGTCAAATTCTTCTTCCGGACAGACTCCCGCCTCCGGACAGGCTGTAACATTACGGACGGTATTACCGCCGCCGCCGCGTGAAGAAAGCCCGGCTTCAAGTAAACCTTCCAGTACGTCAGGTGAATCTTCGATATCCACCTCGTGAATCTGAATATCCTGCCTGGTTGTAACGTGAACAATTCCATTGCCATAGGTTTTACTCAAATGAGCAATTCGTTCCAGTTGATGCGGCAAAACCAGCCCTGCTCCGATACGTATCCTAACCATGAATTTACCTGCCGCTCTTTGCTCATAGATTCCCATCGGCACTCGATAGGCTCTGAAGGCTACCGGTGACGTTTGGCCGTCAAGAAACTTTTTGACCTGGCTGCGGTAGCCATGAGTATCTTCTTTGACGCTTTGGGGAATATGTAAAATTGGCTCTTCTGGTTTACTCATTCTATCTTTCCAAAATCCTTATAGGCACTTCAGCTACATTAGTTCCTGTTATATGAAATCCTTTGATCGCAGAACCATTATTATTCTGTAGCGAAACAATTACATAAATCACATTCGGCGTAAGTGCCAGCCTGATATCCACAGCCGAAGGTCTGGCCGGTGTTTCAGGATGGCTGTGATATATCGCTAACATCTCAAGTCCGGCCGAACGAATATCTTTGACAGTCGCAAACTGCTCCTTCGGATCCATCATATAGTGCGTGCTGCTGTTATCAGTATTTGTCATCTTATAGAGTTTCTCGACTTTACTGTTGCTGCCCGCCAGGATTCCACAGTCCTCGATTGGCGCCAGAGCCTTGGCTTGAGCAACCATCTGTTGGAATATTGTATTTGGAATCTCTAACTTCAGCATTTGCAGTTCTTCAGATCACATACGACCTGTTCTTCGTCTTTCAGTTCTGTTATTTTTGGTTTTCCACCACACAGTGGGCAGTTTGGATTACGGTTTAATTTGACCGCGCGAAAGTTCATTTCAAGCGCATCATACGTCAACAACGTTCCGGTCAGCAGCTTGCCGAGTCCCAATAAATACTTTATTGCTTCGGTTGCCTGCAAAGAACCAATGACCCCGGCCAGAACACCAAGCACACCGGCCTGCGAACAAGATGGTACTGCGTTGGCAGGGGGCGGAGCACTAAAGATACAGCGGTAGCACGTTGTTTCGCCGGGCAGTACTGTTATCAACTGGCCATGGAACCGCAGAATCCCTGCGTGTGAAAACGGTATCTTCTCGAAATAACACGCATCGTTGATAAGAAATTTGGCAGGGAAATTGTCCGTGCCGTCAATGACAAAATCGTACTTACGGATAATATCTGATATATTCTTGGCATCCACTCTGGTCTGATAAGTCTGGACAGTGATGTCCGGATTTATTGCCCGCATCTTATTCTCGGCGGATTTGATTTTTTCGACGCCTACATCGCTTGTATGATGGATTATCTGGCGTTGCAGGTTTGTCAAATCGACCTTATCGCAATCGACAATTCCAATTGTTCCGACCCCGGCGGCGGCAAGGTATAAACCGGCCGGGGCTCCAAGACCGCCAGCACCTATAATCAACACTTTGGATCTTAGCAGTTTTTCCTGACCTTTACCGCCAACCTGCTCCAGGATTATATGCCGGCTGTATCTTTCTATTTGTTTTTCAGTTAGAGACACTTCCGCCTCCCATAAAATATAGAAATTCCACTTTATCGTCGTCCTTTAGTATTGTCTGGTCAAACTTAGTTCTTTTTAGAATCTGCCCGTTAAGTTCGACCGACACCATATCCGGCATCTGTACATTCTCCTGAGCCAGAAGTTGATTCACAGTCAAACCAGCAGTAATATTAGTCTCTTTGCCATTTATAACAAGATTCATTTTGTCTCCTTAAAAGCTCTTTCTATTGCCTGCTGAAAATCAGCCTTTATATCTTCAAAATCCTCGATGCCGACCGAAACACGGACCATATCTTCGGTAACTCCCATTTTATTCTGCTCGGTAATGCTGAACTCATGAAATATAGTAGAGGCCGGATGTACTACCAGTGTTTTTGCATCACCGAGATTTGCAAGGTTCTTTGCCAGCTTAAGTGAATCGATAAAGTTAAAAGCTCGTTGCTTGTCGCCAAGGCCGAATGTGAGCAATCCACCGCCACAGCCGGCAAAAAGCTTTGTAACTCTTTCGCTAAACCTGCTGTCGGTCAATCCCGGGTAGTTCACCCATGATACTTTCGGATGGGTCTGTAGAAATTGGGCTAACTGCTTTGCATTTTCGTCGTGTTTGACTATTCTTACAGGCAGAGTCTCTAAGCCCTGCAGCATAAGAAAAGAATTCATCGGAGCAGGACAGCCGCCGAGATCGCGATAAATCAGGTTTCGCAAGTTTGCAAGGAAAGCCAATTGGCCTACTCTTTCAGATAAATCTCTTATATCATCAAACGCCCCTTTTCTCCAGTTATAGTTTCCCGTATCGATTATTGCCCCCCCAATCGCTGTACCGTGCCCGTTAATAAACTTTGATGTCGAATGAACAACAATATCAGCACCGAAATCCACAGGCCTTATGATAAAAGGTGTAGTAACAGTATTATCAACAACCAAAGGCACATTGGCCTTATGAGCAATTTCAGCAATCTCCGGTATATCAGGCACATCCATTCGAGGATTGCCAATAGTCTCGATGAAAATCAGTTTTGTTGTGTCATTGATAGCTTTTGCGAATTGATTTGTATTCGCGGCATCAACAAAGTTGGTCTTTACTCCGAACCGCCCTAACGTATTTTCAAACAAAGATACCGTCCCGCCGAATATGCCCGTTGCGGCTATTATCTCGTCTCCGGCCCTTGTTAAATTCATCACAACCGACGCGATAGCTGCCATACCGCTGGAAGTAGCAATACACCCGATCCCGTCTTCAAGCAGATTCAGTCTGGCCTCAAGAGCGGTAGTGGTTGGATTCGCAATCCGTGTATAAATATAACCGGGAGCTTTGCCGTGAAAAACATCGGCAAGTTCCTGAGCGGTTTTGTAGGCGTAAGAGACGGTCTGACAAATAGGTACAGCCGTAGCACCGCTGATACTATCTCCTGCAAAACCGCCGTGAATTGACAAAGTGTCTTGCTTCATTTTCAGTTTTACCTTTTTACTATATCTGGTAGTCAAGTAGAGGCTTTGTGTGGATACCGCACTCACCGCCGCACTTGCTCGTTCCAATCCAACGGCCTGCCCGCTCGTCAACACCCTGAGCGATTTTCGTGCACGGAGCACAACCCAGGGACCTATATCCTTTGTTGTAAAGCGGATTAACAGGTACATCATTTAAGGCCAGATACTGCCAAATTTCACGCTCATACCAAATAAGAATGGGATTAAGCTTAATCAGGCCTTTGTCCAGCTCTTCCACTTCTTTGTAATTCGTGCGAGTCCGGCCTTCAGTGCAGCGAAGCCCTGTAACCCAGCACTCAACGTTCATTTCCTGCACAGCTTGTCGGACTGGTTGAACCTTTAGGATTTCACAACATTTGTCAGGGTCGGTCTCGTATAGCTTATCCGGAATTTTTTCGTCATTGCTGTAAATCTTCAATTCCGGATATCGGGCAACTTCTTCTGCCATAAACTGCTTAGTTTCCTTTGGTTTGAACCTTGTAGTAACGATAAAACCTCGAATCTTTGGACTTACACGTTTTGCAAGATGCCATACGGCACTGGAGTCTTTGCCAAGGCTGTTCGCAACTACTAGTCCGTCCCCGAATTCCTTGTAAGCACGATCAATCAACTCAAGTGAGCGATCGACTTTCTCTGCAAAATTAAGCTTCTCAACAAGCTCAACAACATTTTCTGTAACTTCTTGGATTATCATAACCTTATGTCTCCTTGTAACTTAACTGATTAAACTTGCTTATATTTGATACTCGGGCGGTTTCGATCTGCCAAAATTCAGTCGATTCCATAATCTTTCATGAAAATAAAAGACACCTATCTTGACCATCGTGTCTAACATTCCCATTTTTGCTGAAAAACTAATATCGCCGGTGAGAATCCAGGCAACGCCAAAGGTCACGATAGTGCCACCTGCCCGCCACGTTATTGCTTTAACGATACTTCTGTAATGCGATTCCACGTTTTTATTTCTCCAAGTTTAGTAAAGCCCTGTCTTTATGTCTTAAATGTTGTAATTTGGAACACATTTTTCTCTTTTAGTATTTTCAAAATCTATCAAGTCGGCAAATGTCTTGCTTGCGCAAACCTCCGATACTGAATTATTAACCTCCTGCCAAAGCTTCTTAAAGGCTTCGTCTCCAAATAATGAGGCGTCCCCATTATCTTTGAGGGCTTCTGGAGCAACTGAAATGTCACCCTGGATATATTCAATTACTTCCCTGACCGTCAGAGTTTTATGGTCTCTTGCCAGTAAATAGCCGCCTTCATTGCCTCGTCTTGATTCGACAAAGCCGCCATGTTTGAGTTCGTTAAGAATAATCTCAGTAAATCGTTGAGATATCCTTTGAGAACAAGCGATATCATGAGTTTTAACTGCCTGGCTGGTATTTCGCCGGGCAATTTCAAGTATTGCTTTTAATGCATATTGGCATTTCTTAGATATTTTCATATAAATCATACCTCAGTAATTCTATCGGAATACTATACTATCGATATAAATGTTCGCTGTCAACAGTTTTTTTGTAAAATATTTTCAAAAATATTGAGAAACCTGAAAAATACGCTGTTTTTCGTTAAATTTTTGACAACATTGGTTGACAAAAGTTCGTAATATGCTACTAATGTAGTAGGAAATTATAAGGAACATAACTATGAAACTTTCTACTCGAACCAGATATGGAATACGGGCAATATTGGAATTGGCAGAAAATTACGGCAACGGACCTTTGCAGTTGAGAGTTATTGCACGTGACCAGGTAGTATCTGTAAAATATCTGGAACAATTAATGGCAATGCTCAAAGCAGCAGGGATTGTCAGGAGCGTCAGAGGCTCCAAAGGAGGTTACATCCTCGCTAAACCACCCGGCCAGGTAAAAGTGAGCGAGTGTTTTCAATGTTTGGAAGGATCCGTAATCACAACAGAATGTGTTGAAGACGAAAGTTTTTGTGAAAGAACAAATGATTGTATTGCAAGACAGGTATGGACAGAAGTGCAAAAGGCGGTTATGGGAGTTTTGCAATCAATGACATTACAAAATCTCGTTGACAGGGCAAAACAAAACAAAGCGATAAATTATCACATATAAGGCTAAATAATGAAAAAGAACAAATTAACCTCCCGGAAAATGGAAAAACTGGTCAGTGAAATTGCCCAAACGTATAAAGGCGACACCGGTATAAATTTCATTGACGTCTCTAATCTGCCGATCCGACGAAAGATTTTGGAAATCCTTGAGTTACTGACGGAAGTGCTTTTCCCCGGCTATACTGGAACAAGGACTGTCACAAAATCAAACATCAGTTTCATCGTCGGAGATATTCTGTGTCAGGTCTATACCGAGCTTTCAGAACAAATAGAACGAGCTTTTCAATACCAGTGCAGAATTAAGAAGTGTGACGGCTGTGACTGCCGGACAATGGCGGAGAAGGCTACACAACATTTATTGACGCAACTGCCGAAAATCAGAGAGCTGTTAAAAGGTGACGTCGGTGCGGCCTTTGGGGGAGACCCGGCGGCAAAATCTTTTGAAGAGATTGTGATAAGTTATCCCTGCATCATGGCAATTGCAACGTATCGCATCGCCCATGAGCTTTATCTCAAACAAGTACCTTTAATTCCACGAATAATGACCGAATTTGCCCATTCTAAAACCGGTATCGATATAAATCCCGGAGCAAAGATAGGTAAAAACTTCTTTATCGATCACGGCACTGGTGTTGTAGTTGGCGAAACATCGGTTATAGGCGACAATGTCAGGTTCTATCAGGGTGTTTCATTAATCGCCGTCAGTATTCCGAAAAAAGCCCAGAGCATAAAAAGTGCAAAGCGCCACCCCACGATCGAAGATGATGTTACTATATACGCCGAAGCGACCATACTCGGAAATGTTACTATCGGCAAAGGCTCTGTAATAGGCGGAAACGTGTGGATTAGAAACTCCGTTCCTCCCGGTACGACGGTCTCGATGGCGAAACTTGATTCACTGTACAAGCACCGTAAACATAAAAAACATAAAAAGAATAAATAATAAAACAGCACAGGAGCCGGCGTTTGAAAAAGTTAGTTGAGAATATTGAAAGATTAAAGCAACAGCATAATGCTGTAATTCTTGCGCACAATTATCAGCCGGGCGAAATACAGGACATCGCTGATTTCAGCGGCGATTCTTTGGGCTTGAGCATAAAGGCGGCCCAGACAGAAGCTGAGGTAATCGTATTCTGTGGTGTTCAGTTCATGGCGGAAACCGCTGCTATTCTATCACCCGAGAAGACCGTGCTCCTGCCTGATAAGTCGGCCGGCTGCCCGATGGCAGATATGATAACTGCAGAACAATTACGTAAGCTCAAGCAGGAACACCCAGATGCGCTTGTGGTTTGCTATGTAAATAGTACCGCAGAGGTCAAGGCCGAGAGCGATTACTGCTGCACAAGTGCCAATGCGGTCGAGTTGGTAAGCTCATTACCAAAAGATAGACAAATTATCTTTGTGCCGGATCAGCATCTTGGCCGGTTTGTGGCTGATAGAACCGGTCGAGACCTTATACTCTGGCCCGGTTATTGCATAACGCATGTGATGATAACCGAAGATGATATTAAAACTGCAAAAGCAAAATATCCCGATGCGATTGTGATGGCGCATCCGGAATGCAGCGAGCCGGTCAAAGAGCTTTCAGATGAATTGCTCAGCACCGGACAAATGCTCAAGTTTGCAGCCGATAGCACCGCAAAACAGTTTATAATAGCTACCGAGATGGGAATAATTCATACCCTGAAAAAACAGAATCCCAAGGCCGAATTTATTCCGGCCAGCAACAGGGCTATCTGTCACAATATGAAAAAGATTACCCTGGAGAAAATCGTCTGGGCCCTTGAAGATATGCAATACAAAATTTCTGTGCCCGAAGTAATAAGGGAAAAGGCCAAAATAGCCCTGGATAAAATGGTAGAGATTCTGCCGGCGAAATAAAAATGTCAGAAGTCGAAAAAAAATCCGTTGGTATCGTGCATACTCAGACTATTCGGTTGATTGAGCCGGAGCAGCCTTTAAAGCTGGAGTGCGGTAAAACACTGGCTCCTATTGATATTGCCTATGAAACCTATGGTGAGCTGAATGAGGCTGGAGATAACGTTATTTTAATCTGTCACGCCCTCAGCGGCAATGCTCACGTTGCCGGCCTAAACGGGCCCGATGACCGAAAGCCCGGCTGGTGGGATATTATGGTAGGACCAGGCAAGGGAATCGATACGAGTAAATATTTTGTCATCTGCTCAAATTTTCTCGGCGGTTGCAGCGGCACAACAGGCCCATCCTCAATTAATCCGTCAACAGGAAAACAATACGGCCTTGACTTTCCAATTATTACTATAGCTGACATGGTCAAGGTCCAGAAGATATTACTCGACAAACTCGGTATCAAAGAGCTTTTGGCCGTGATTGGCGGTTCGGTAGGTGGGATGCAGGTCTTGCAGTGGGCGATTGAGTATCCTGACTTCGTCAAATCCGCCATACCAATTGCCACAACCTCGCATCTTGGAGCTCAATCGATTGCATTTGATGCGGTGGGACGCAATGCGATACTGGCAGACCCGAATTTCGCAGGCGGGCAATACACCGACGAGAAGGGGCCTGACAGAGGCCTGGCAATTGCCCGGATGATAGGGCACATAACGTATCTGTCCGAACAGGGCATGCGCGAAAAGTTTGGACGGCAGTTGCGGAATTCCGACAGCTACAATTATGATATCAATGCTGAGTTTTCCGTTGAGACATACCTGGACTATCAGGGGCAAAGCTTCGTGGAAAGATTTGACTCGAACAGTTATCTTTATTTAACAAAGGCCGCAGATTATTTCGACCTGGAAAAAGATTACGGGTCTCTAAAGAAGGCCTTTGCTAAGACCAAATGCAGATTCCTCATAATTAGCTTTGCAAGCGACTGGCTCTTTACACCCGTTCAATCCATAACCATGGTTAACGCACTTGTTGCTAATGATAAAGATGTCAGTTATTGTGATATTGCTTCGCCATACGGCCACGATGCATTCCTGTTAGAGCCGGAGGTGCTTGGCTCTTTTATTTCCGGTTTTTTAGATGCCACACATCAGCCGGAAGTGAAAAAAAATCATACGGGCAAAAGGATACAGGAGCACGCACAAATACATGATTTAAAACAGGCTCATCGAGTTCGAGTTGACTATGATGTGATTGAATCGCTGATAAAACCAAACAGCACAGTTCTGGATATCGGCTGCGGTGACGGAGAATTGTTGGCAAATCTTATAGCCGACAAAAACATAACAGGCAAGGGTATCGAGGTTGAGCAGGACCTTGTCTTAGCTTGTGTAAACCGGGGGCTGTCGATTATTCAGCACGATATTGAGCTTGGTTTGGAAAACTTCGCCGACAAAAGCTATGATTATGTAATACTTTCACAAACAGTGCAAACCATGAAAAATACTGAGATGGTATTTACTGAGCTGCTTCGGGTGGGTCAGAAAGTGATTGTCAGTTTTCCCAACTTTGCTCACTGGCGGTGCAGAGCACAGTTATTTTTGGCAGGTAGCGCCCCTGTGACCAAGCAACTGCCCTTTGAGTGGCACAATTCACCGAATATACATTGTCTGTCCCTAAAGGATTTCGACCAATTTTGCAAAAGGCTGGCCATTAAAGTAGAAAAAAAGATTCCGTTAATTAAAACTAGTCGAAGCCCGGTAAGATTTGCGCCTAATCTGTTTGCCGAGCAGGTAATTTATGTTACAAGTAAGGAATAAACTATGGATGAAAATATTAAATACCGTTTGGAAACACTGGCTTTACATGCAGGTCAGCAGGTTGATTCAGATACATTAAGCCGGGCTGTTCCTATCTATCAGACAACCAGTTATGTATTTAAAGATACCGAGCACGCCGGAAACCTGTTTGCCCTTAAAGAGTTCGGCAATATTTATACCCGTCTGATGAATCCGACGACTGATGTATTAGAGAAGCGGCTTGCTGCAATGGAAGGAGGAGTCGGCGGTCTTGCATTCAGCTCAGGCCAGTCTGCAATTTACGTGAGTATCTTTAACATTTGTGGCGCCGGAGGTCATATCGTATCTTCGAACTCCCTATATGGCGGGACGGTCACACTTTTTAGCCAGACCTTTAAAAAACTGGGGATTGAAGTTACTTTTGTTGATCCTAAAGAGCCGGAGAATTTTGCCAAAGCAATCAAGGATAATACCCGGCTGATTTATATAGAAACAATCGGCAATCCCAAGAACGACATCCTTCAATATGAGAAAATTGCCGACGTCGCCCATAAAAATGGTTTACCGGTTATCTGTGACAATACTGTTCCAACACCAATCCTGTTCAGACCGATTGAATACGGCATCGACATTGTTGTCCATAGCTGTACCAAGTTCATTGGCGGCCACGGTACGAGCATCGGCGGGGCGATTGTTGACTCGGGCAAGTTCGACTGGGCAAACGGAAGGTATCCTGATCTGACTGAGCCGGATCCGAGTTATCACGGAGTTAAATACGTTGAGTCATTCGGCGCACTGGCCTACATTATCAAAGCCAGGACCCAGTTCCTGCGGGATATGGGTTCATGCATGTCACCATTCAACGCATTTCTGTTTTTACAGGGGCTGGAAACGCTGCATTTGCGGATGCCCAGGCATTCAGAAAATGCCCTGAAACTGGCAAAGTGGCTCGAAAAGCAGAACACGGTTACCTGGGTAAATTATCCGGGTCTTGAATCGCATCCGGATTATAAACTGACACAAAAATATCTGCCCGATGGCCAGGGGGCGATACTTGGCTTTGGAATTAAAGGCGGCAAAGAAGCCGGTATTAAGTTTATTAACAACGTTAAATTAGCCAGTCACCTTGCCAATATAGGTGACAGCAAAACCCTTGTGATACACCCTTCCAGTACCACACATCAGCAGCTTAACGAGACTGAGCAGCTTGCGGCTGGTGTAACGGCCGATTATGTTCGGGCATCGGTCGGTACTGAGCACATTGATGACATAATAGCTGATTTCGACCAGGCACTGAAAAGTAGTTCTGAGTTTTGAATGTTGAGTTTTAAGTTGATGGTAGAAAGTATTGTCAAACAAAAGAGTTATAATTTCGCTCTGCAGGTGATAAAACTGTGCGTTCAATTGCGTAATGCAAAGCATTTTGAGATATCAAGTCAGCTTTTGCGGTCGGGTACAAGTATTGGAGCAAATGTTGAAGAAGCTTTGGCGGGACAAAGCAGAAAAGATTTTTTCGCTAAAATGTCTATTGCCTCAAAAGAGGCCAGAGAGACAAATTATTGGCTGCGATTGATAAAAGACGCAGGATTTTTTGATGGGCAGGAGAGTCAAAATCTGGTTGAAGCCTCGGAAGAATTGATTAAGATTTTGACCAGTATAGTAAAAACCGGTAACGATATTCGGCAAGATGTACCGAAAAAAACTAAAAACTCAAAACTAAGGACTCAAAACTAATTATGTGGGAATATACAGACAAACTCAAAGACCATTTTTTTAATCCGCGAAACGTTGGTGAAATCGAAAACCCCGATGGCATCGGCGAGGTTGGCTCGTTGGCCTGCGGCGATGCTTTGAAGCTGACTTTTAAACTCGACGAAAACGGCAGAATTAAGGATGCAAAGTTTAAAACGTTCGGCTGTGCAAGCGCAATTGCGACATCGTCAGTCTTAACCGAATTGATAAAAGGCCTGACTCTGGATGAAGCCATCAAACTAACTAACAAAGATATCGCAGACTACTTGGGCGGTTTACCGGAACAGAAGATGCACTGCTCGGTTATGGGTAGAGAAGCCCTCGAAGCAGCGATTGAAAATTTCCAGGGCGGCGGAAAGAAAAAACATGAGATTGAAGGTAATGTTATCTGCACCTGCTTCGGTGTAACCGACAAGGAAATAGAAAGAGTAATACGCGAGAATAATCTGACAACGGTTGAAGAGGTTACGAATTACTGTAAAGCGGGAGGCGGCTGCGGGGGATGCCAGGGCGAAATCGAAAAAATGATAGAAAAGCTCAAACCTGATGAAATAAAACAGGCTCCTGCAGCAGCAGTTAGACGGGTCGGCAAACTTACCAATATCCAGAAAATACAGTTAATCCAGCAGACGATAAATGAGCAAATCAGGCCGGCCCTGCGGGCTCACGGAGGTAATGTTGAGCTTATAGATGTTGAAGGAAACAAAGTTGTCGTCGCATTCAGAGGGATGTGTGCCCAGTGTACTCTGGCCGAGCTTACAATGAAGGATGTGGTCGAGGCCAAACTGAAGGAATTTGTCTCCGAGGAGCTTTTCGTAGAAGAGGACAAAGAATCTGCACAGCAACCTCATAGTCACAGGGAATAGAAAATGAAAACCATATATTTCGATAATAACGCTACGACACAAGTAGCCGAAGAGGTGCTTGAAGAAATACAGCCGTTGTTCTGTGAGTTGTACGGTAATCCTTCGAGTATGCATACTTTTGGCGGACAAATGGGCCGCAAAATCGGTCAAGCGCGTGAGCAGGTTGCCGGCTTACTCGGCTGCGAACCGAGTGAGATTGTTTTTACGAGCGGCGGCACAGAAAGTGACAACACCGCTATTAAGGGCACGTTGGCCGCTCTGCCTCACAAACTCAAAATCATAACAAGTAGAATTGAACATCCGGCTGTACTGACGGTTTGTCGGGAGTTGGAAAATCAAGGCTACACGGTTGTGGAATTGCCGGTGGACAAGGAGGGGCAGCTTGACATTGAACAGTTGGCCGAAGAACTCGACGATGATACTGCTTTGGTTACGATAATGTACGCAAACAATGAGACCGGTGTAATATTCCCGATTGATAAAATTTCCAGCTTGACTGCCGAGAAGGGGGTAGTATTCCACACCGATGCGGTACAGGCTGTCGGCAAGATACCGCTCAACCTCTCGAAAAGCAATATCGATTTGCTTAGTCTCTCCGGTCATAAGCTGCATGGACCCAAGGGAGTCGGAGTCTTATATGTCCGCAAGGGAACCCGGTTGTCGCCATATATGTTAGGCGGTCATCAGGAAGCCGGCAGAAGAGCGGGAACCGAAAATGTACCCGGAATAGTCGGCATTGGAAAGGCGTGTGAGTTAGCGGCAAAGAATTTCGAGCAGGAAAACAGCAAAGTCAGGAAACTGCGCGATAAGCTTGAGGGTGCGATATTAGAAAAGTGTCCTGACGCCCGGCTCAACGGCTACAAGGAAAACCGCCTGCCCAATACGACTAATATCAGCTTCGAGTATATCGAGGGCGAAGCTATTTTGCTTATGTTGGATAAATACGGTATCTGCGCCAGCAGCGGCTCGGCCTGTACGTCCGGCTCATTAGAGCCGAGTCACGTCTTACGCGCGATGGGCGTGCCGTTCACTGCCGCACACGGCTCGATTCGGTTCAGCCTGAGCAGGTATAACACCGAAGAGGAAGTTGATTATACGATTGAAAAGATGCCGCCCATTGTAAACCAGCTCCGTAAATTGTCACCTTTTGTTGCAAAGTAGGTATTTGATTTTATGACTTTTCAGGATAAATATAATTCGCTGGCGGCAATACTCAAAAAACTGGACAAAGTGGTTGTCGCATATTCCGGCGGGGTTGACAGCACTTTCCTCTTAAAAGCTGCGGTTGATACTCTCGGGACAGAAAACGTGCTGGCGTGTATCGGTGTCAGTTCGTCCTTAGGCAAATCGCAATACAACCGGGCTATAGAATGTGCCGCCAATATAGGAGCGGCGCTTGAGGAGGTTGAAGTACACGAAGTTCTGGACACTAAGTATTCGGCAAATAATCCCGACCGCTGTTTTCACTGCAAATCTCATCTCTACACGGTTCTGCAAAACATTGCTGAGAAAAAGGGATTTGGCAGTGTTATTTGTGGTTGTAATTTCGACGATATGGACGATTTTCGACCCGGCAATAAAGCGGCCCGGATATATGGTGTCCTTTCCCCTCTGGCCGAAGCCCGGATGACCAAAGACGACATCCGAAATATGAGCAGACAATTCAATTTGCCAACCGCGGATATCCCGGCTTCGCCATGCCTTGCATCCAGACTCACGTACGGCCTGGAAGTTACAGAACAACGGTTAAAGCAGGTTGAAGAAGCCGAAGATTTCTTAAGGAAATTGGGCTTCGTTGAATTTCGTGTGCGTCATCACGATACGATTGCCCGAATTGAAGTACGTCCGGAGGATATCGAAAAAGTTTCAACCGAGTCGGTAAGACAAAAGATAGTTGAAAAACTGAAATCCGTCGGCTTCAAATATATTACGGTTGACCTGCAGGGTTTCCGCTCAGGTTCGCTCAATGAGTTACTTACAAAAGAACAAAAAACCCTGCCTTGAGCGCTAGTCGAACGGGAAAGCAATATTTAATCGCGATAAATCGAGCGGGTGAGTTTATAATGGAAGTGTTGAAGATAAACGGTATTGAAAAGCAATTTCCTGATGGATTGCCCAAAACACTGATTGAATTGTTGAAGCAGTTGGATATTAATCAGGCAACCGTAGTGGCTGAAATTAATGGAAAAATTATTGCCAGAGAAGACTTTTCACAAACACAGCTATCCAGCGGCCAAAGGATCGAATTAGTTCGGTTTGTAGGAGGGGGCTGATTATATGGATAAATTAATTATTGCAGGAAGAGAATTTAATTCCCGGCTGCTTATTGGAACGGGTAAGTTTGCGTCTTGCGGGCTTATGGCCGAAGCTATTGAAAAGTCGGGTACAGAAATTGTCACCGTCGCTCTTCGCAGAGTCGATATAGAAAACGAAAATGACGACATTCTTTCCAGCATAGACCGGACCAGGTATCTGCTGCTTCCGAATACCTCCGGAGCACGCAGCGCCGACGAGGCCGTCCGTTTGGCAAGGCTGGCACGCGCAGCAACAGGTATTAACTGGCTAAAACTGGAAGTTACGCCGGACCCGTATTATTTGCTTCCCGACCCGGTTGAAACATTAAAGGCCGCTGAGATTCTGGTAAAAGATGATTTTGTCGTTCTGCCGTATATTAATGCGGACCCGGTTTTGGCAAAGAAACTCGAAGATGTGGGCACCGCTACGGTGATGCCCCTTGCAAGCCCTATTGGTTCGAACCAGGGGCTCAAGACTCGTGCAGCCCTTGAAATTATAATCGAGCAGGCCAACGTCCCGGTGGTAGTTGACGCGGGTTTGGGTCTGCCGTCCCATGCAGCAGATGCAATGGAAATTGGCGCCGATGCCGTTTTGGTAAATACGGCAATTGCCACAGCGGCTGACCCGCCTGAGATGGCTGCGGCCTTTAAGCTGGCAGTTCAGGCGGGGCGGATGGCTTATGAATCCGGGAAGCCTGCTGTCAGCAGCAGAGCAAGTGCTTCGAGCCCGCTGACGGGTTTTCTAAGAGAAAAATAGAAATGTCACGCTCACTAAAATATACCAACGCAGATACAAAAACGATCATCGCTGAAAAAGGTCTCGACCGAAACGGTAAGTATTGGCGGCAGCAGTTAGAGAAAATCAGCAGCACTGACGTTGAAAGAGCCTTATCCGAACCCATTGGCACTTATAGTTTTGAAAAGCTCCTGGCCCTTATTTCGCCGGCTGCTGAAAATTATCTTGAGCAAATGGCCCAATCGGCTCATCAGCTCACCATCCGAAGATTCGGACCGACAATCAGACTATATGCCCCTTTGTATTTATCCAATTACTGTTCGAACAGTTGCTATTACTGCGGCTTCAATAAGGAAAACAAATCCGAGCGGACGAGACTGACAATAGACCAGGCTTTAGAAGAGGCAAATATTATTGCCTCCGAGGGCTTCAGAGACATTCTGCTTGTCAGCAGCGAAGACAGACAATTTATCAGTGTTGATTACCTCGTCGAGCTTGCGGGGAAACTAAGGGGGAAATTCGCCTCAATCTCAATAGAAATTTATCAAATGAGCAGTAGCGAATATACCCAACTCTTTAAGGCCGGTATCGAAGGTGTAACACTCTATCAGGAAACATACGACCGCGAAGCTTACAAATACTATCATCCTTCAGGCCCAAAGTCCGACTACGATAACAGGCTTGAGACTCCTGAGAATATTGCCGCCGCGGGAATGCGCGAGGTTGGATTAGGTGTTCTTTTAGGGCTAACCGACTGGCGAATTGAAACACTGGCCCTTGCCGAGCACGCCCATTATTTAATCAAGCGCTACTGGCAATCTCACGTTTCGTTTTCTTTTCCGAGGCTCCGGCCGGCCCTGGAAGTCGGAAGCTCACAATTCAGGTATTTGCTTAGTGATAAGAATCTTGTGCAAATGATAACTGCGCTGCGATTATGTTTTGCCGATGCGGGGCTGGTGCTGTCAACTCGTGAACGAGCCCAACTGCGAGACCATTTGGTTAAACTTGGAATAACAAAATTTAGCGCCGGCAGCAAGACCAACCCCGGCGGGTACTCAGGACACAATGAAGCAATTAAGCAATTTGAAATCGACGATAATCGCAGTCCGGCTCAGGTGGCTGCTATGATAAAACAGCAGGGCTTTGAACCCGTCTGGAAAGACTGGGATGTTGCTTTTATCAAGTAAGAAGGGAAACATGAAACGAGTAATATTGGCAGTAATTATTATCCCGGCCATTTTGTTCATTGGCTGTGACGACAAAAAAGATGGACAATCCACCCAGGAAGAACTGTTGTTATATTGTGGTGCCGGTATCCGTCCGCCGGCTGATGAGCTGATTGAGACCTTTGGACGCGAATATGGGATTAAGATTTCTCCGGATTATGCCGGCAGTGAGGTGCTGCTGTCAAAGATAAAGCTTATACGACAGGGCGATCTCTATATGCCGGGCGACAAACATTATGTTGAACAGGCCGCCCAGGCAGGTATGATTCTTTCCCAACGATCGGTTTGCTGCTGGGTTCCAACTATCCTCGTTCGCAAGGGCAATCCGAAAGAAATCCGCGAGTTAAATGACCTGCTAAAACCCGGAATAAAGCTGGGCCTTGGTGACTCGGACGCTTGTGCAATCGGCAGAACATCAAAGCAGATACTCGAAAAGAACAATATTAAACGGGAAGACATACAAAAAAATCTGGTGTTCCAATCCCTTACTGTTAATGAGCTGGGTATGCAGATACAGGCCAAAGCCCTCGATGCTGTTATCGTCTGGGACGCAACAGCAAAATACTACAGTGGTTACGGAGATGAAATACCCATACCCCCGGAGAAAAATGTAATTTCCACCGTCGATATTGGTGTGCTGAAATTCAGCAAGCATAAAGAGCTGGCGGAAAAGTTCGTGAATTTTGTTACATCTGAAGCAGGCCAACGGATTTTTAACAAACACAACTACAGTACCAAACCTCCGGAATAAAAGGGATTTATCCGGTGAGAAGTCATTTATAGTATGCAAATTGGAGATTAATTATGATAGGCCAATTGTCCAGTCCGTGGTGGGTTTTTATTGTGTTGGATATCTGTGCAGGCCTCATGGGAGGTGCTCTGGGATTAGGCGGGGGAACTATAATTGTCCCCACACTCGTATTGATTTGTGGTTTTGGGCAGAAAAGCGCCCAGGGGATGGCCTTGGCTGTGATGGCCCCATTGGCACTGGCCGGGGCGCTGCGGTACTGGAGAAATCCGGAAATTGAGATGAATCTCCTGCCTGTTGGATTGATAATATGCGGTGCTCTGGTCGGAGTGTTGGTTGGAACAGAATTGGCCTCTCGCCTGCCGGGCCATATATTGAGGAAAGCATTCGCTGCGGTTCTTGTAATAGCAGCTCTAAAAATGTTTATGACTTCGGCAAAACCGGGACGAGCCGGTCTTGATAATAGTATGACAGAACAAAAAACAGTAAGTTCACTTAAACATGGAGAAATAAACAATGAGTCAGAAATCTGACAATAAAATTGTACGTATTTTCAGTGCCAGGGCGTGTGCAGCACCACTGGAAAAAGCTGCCAAATTATTTGAAGAGCAGACGGGCATCTCCGTAGCAATCGACGTATGCAGCCGCCATTGTGCCAATCCTGTGGCTGAAGAAGCTACTGGAGAGACAGGCGGCGATGATTTTCTGTTGGAAATATCCGATGCAGGAATACATGACCTTGCCATAGCGGGAGCGGAGTACTTACTTGATGACGGGGAAGTGCGAAAAATCGTGCAAAAGGGGCAACGCCGTACGATAGCATACCGCACTTCGGCTATTATTGTATCGGCAGGCAATCCTAAGAATATACGTTCCGTCGAAGATATAGCTATGCCTGGTGTTCGTTTGGGTGTATCGGTAATAGATTGCCTGAAAGGATTGTGGGAAGATATCAGCGGACGATTGAAACTTTTGGACAAGATTCGGCAAAACATCTGTTACTACGCCAACGGCTGCATTGCTATTGTTGAAGCAGTGGCGACCAATGAAATCGACGCCGCATTTGGCTGGACGGCCTTTCAACATCTGGAGCCGGAAAGAATAGAAGTCATTGAAATACCGAAAGAACAGCAGGTGCTGAGGGGAACAGGAGTCGGGCTGTTGTCTTTCAGTAAGGAACCCGAGGCCGCCAGGCAGTTTATGAATTTTCTTGCATCCCCGGATTCGCGAAAATTCTACAAGGAATATGGATGGGCTATTGAAGAGGATTAAGTCTCGAAGTTCACACTGCACAGATAACTGCATTATCATTTGAGCTACATAAACGATGGAGTATAAAAAGAAATGTCTAAAGCACATTGGCTCTCAGCAGTTCTTGTTCTGGTAATCACTGTCAATGCAAATCTTTATAATGAAATAACGCAGCAAGCATGCAGGAAAGTAAATAAGGGGATTCAATGTCGGTTAAGCTCCGCCAGGAGGATGAGCAGATGCTCAATGGCCAAAAAGGACCTGCGGCACAGATGGCCATGCGCATTATGGTAAGAATGGCTGATGTCGTTGATGCGCCGGAAATGATGGACGTCAGCCAGGCCCACATAGACGGCTGCGGCCTGCTCAGCGAAACGGGCCTGGAATTTGCCGAGACCCTGGCAGCAAAAAGAGCAAAAGTATCCATCCCTACGACGCTGAATATGGGACCGCTCGATCTTCAGAACTGGAGGCAATTTGGAGTGAGTGAAAATTTTGCCGCCAAAGCCATCAGGCAGGCAAAGGCCTATACGGATATGGGGTGTATCCCCACCTGGACCTGTGCCCCTTATCAAAGTTATTTAACCCCAAGGTTCGGTCAGCAACTTGCCTGGGGTGAATCCAACGCCATCTGCTACGCCAATTCGGTCCTCGGGGCCAGAACCAACAGATACGGAGATTTTATTGATATCTGTGCGGCCATAACCGGCAGGGTCCCTAAGTGCGGCCTGCATCTAAAACAAAACCGCAAGGGGCAAATCCTGTTACGGCTCGTGGACATCAATCCTGCCATCATGCAAAGCAATGCTTTTTTCGCAGTATTGGGACATCTAACAGGCTCCTTGGCCGATGATAAAATCCCGGTCATTGAAGGCCTTCCCGTTAAAGCTTCGAGCGACCAGCTAAAAGCTTTTTGTGCGGCCGCGGCCTCTTCAGGGGCCCTGGCCCTTTTTCACGCCATCGGAATTACCCCGGAAGCTAATACGTTGGAAGAAGCATTCCAGGGTGAGCAGCCGGAAAGAGCGATTGACATTCATCTTTCTGATTTGCAGAAAGCCGCCTCTGAATTGTCCACAGCTCATGAAGGTATCAATCTTGATTTGGTCGTATTGGGTTGTCCGCATTTTTCCTTCGACGAGTTTCGCCAATTGGCTGAGCTGATAAAAGCCCACAAAGAAGCAGGCCAAACGCTCCATCCGGACGTCAGGTTTATTGTTATTTCCTCCCAAACATCTTACTCCCTTCTGCAAAGAAGTGAGTTTATGAATACGCTCACTGACTTTGGAGTAGAAATCACCCTGGATACCTGCATGTTCCACACACCGATAGTCTCTAAGGATACTAAGGTAATTATGACCAATTCCGGCAAGTGCGCATACTATGCCCCGGGAGAATTGTCGGTACAGGTCGCATTCGCGAATATGGCTGAGTGTGTTGATTCGGCTGTTAAGGGGCTTGTATGCAAAAAGGAGTCACTGTGGAAAAAATCCTGACCGGAAAACCTGTAGTCGCAGGCTCCGCCGAAGGAGCGGCTTTAGTTTCCAAAGAGCCGATAAGTTTCTGGGGAGGCATATGCCCGCGTACAGGTGAAATAATAGACCGCCGTCATGAGCTTTCAGGAGCGATAGTCACCGGCCGCGTGTTCGTCTTCCCGCAGGGCAGAGGTTCGAGCACATCAAGCGCCACATTAATGGAAAGTATAGCCGCCGGTGTCGCCCCCGCGGCCATAATTAATCTTAAAGTCGATCCAATTTTAGCACTGGGGAGTATAGTCTCAGACGAACTATACCATCAAGCTGTTCCTATCGTAGTCCTGAAAGAAAAAGACTTCTTCTCCATCAAAGAAAACGACCATCTAACTATCGAACCCGATGGAACAGTAAAAATTAATACTCCCCCGTAGGGGCGGTTCGCGAACCGCCCTTTGTATTTTTTTGTTGTTTGGGTTTCTTCGCGAACCGCCCTTACGTGATTTACGCGTTAGGCCATTACATCCGGATTTTCTTCATCTGTTCCCCAATTGAGAGGATTTTCGGCAATATACTCACGAATGTGATTCAACTCTTCTTCATTACGTATGATATGTTCGTAATAATTTCGCTGCCATAATTTTCGACCGGGTGTATTTCGGATGATGTTAATCTGTTTAGTAGAGACAGTCTTAAAAGCCCCAATTAAACGCGATAAAGGTTTGCATTTCTGCGTATTGCTTGTAGGGGCGGTTCGTGAACCGCCCTCACGAATAATAATAATCCCATGCATATGATTTGGCATAACTACGTAACTGTCCAAATGCACATAATCATATTGCTCGGCCAGCCATTTCCAGCATTTCTCTATGATTCGACCGTATTCATATAACTGAATCTGTCCGTTGACAAATTTCCCGAAGAGGCACTTGTGGCCAAAAGCGCAGATCGTAACAGAATACCAACCATCTTGTGAATAATCATATCCCTCAAGACGAATGGAACGACGGTGATGAATATTAGGATCATACTTCCCGCACATGAATGAATTTTATGATATATCCATTGAGTTGCCAACCTCTTTGTAGGGGCTTTCCCCATGTGCTTGCCCTGATATCCTTCTAATTAACCAATCTCTAATTCACTAATTCTCTAAAATATTCCTTTTGCCTTTTTAATTTCTTTACATTATCCTATACCCCTGAAGGCGTTAAAGGAAAAAGAAATGCAAATATTCGGATACGTTGGTTACACCATTTTAATCTTCTTTGCCGTAACGTGGTCACTGGGCGTAAGAATTAAACTTGGAGCAGGCCTCTTTACAATAATGGGCGCATTATTTTACATGGTTGCCGCAATATTGTTAGGGGTATTTGGAATAAATAAATTGCACTCATGGTGGCTACTGCCGTCTGGTTTTATCTTTGTCATGTTATGCACATTTATATTAGCCCATCGTGTCCCATTGTTATACAGTTTCGTTAAAATCTTTGGGTCGGTTTATGCTGGGATTGTCAGAATTGGTATCCCGTCGGAAAAAATTCGAAACTCGCAGCGTCTTGATGCTTATGAGACAGTCTATAAATCAACAGACAGTGCTAAATTGATTCAAGCCGTAAAATATGGTGACTTACAGACAGTTCAGGGCTTACTTACTAATGGGATTGAGGCTAATTCGAAAGATTTCGATGGCAAAACGGCTCTTGGATGGGCAGCATACAAAGGCCACGCGGAAATTGTCAAACTTCTCCTTGAGAAGGGTGCTGATGTTAATGCGAAAACTAACAAAGGCATAACGGCCTTGATGCTGGCAGCAGAGCAGAACCATATGGAAATCACCAAGATTCTACTGGCAAAGGATATCGATATAAATGCTAAAACAACCGACAATGGCCAGACAGCTTTGATGACAGCAGCAACTAAGAGCGGCCATACAGCAATTGTCGGGCTTCTGCTTGAAAATGGTGCCGAGATCAATATCAAGAATAACAAAGGCGCAACAGCTCTGCTGGTAGCTGCATACACAGGCGATACTGAAATGGTCAATATCCTCTTAGAAAAAGGCGCTGACGTTAATACGAGTACTGAAAATGGAGTAACGGCTCTTTTGATGGCGGCGCAAAATGGTCATACAAAAGTTGTTAAGCTCCTTGAAAAAGCCGGGGCAAAGGAATAGCGTGAAAAGGCCGAAAGGGTAAACTAAACTGATTTTTATATAATAAATTTAATAGAATGTTAAATATATGGAACCGAAGAAACCGCAGAAAAAAGTTCAGTTTCGCAAACAGACTGTCAAGAAATAGATTGAAAAGAAATATTTACCACAAGGTAAAAGTCTGTAAACAACGAAAATAAAAAGGAGCTATTCAAGTATTTCGGACAGTCCTGCGGCAATCATAAAAATGAGTAGTACTGGAATATGAGTTTTCTAAAAGATAGGAGTATGAAATGGAATTGCATAAATCCCTTAGTCTTTTGGCGGCTTTATTTGGTTTAATTGGTGCCGTTTTTTTGTCTAAAGGAGTACTGGCTTTAACTCCTAAAGCTATTGTATATTTAACTTCACCTAAATATTCAACATTAGATTTTGCCTCAAAACAAAACATTCTGTCTTTGGCTACGCAAAAGGCAGATACATTGTGTGGTATCGGATATGTTTTACTGGCATTTTTAATTCAAGTAATTTCGCTTATCTTCGTCCGTAATACCGTATTTCTTATCAAAAGCCGGTGGATGGTTTTTTGGGTGGCTATGGCAATCATTGCGATCCTCACAGTAGTAGCCTCTATTGTGAATATTAGATATCGAGATTACATTGCATTAGTAGCTGGGAAAAACGAAGTCAAAGATTATTGTACCAAGCATATCAAAGGCGTTGTGGAATCTGCATACGCTAATGGAGTGGAAAGCGGATCAGAGGAATTGCTTGACTTAAAAAGGGAAGATTCGGAACTTCAGGATGATTTTATTAAAAGAATTTCAGAGTACGTAGGCTATAGTATTCCAAAAGACACCGATTTTTCAAAAATATTGAGCGATAAATAAAGACGTTGTTGGACAATTTAATATTGCGATAAATTGTCACGGCTAAAAACGTATCAACTTCTCGCAGCTAACCGATGTATGGAGCATCCAATGATAAACCTGTGTTGTGCTACCCGCTGTCTTTTGCCTTATTTTACCGTGAAAATAGGCAATATAGTTACCAATTTTCGACAAAAAACACTAAAAAACAAAGAAAAACCACCAATATTCAACAAATTCAAGCAATTTTTCACCCAAAATCCCCATTTTCCAATGATAGTAATCTGTTAAATTAGGTGCCCGAAGGGGCACCTTAACTCAAAACTCAACACTAAAAACTCAAAACTAATGAAACTTCGAGGAAGTTTCGTTCAAAAACGCGCACACCCAAAAACAAAAATAAAATATTTCCAAAATTTTTATCTCCTTATTGAACCTCGAGTTACAAGAATCCAGCCTCGAAATTCGAGACTTTTTAAGTCAAAAACGCTAAAAAACAATAAATTCTCAATACGCAATACGCATCACGCAATTCTCAATACGGCTGAAAATCCTTCGAATATTCAGTCAAAAACGCTCACTCTCAAAAACAAAAATAAAATATTTCCATAATTTTTATCTCCTTCCATAACAACAACTTCCAAGCATCAGGTACACAATTGGGAGTCAAGTAGATTTTTGATTTTTTAAGTTGATTTTTCGACTAAAATATGGTATAATACGTATGTGTTAGCCAGCAGGCTAACGAAAGCCCTCAGAAGGGGGAAGTTCAGGCCAGAAAGCCAAGTCAAAATTGTCCCCGAATGCCGTAATCGGGGATTAGCAAACCATCAATCGTAAATAGTCAATAGTAAATAATAAATCATAAGTGCTGCACACCCGTCTAATTATAGAGGCAGTGTCTTGCCCCGTTAGAGTGCCTTATACTCTAATGGGGTTTTTCTGCCCTCACTGAATATGAAATATTAAATCTGAGATTTGATATATGAGATACCCAACTTTAGCTCACTTTAGGCACTTTAGTCACTTTAGGCACTC
>JACNGQ010000244.1 GCA_014384025.1 Planctomycetota bacterium | reverse complement strand
ATACCAACTCACCACAATTTTGGCGACTCAGTTGCACTTATGAGTTGAATCCGCTTGTCAATGATGATGTCACAGGTTGCTTTATCAACATTACTGTAGAAGACCTAGGTATTGAATTTGACCGTGTGGCAATTATTAATCTGGACGAAGGTGATATTATTCTCGATGGTGAGATATCAAAAGGGAAATTGCTTAATAGGATTATTGGTCTTTTCGAGATAGGTAAAATTAACGAAAATCTTGACGTTGAGCACAAGTTCATCCCAGAACATTTTTTTTACACCGGCGAGTTCTACCGTAATGGAAAACGCGCAAAAGATGCGAGTGATAAAGATGTAAAAAATGCGGGTGTTAAAGATTTAAAAGATGCGATAAAACATTTCCTAACAAAATTAGCTAACAATAGAAACAAAGAGGAGAAGGATCTATACAGGGAAGAGCAACTGCAGAATAAACATTTGGACCTATGCCCTGTGACACGGAGTATCATACGAAGAATCAAAGCAGATAAGTAATTAATTTGCAATATGCTTCAGTATTAATAAAAGTTCTTACTTAGGCAAGATTCTTCTTGTGAAAGATAGAGGTTTGTGATTCCTGGATACGGAACAAGTTAGATAAACATAATTATCTAACAGAATCAATTTCAGAATTTTTCAGATTGTATGGCTTGCTTTTGTACATGTGTGCAAATGTAATTTCGTGTGCCAGATTTCTCCGCTACGTTCGCTTCACTCACTCCGGTTGAAAAGACAGTCTTTTTTTTACCGCCGCATTGCTGTCGCGGCTCTGACATATCAGGGCAACCACATGGGGTTGCCCCTACATTGGGGAATTAGATATAAAGAGCGGTTACCTATGGCACAAGTCACGAAGAAGCCTCTACAACGATAACGGCATGGATTCCGCATCAAGTGCGGAATGACAATTTCGCAGGAAATTAAAAATCAAAGTGTAAATAGCAAAAATAAGGACGCCCTTCGGGCAACTATTTTAAAATAGATCCCTCCACTTCGGTCGGGATGACAGTAGTGTCAACTCGCAACTCGTCGGCAAATATTATACTAACTCTTTTAGATGGTTTAGGCTTCGCTGTGCCTGGTCTGGGGTGCCGCACTCTACGGAAAATACGATGTCACGAGGGGTCTTCTTTTTTACGATTTCGATGACCCTGGCCCAATCGATAACGCCGTCGCCGCAGGCGCAGCCTACCGGTGTGCCGGTCACTTTTCCGCGCTCGGCTTCGGAGTGTTCTACTGAAATATCTTTTGCGTGCAGATGTACCAGCCTTTCAGCGACACGTTCCAGCCATTTATAGACATCCTGCCCGGCCAGATAGGCGTTACCGGTATCGAGGTTGATGCCGATGGCCGGCGATTTTACAAGATTGTAGATACGATCCAGACCATCCGGCGTTTTTGAGTATTGCGCATGAGGTTCGAGGCCGATTACAACACCCCGGCGCTCGGCGATAAAGGCCGCTTCCTGAAGGGTATATTTAATCAATACATGGTCTTCTTCTTCGGTCGTCCATTTAGCCTTGATGCCTTCATCGGTATTGATTACGGGCACTCCTATCTCAGCGGCGACACGAATCGCCATCTTGATGTATTCACCATGAACCTCGGGCCTGCCCAAAGGACCGTGCGACTGCAAGGCGGACATTTTCAATCCCGCTTTGTCACATGCATCCTTTATTCGGTATGGATCGTCAAACATCGAGACGGTGTGGAAATATCCGGCCTCGCTCATCAGCTCCCGTCCGAAGTGAACCATAGGCTCTATGAACTCATAGCCCATCTCGGCGGTTTTCTCAACAGCCCATTCAAAAGGCTTGTCGCTGCTACGGGAAAATTCGGTATTTAAGCCGATAAATATATTGCCCATTCTGATAAGCTCCTTAATTTAAATAGTTAATTGGTGAATGATTAAACTACCGTAAATATGTTTTTAGACAGAAATTTGTTCGTTGATTCATCTCAACCTGTTTTCTTCCTGGATTCCCGCTTTCGCGGGAATGACAGAGTAGTATGCTTTTCTAAAAACTTTGTAACAGTAACCTGATGGATTAATTGAGCACTCACCATTGACCTTATTCGTTTATAAACGCCAGGGACTCCGCATAGGCCGGGTCAACATTCGGTTCGCTTCATTATCACTGATGAACCGCTCATTGGCCGGGTCCCACTTGAGCTTGCGCTTTAGTCTTGCAGCAATTTCGGCGACCAAACCGAGCCAGGAAGCTTCGTGACCGGCTTCAACCGGAGATACCGGATCTCGGCGTGTTCGAACACAATCCAGGAAATCACGATGATGGTCCTTAGATTCGTGGAGACGGATCTCATCAGGTTTAATATTTACCTCTAACAGTGAAGCCGGCTCAGCCCAAATCCCGCTGCGGCTGACATGTACCCACCCCTTGTCGCCTTCAAATCGACAGCCTTGTTTAATTGGGTTGCCGGTGTCCGTATAAGCCATTCGCAGGCCGCTGGCGTAGTTGAATTCAGCTTGCCAATCATTAATATTGTCGGTGAGACCATCGTTGCGATAGCTGCCTGTGCACTTAAATTCAAACGGCTCTTTTGTTAGGCTCGGACAGCCCCAGTTAGCAATGTCCAGATGATGAACACCCCAGTTGACGATGAAACCAGCGCAGTAATCCCATATCAGGTACCAGTCCGGCCAGGCGTGTCTGCCGGCGTTGTAATGTTTCAAGGGAGCCGGCCCAACATACATTTTGTAATCGAGCCCAGGAGGAATCGGCTCTTCGGTTGTAGGTTTGAGATATGACCGTTTGTACTCAGGTCCTGGCGCAGCTACCTTTACTGTGTGGAGTTTGCCAAGATATCCACTTCGCGCAAGCTCACAGGCGAAACGGAATTTGCGGTCCGACCTCTGCTGTGTGCCGGTCTGGAATACCCGGCCGTACCTTCGCACTGCATCGCGAATCGCCTTGCCTTCTGTTACCGCCACACCCAGGGGCTTTTCGCAGTAAATATCTTTACCGGCCCGTGCGGCTGCAACAGCCATTAACGCATGCCAGTGGTCCTGAGGAGCAATCACCACGGCATCAATGTCTTTGCGAGCGAGCAGGTCGCGAAAGTCATTGTAAGCAGTACAGCCCTTGTCGCCATAGCGGCCGTCAACAATATCTTTGGCTTTCTGCCGGCGGTCAGTAACAACATCACAAACGGCTACAACCCGCACATCCTCATTGCTCAGAAATGCACGCATCTTCGAGGTGCCCTGACCACCCACACCAATGCTGCCCATCACAATACGATTGCTCGGGGCAACGCCACCAGATTTACCTAAAGCGAATGAAGACACGACATATGGAAATGATATTGCGCCGGCAGTAATTCCTGTCGCTTGCTTAAGGAGCCGACGCCGAGTAATTTTTTCTTGTCTGGACATCACTAAAATCTCCTCTAAAATAACACATTTGAAACCGTGCGGCTTAAAAACCACACGGTTTCAATTTATAAAACTCAAGATACAAAGCAGTGAAAACAATATAAGAGAACCACTACTTTTTAAATTTAGTCCATTTTTGTTTGCTCTTAGTGCTGGCCAGGACAGTCTCTATGAACAGCATGCCGCGAAGGCCATCGTCCACGTTCGGGAAGTCCAGTGCCAGCGGACTCGGTTTTTTCCCTGTAATTTTCGCCCGCACGGTATCGGCAAAGTTGAGGTAATTGTTTGCGAAGGCTTCAAAGAAGGCCTCAGGATGACCGGAGGGCAGTCGTGTTGCCCGGGCCGCCGCGGCGCTTTTTGCAGCGATATAAGGATTGCCCCGCTTCCAAACCTGCTCAGGAGCGTTCGGGAATTTTACATACAGGTAGTTGGGATGTTCCTGATGCCATTCCAGTCCTTTGTCTTCACCATAAATCCAGATGGCCAGATTATTCTCTTCGCCTATGGATACCTGGCTGGCGTGAAGGACACCTCTAGCGCCATTGTTAAATCTTAAAAGGACATTGCCATCATCATCCAGGCGACGGCCTTTAACAAAAATGGTCAGGTCGGCACAGAGTTGCGTAATCTTCAATCCTGTAATATATTCCGAGAGGTTCTCGGCGTGCGTACCGATGTCACCCATTGAGCCGGCGCCGCCGCTTTGCTTAGGGTCGGTCCGCCAGGCGGCCTGCATCTGGCCAGTTTTCTCAAGAGCGGTTGCGAGCCAGCCCTGCGGGTATTGTACGACTATCTTGCGAATCTTACCTAATTCACCTTTTCGTACCATGTCCCGAGCTAACTTGACCATCGGATAACCGGTGTAATTATGCATAAGGCCAAAGACCAAGCGGGACTTCTTGACGAGTTTTTGTAGTTCCTTCGCCTCTTTGACGTTGATCGTCATTGGTTTTTCACACATTACATGGAAACCGGCTTCCAGAAAAGCTTTGGCGATAGGAAAGTGCCAGTTGTTCGGCGTAGTAATCGCGACAAAATCTATCCTTCTACCCGGGGCAAGTTTACGCTCGCCTTCGATCATCTGCTGGTAGGTACCATAGACACGCCTGGGTTCGAGAAGAAGCTCGCGCCCCATTTGCTTGGATTTTTTGGGATTAATGTCAAAGGCCCCGGCCACCAAATCGATACCATGATCCAAACTTGACGCCTTGCGGTGTACTTCACCTATAAACGCACCCGGCCCGCCACCAACCATTCCCATCTTCAATTTTCGGTTGAGTTTCATATTTGCTCCTTTCAATAATACCTCGAAATGATATCCTTTATTTTGAAACTGTTCACAAATACATTTTTTAAAGATTACTGCCTCCCACAAAACGTCTTTTCAAGATTATATAGATACAGGCCGACAAATCAACCCAAAAAGACGTCCTTTTCGAATACAGAGGTTTTGGCTAATTTGGAATGATAAATATAACCTAAACTTTCGCCTTTCACAAGACCTCATACAAAAAGAAATAATTACAAAACAATTTTACTACCTTGTTGAAATAAAGGGTTAGTTTGAGATTGCGGCAAAGTTAGAGTTGACAATAATCATTCGTAAGTTATAAATCATTCTAATGAATCATCGGTAAATGATTGAAAATAATCGGACAATTACAACGAGGAAAATATGAAAACCGATATTAGCCCTGTATCAGTTGATGTGTACTTTATTCCTGTGGAAACAAGAGTTCCCCTTAAGTTCGGAACCCAGGTAGTAACACATGTTACCTGTGTTCGGGTTTGTGTAACGGTGGCGAACAAACAAGGAAAGAGAGCACAAGGATGGGGGGAAACTCCACTAAGTGCCGAATGGGCATGGCCCAGCAGCAGCCTGGGACATAATGAAAGAAACGAGGTGATGGAAGATTTCTGCCGGATGCTTGCTCAGGCATGGGTAGATTTCGACCGGCAGGGCCATCCGATGGAATTAGGTCATGATTTTATTGAATCGATAATGCCCGGCCTTCTCGACCAGCTCAACAATAAATGGACAGAACAGGTAGGGCCGATGCCACATCTGGCGGCTTTGGTTTGCAGCTCGGCCTTCGATGTTGCCATACACGATGCCTACGGTCAGCTTCTGGGGCGGGATGTGTACACGACTTACAATGCCGAATTTATGAACACTGATCTGTCCGATTTCATCGAGCCGGCCGAGAATGCAGATATATCATTTGCGGGCAAATACCCTGAAGATTTTCTCGCCGCCCCTCCTGCGAAGGCTTTGCCTGCATGGCACCTTGTAGGTGGTAAGGATTTGCTCGACACATCAGAGCTAACAGGGCAGGAACCAGACGACGGCTATCCGGTTTTACTGCCGGACTGGATAAAACGAGATGGGCTGACGTGTTTGAAGGTGAAACTGCGCGGCAACGATTCTTCGTGGGACTACGAACGTTTGATTAAGGTCGGCAAAATCGCAATTGAGAATAATGTTGTATGGCTGACCAGCGATTTTAACTGCACTGTTACCGATCCCGCCTATGTGAATGACATCCTTGACAGATTGGTGCAAGAGCATCCTCGAATTTACCAGCAGCTTTTATATGTTGAGCAGCCGTTTCCATACAATCTTGAAGAGAACCAGATTGATGTTCACAGTGTCTCGGCGAGAAAGCCATTGTTTATGGACGAAAGCGCACATGACTGGAAAATAGTCAGACTCGGAAGAAAACTGGGCTGGACAGGAGTTGCGCTCAAAACCTGCAAAACCCAAACCGGTGCATTGCTGAGCTTGTGCTGGGCCAAGGCGCATGGGATGACCCTGATGGTGCAGGACTTGACCAATCCGATGCTGGCACAGATTCCTCACGTTCTTTTAGCGGCGCATGCGGGAACAATCATGGGTGTTGAGACCAATGCGATGCAATTCTATCCTGCAGCTTCGGCGCCGGAGGAGGTGGTACACCCGGGGCTTTATCGACGACGTAACGGCCAGGTTGACTTATCGACAATAAACGGCCCGGGTTTTGGTTACAGACTTGATGAAATCAAAAGAGACCTGCCGGAAAAAGCGGCAAGTTTTGAAAAGTAAATTCTGAACTTTTTTATCCTTAAATTTTGGAGTAACTGAAAATGGCGAAATTAAGTGCATTCGCGGATGAAGTAACCGACAGCTTTTTAGAGCAGGTTAAATACCTGGCCGGCGAACATGTCGGTTATATTGAACCACGTTTTGTCGATAAAAAAAACCTGATGGACCTGACAAAAAACGAGCTGAATGAAGTAAAAAAGATGATACAGGACCACGGCCTGAAGGTTAGCGCCATCGGCTCACCCATAGGCAAGGTAAAACTCGACGAGCCCTTCGAGCCGCACCTGGATAAATTCAAACACGCCGTTGATTTGGCCATGTTTCTTGAAACTCCATTCATACGAATGTTCAGCTATTATGCTCCGGAAGGTAAAAATATCGATGATTATCGCGAGGAGGTTATGGAACGGATGGCCGCCAAGGTTGAGATACTAAGTGATGTCAATGTTACGATGGTGCATGAAAATGAGGCTCATATTTACGGCCATACAGCGGAGAACTGCGTTGATATTGTGAAGACCATTGATTCACCTAAACTTCGTCTGGTATATGACCCGGCTAATTTCGTATGGGGAGAAAAGAAATTAGATAATGTCGAGACCTGCTGGCCAATTATGAAGCCTTATGTTGTCCATATTCACATCAAAGACTGGAAGCTCGGTGCAAAAGACGTAGGCAGCATACCGGGAGAAGGCGACGGGCAAATCAAAGAGCTACTTGCAGAGCTTGCGGCTATGAACTACGACGACTGTCTTACGATGGAGCCTCACCTGCAATCCGGCGGTCAGTTCGGAGGCTCGACAGGTCCTGAGCTTTTTTCAAGGGCCATCGCCGCCGTTAGAGAGCTTTCAGCCGAGGTCGGACTGGCTTGTGATTAATTTTAGCCCATTAGAAAGAGAGAATTTCTAACGGGCTTCAGACGGAAAGGAAAACACAGATGAAAACCTGGAATTTTGGAATCGTTGGCGCCGGACTAATCGCTGATTTTCATGCAAGAGCCATTGGTGATATTCCCAACGCTAAGCTAATCGGCTGTTGCGATAAGGTTCCGGAAAGAGCTAAACAACTTGCAGATAAGTTCAACGTTCAGGCCTTTGACGGTTACGAAGATATGCTTAAGAGCGAGAAGATAGATATTGTTACTATCGCCACACCGAGCGGATTTCATATGGAGCCGACGGTTGCCGCAGCACAGGCCGGCAAACATGTATTATGCGAAAAGCCTATGGAGATTACACTGGAACGAATCGACGCCATGATAGAAGCCCATGAAAAAAGCAGCACGCGTTTGGGCGGCATATTTCCTTATCGATTTAACGATATGATGGTGCCTCTCAGGGAAGCTATAAACTCCGGACGCTTCGGGGTGATTACTTACGCCAGCATATATGTTCCCTGGTGGCGCACCGACGAGTATTACAAAGACTCATGGCACGGCACATGGAAACTTGACGGCGGGGGAGCGCTGATGAACCAGTCCATTCATATGGTTGATATGCTTTGCGATGTAATGCCGCCAATCGAATCTTTGCAGGCATTCACGGCCAAACTGGGGCACCCTCAGATTGAAACAGAAGATACCGCCACTGCTGTGGTGCGATACACCACCGGTGCATTGGGCGTTATCTACGGAACAACGGCCTCGCACCCGGGACAATTCAGGCGTTTTGAAATTACCGGTACAAAAGGCACTGTTATAAACGTCGAAAACAGCATTACACACTGGCAATTTGTTGACGAAAAACCCGAAGACGAGCAAATCCGAAAAAAATTCGGCGAAATCGAAGGCGGCGGCGGCGTCTCCGACCCGGCAGCCATCTCATATGAGAATCATACGCGTAATTTTCAAGCATTTATCGAATCGCTGGAAAGCGGTGAAGACTTCTGGATCGATGGACGTGAAGCCCGTAAGGCAGTGGAAGTGATTCTGGCAATATATAAGTCCGCCAAAGAGCAGAAACCTGTTAAGCTTGTCTGATAGCGCACTAAACAATTTCCGGGATTCGGCGTTTGGGTATTTGCAGAACAGAAGGTTTCTCTCGCGTAAACGTTATACCTCTGCCCGTAACAATCTCCTTTTGCTCTCTTACAAAGTCTATATACTGCAATAATCCCCAGGCGCTATTGTTCCAGCTCATCTGATAACCCCTCTGGTGGGCCTGCTTTTCCATCATCAGTCGCTTATTCTTGTTGAAAACAAGATAATCGAGACCTTTTGCTATTTGCTCGATTGAAGGCTCCCCCGGATCTACCAAAATGCCTCTGGAATACCGTCCGATGATAACGTCTTCCGGACATCGCTTATTCGAATGAATTAACTCTACTGCATATCTGAATTTTGTTGTTATGGCCACCCTGCCGGAACCAAGCGTATCGGCAAGTATTCCGCTTGATATCTGCTCCATATTTAAATAGGGCAAAAGCATCACATTCGTGGCCCCGTAGAATTGAAGCAGATCGCTTTCGTTCAGAAAAGTATCATAAAACACAATGTCATATTTACAAAAGTCAACACCATCAAGATCCCTAACTTTGCACCAACTAACTTTGGCATTTTCAAGCGCCTTACCCAGCATTTCCTGATACTCACGGTACGGAACACCGCCTTCGGCCTTAACAAAATCCGGGTGACACCGGCCGGGAATCAGATAAACCATTTTTTTTCTTTGCTCGTCCGTACATGACTCATTTACAAACCTGCCATACGCCTGAATACTGTACTGCAAACCTTTGCCGGGGGACTGGAGACCTAATGTTATGGCAAGAAAGTGGTTCTCAAGCCCCAATTCCTTCTTTATTTCCAATCGATCAAATTGAGAAGGATTGTGCATCCTGATGCCGTGATCAATGTGCTTTAGCTTTAAGTGGTCGATTCCATAAGTATCGGATTCGAGTATATGAATCGCACTTTCCGTGGTAACAATCAGCCCATCACTATATTGTGCGAGTTCTTGTATAGTTTTTTTCTGATGGATATCCGGTTCATCCAGAACAGTGTGCAGATAAACCAAAGTAGTCAATCCATTCTTCTGAAAAACTTTTGCCATGTCAACATAATTAGTCCCCTGGCCATCATTTCCATCCTTATCCGGGTCAAGTCCGTATTCGTGCTGCAGTAAAACAACCGTAGGATTTTTACTTTCGCCTGCACGGGTCATGATATGCCGGATCGTATCGGCCCAGGATTGAGGAGTATATTGATCTATAATAAGGTCAACTGGAATACCATACGGCCCACTATTGTTGTTAATCGCTGCAACTCTTATATAGCCAATTTCGGCAGTAAAGTGTTCCAGCGCAGAGGCCAGATCGCGTGAAAACGTACCTACACCACACCTGCGCGGCGGGTATGTACTGACCAATCGGATGTTATATGGCATAACCTAATCACCTTTGTAATGTAAATACCACTTATCTTAATAATGAATGACTTATCATCAGATGGCCGCCAGTACCCCTCTGGTATATCCAACCGACTCGGCCAGCCCTGCCAATGGGTCATCAGCATCCTTTTCGTACTCAAACGAAACGATGCCCGAATATTTGATCTTTACGAGCATCTTTAAGAACTTCGGGATGTCTATCACTCCTCGTCCGATTTCCACTCCATGTCCTTTTGCCGTTGCCTCCGAAACATCCTTAATGTGCACATCCAACAATCTGTCCGCAAATTTTTCAATTGAAACCACCGGATCCGAACCTATTCGGGTCGTATGTCCGATGTCATTGCAAAGACCAATCCGTTTATCCAAATCTTTTACTCTTTCATAGACACTGGCCGGCGTGGGATAAACTTTATCCCCCGGCCCGTGATTGTGAATGGCCACTTTAATGTCGTATTCCTTCACTTTCTCATCAATCAACGGCAACAATTCAGGGATTGGGACGCCGACAATCACCTTCATCCCGGCAGCTTTGGCATAATCAAAAGCCTGATTCATCTGCTCCCGGTTTCTCATATAGATTACTCCCCCGCCGTAGAGTACCAGTCCAGCTTCTTTGACTTTTGCCACGACAGCCCGGATTTGAGCGGGTGTACTGTCCATTGCTAAATGAAAATCCTTAAAACATACATATTTCAAACCAACCCGTTTGGTCATCGCCAATGTATCATCCAGGTTGAACTTTCTTAAGGTGTACGAGGCCAGGCCTAATTTGAACCGTTGCTTAGCGGCTTGGCGCGGTGCTGAACCACGAACCTGCCCCAGAGAGCTTCTTGCGCCAGCCAGCGAAACCGCCGCACTTATTGACGCTATCTTAATAAATTGTCTTCTGGTTTGTTCTTTTTTTGCCATCTGTGTTTTCTCCTTACTTAGTATTGTCACCCTGCTTTTTACTTGAACGCCAAGAATAAAGCAAATGTCCATCAAATGCAAGGAAATTCGCGTTGCGAAACCATATCAACTATTGCGGGATCTTTCTTCAAACGCACGTTATTATACTCATTTGTGGAAGATAAGATGGATAACAAGCAGGTTATTCAGGTACACATTTTGAAACAGTTAACATCTTCAGAATTTGTCCGGAAGCAACTCTGAGTGGAAATAGACCGTTGTTTTTGCCCGGCGGAGCTGCTAACCCAGAAATCTTTTCAGTATAGCGGCCGTATGCATTGCAATCAGCATCAGATAGTCCAAATCGCTGAGACTGTAATGCTCGTGTATCATAGCGTTGTCAGCATACAGCACACCGAAACAACCGGTCGGACGCATAATCGCCGCAACCATAGCCGAACGTATTTTGTCCTTTTTCTCCACTTGAGCTGATACACTCGGCATTACAAAAAACTGCCCCTTTTCAACTGCCTGAGTTATTTTCTCGCTGAGCTGTAATTCACTAAGCTGAACCGGTGTGCCATCTCGTCTTTTGCCCCCGTGACAGGTCATCGGTCCGGTTGGTTTTTTTCTCAAAGCACACCAAACATGATATGCACTGAACTGTTCCAAAGTAACATCCAACAAGGTCAATAACATCCCATCGAGACTGCCGGCTTCAAAAATAATATTGGTTGCTTTCGAAAAATCCGACAATCTCCTGGCCGCTAATCTCATAGCAGGCGCGTGCTGGGCGTCAGGTCTTCTTACAACAGTTTCGTGCTTAGGTGTGGTCAGGGCCGCCGAAACATGAAGAAGTGTATCCTCGGCGTGAATTGGTTCATCAGCACGGGCTTCTTCTTCGAGAATGATTTCAAGGGTAAAATCAGTTATACGAAGACAATCGCCGTGTTTAATTTCGGCCTTGTGAATTTCCTTATTGTTCAGATATGTTTTGTTAGACGAGCCTAAGTCTTCAATCATCCATCTTCCACCACCCGAGTCGCGAATTACCGCATGCTCTCTTGAGACCCCTGTATCTGGTAGAAAAACTCGATTGTTTGCCCCTCTGCCAATGGAAATCGGGCCTTCGGTAAACTGGAGTTCTTTGGTGGCACCGTCGCTTTGTTTTACAAGCACACGCATTGTTTTCTCTCCATATATTTAAATATGAACTTACCTCTGCCCCCTATTATCCATATTCGCGCCCATTTGTCAAGTAAACTCTTACCTGTATATCGAATATAATAAAAAAACGACAAAATACGGCCAAAAAAAGACTTTATTGTTACGTTTTCTGTTAAACAAAATCGTCGGGAAACCCGCCGAAATACACAGATTACGCTTTTTTTTGATGGTTGCGAATACGATGGCGATAGTGATCCAGGATAACAGCCGCTACTATAACGCAGCCTGTGATAAGCCTTTTAGTCGATTCCTGTGCTCCAATCTGTGCCAGGCCGGTACCTAAAACCGCAATGATAAGTACGCCGAAGAACGAGCTTACCACCGACCCGCGGCCGCCCATCAAACTTGTGCCCCCAATGACCACTGCTGCGATAGCCTGAAGCTCCAAACCGTAACCGGTGTTGGGATTGGCTGATGAAAGCCTTGCCGTGTGTATCACCGCCGCTATAGATGTCAGAAAACCGCACAGTGCGAAGACCGCGAGCTTAAGCCCGCGCGGATCGATTCCGGACAAGCGCACCGCCTCTTCATTTGTGCCAATGGCTATGAGATAGCGTCCGAAAACGGTACGTGAAAGAAGCAACTGCCCGGCAACAACAATCGCAACGGCTATGATAAATGGAAGAGAAAGTCCAAGAATTGAAGCCTCGGCGATTACCTCCACAGGTCCGCCAATATATATAGTTCGTGAATCTGTTACAAGATAGGCAGCACCACGCGCTATTTCCAGCATTCCTAAAGTAACGATAAAAGCCGGCAGCTTCCACCGTATTATTACCAGACCATTAGCCGTACCGCAAAGAATACCTACCACAAGGCATACTGCAATTGCTGCCGGGAGCGGGAAATTGAATTTGACCAGAGAAAGACCCAACACCGCACTGGCTAAAGCCATAACGGACCCTACCGATAAATCTATCCCCGCAATTATTAACACAAATGTCATCCCGACAGCTACGATAGTTATATCCGGTATTTGATTGGCGATTGTCTTGAAGGTCGTGAGGGTAAAAAAGTTCTGAGCGGAAAGGCCGAATATAACTAACAGCAAGACCAGTGCCAAAGCCATGCCAATATAATCCGTAACAAAAGTCGGCAGATTCAAAAAAACCTTATTATTTATCTTTCGCATAATCTTCTCTTGCTATTGCTCAGACGCCTAAGTACCGACTAAAAGCGGCAGACATTATTTTTTCCTGGCTCCACTCAGTCGGCCCGAATGTAGCCGCAACCAAACCCGCCGACATCACCATAATACGGTCACAAACAGCCATAAGCTCTTTGTTGTCCGATGAAACCATAATAATAGCTTTCCCTTTTTCCGCAAGCTCCGCGAGCATGCGGTATATCTCGAATTTGGCCCCAATGTCAATACCTCTGGTAGGCTCATCGAAAATAAGAACATCACAGTCTCTGTATATCCATTTCGCGATAACTACTTTCTGCTGGTTGCCTCCGCTCAACTGCCCAACTGTCTGCTCATTAGATGAACAGCGTACACCCAGAGCAGCTATGTATCTATCCGCTACAGACCGCTCCTCAGCTATATCCATCCATCCAAGCCTGCTAATACCTCTTAACCGCGTCAGCGAGATATTAACACGCACAGATAATCCCGACAGCAATCCCTGCTCTTTGCGGTCCTCGGTAAGGAAAGCGATGCCATTTCGAACTGCATCACGAGGCTTGCGGATTTTGACCGGTTTACTTGCTCCATATAAATATATTTGGCCACTGTCAGGTCGGTCTGCTCCGAATACCGCTCGCATCGTCTCAGTCCGGCCTGAACCCATCAGCCCTGCGACACCAAGAACCTCACCCCGACGAACTTCAAAGCTAACATCTTTAATTTTTTGGCCCCGCTTAAGCCCGACAACACGAAGCGCTACTTCGCTGGTTTCTGAGTGATAGCGCAATTTTTCATGCTCTAAGTCACAGCCTACCATCTTACGAATAATATCGTCAACACACAGCTCACTCGTTGGATTAGTTGAGATAACCTTTCCGTCCCGCAGCACCGTAACGCAGTCAGCTATACGAGTAACCTCTTCAATACGATGTGAGATATAGATGATGCCGACTCCTTCGGCCTTGAGCTTACTGATTTGAGCGAAAAGAAGTTCTATCTCCCTATCGGTAAGTGACGCTGTCGGCTCGTCCAGCGCCAGTATCCTGCATCGCCTTGATAATCCTGCCGCTATTTCAACCATCTGCTGCTGCCCAACTCCCAGCAGCCTCACAGGCATATCGGGGTCAATGTTTCCAAGACCAACTTGTTCCATAATTTCAGCTGCATCATGGTTAAGCCTGTTATAGTTAATAAACCCGAATCTGTTTGGCAATTTTTCGATAAAGATGTTTTCCGCAACGCTCAGGTTGGAAATAAGATGAAGCTCCTGCATTACCATCCGGATACCATGTGCTTCGGCATCAGCTCTGCCGTTTGGCCGATACTGCTGTCCATAAAGCTCCATCCTACCCGAATCGGATTTCTCCAAGCCAGCTATGATATTCGTCAGTGTACTTTTGCCGGCACCGTTTTCACCCACCAGGGCGTGGACCTCACCGGCTCTCAAATCAAAATCGACCGCAGAAAGAGCCTGCACACCGGGGAATGATTTGTTAATGTCACATGCTCTGAAAAGTGTTCCACTCATAGCGGATTTCATTTAAGGCTTTCAACTGTAATAAGCTCAACGGGAGTCTCTCTATCTGAAGGCGTACCTCCTTTAAGCATTTCAAGGGCGTATTCGATACCGTACAAAGCTAATTTGTCCGCATGCTGGTCAACGGTGCAAAGAATCTTTCCTTCTTTAAGCAATCTTTGTACCGCTGTGATATTGTCGAAGCCAATAACGAGAATGTCGTCAGACTTGCCTGCGGCCCTAATTGCCGCTATCGCGCCGAGGGCCATACTGTCATTGGCACAAAGGACTGCTTTCAGGTCTGAATACTCCGTAGTTAGCGCCGAGACAATCGGTTCGGCTTTCGACGTCTCCCAGTACCCCGACTGGGAGCTGACAATACTCATTCCGGCCGCTTTCATTGCGTCCTCGAAACCAAGCTTTCGCTGAATGCCGTTGAATGCATTGGGCACTCCTTCGATAATTGCCACTTTGTCCGGCGACTTTAGTTTGCCAGCCAGATACTCACCGGCAAGTCTTGCACCTTTGCGATTATCCGGCCCGACAAATGGTATCTTGACACCCTTGTCTTCTAAAACGGCAGAGTCAAATTTGTTGTCGATATTAACTACTATGATCCCTGCATCCATTGCCCGCTTGCAAACCGGTACCAAAGCCTTGGAATCCGCCGGGGCAATCACAATTGCGTCCACCCTCTGGGCAATCATCAACTCGACATAATCGATTTGCTTGCCTACATCCTGTTCGTCTTTGATACCGACTACTTTAAGCTCGTATTCATCTTCGTGTTCTTTGTGATGCGTTCTGGCGCCTTCCTCCATCGTCTTGAAAAACTCATTGGCCAGAGACTTCATTATCAATGCAACTGCCGGTTTGTCCGACTTGCGCTGCTTACAACCAACTGCAAGAATGGATAAAATCACAGTACAGAAAATAAGAACAATTGTAATTGACCTATTACACTTTCTCATCGTTTACTCCTTGAGCAGACTATTTCATAAAACTTTCTACAGCTTCCCTGGTGGGCATCGAAGACTGTGCACCCATTTTAGTTACGGAAAGAGCCGCCGCATGATTAGCAAATAAGGCGGCATCGTATAATGTTTTTCCCTGAGCCAGAGAGACCGCCAAGCTTCCTGTAAAAGCATCTCCTGCAGCCGTACTATCGACAGCATCAATCTTTACAGCAGAAACAAATTCCATTCTATCACTGCCGGCTATCAAAAAACCCTTTGCACCCATAGTTAAAATAACTGATTTGGCTCCATATTCTAACAACTTCTTTGCCGCTATACAGGCCGATTCCTCATCTGCTACTTCTATGCCGGTGAGAATCTGAGCTTCTGTTTCATTAGGTGTCAGTATATCAACCATCTTAAGAAGCTCCGGACTGAGCTTTTGGGCCGGAGCCGGGTCCAGGATAAAAAGCACACCACAATTATTTGCCAACTGAGCAGCATATTCGACTGTCTCTAATGGAATTTCGAGCTGGGCAACCAATACTCCCGATGAAACAATATCAGACTCTGCTCTTTTAACATCATCGGGGGACAGTGTTTGGTTCGCTCCGGGAGCTACTACAATTACATTATTACCGGCATCATCAACGGTAATCAGGGCCACTCCGGAGGGAGCTTCTTTGGTTTGGGTAATATATTTCGTGCTTACCGCCTCTTTTTTGAAATTACTTAAAGACTGCTCTGCGAAAATATCATCACCCAGCCTGGCTATAAAATAAACTTCGGCCCCCAATTTTGCAGCAGCCACCGCCTGGTTTGCGCCTTTACCGCCGGGAGTCATTATGAAATCTCGGCCTAAAATAGTCTCCCCCACAGCAGGTATTCTCGGAGATTTTACCACCAAGTCCATATTAGAACTGCCAACGACGACAATTTTTGATTTGCTTCTTTTAATCGTTTGCCCTCATACTGAATATCTTTTTCAGAGCAATTCGGCGAAAAGTCTATTACTTCGTTAATCTGCCAACCAGGAAATCCTCGAAAGCGCTCAAATCTTTCCATTCAGTGGCACAGTTAATCACTTTGGCGTTTTTGTCTATTCTTGTGTACCCATCGTCGGTAACCTTGATTCGGAGTCTTTCCATCTTAACAAGGTCGGTTGACATAGCTAAATAAATAGCCACCGTATCGAAAAGCGTTGAGCTGCTCGAATTGAGTTTTTTATCGACCCTTTTATTGACCTCTGCCTCGCTCAAATCTTTATTCTCGTTCAGTATTCCCTGTTTGTACCATGCACGATAGTTTTCAATCAAAGCCCGTGTTAAAGGGCTGTTTCTGTTCAGGACTTTTTGATATTTTTGGCCTTTAAGCTGGACTATACCGCATGTATCCAGAGGTGTAATTGTCATATTCCAGCCTGCGGCAAAGACTTTTTGGGCCTCTTTAACGCAAGCCTTGACGTTATATTCGGCACTCGGTTCCGAGCTGTTCCCGTATCCACGGTAAACACTGCCGTGCATTCCGACAAATTCCGCTTTCTCAGCTATCTGCGGCTCGCGTTCAAGTGCGGCCGCGATATTAGGCAAAGGACCGACTGCGACCACTTTTATCGGCTTGCGAGATTTCATTACAGTATCAACCAAAGCCTGTATGCCATCTTCATATATTTTGCCGGGATATGTCGACAGCTTA
>JACNGQ010000262.1 GCA_014384025.1 Planctomycetota bacterium | reverse complement strand
CCCTTGCTGCCATCAGGATTGAGTCTGCCGATACCGGTATTGGGCCAAGTTGTTGGATCAAGTCTGCCGTCAACCAGCATTTTTACCTCACCGCCGTGACACTGTTTGCAGCCCGATATCGCAGCCGGAACACCTTCTACAACTTCCCTTAACACATTATCCAGTGAACCTAAAATTTCCCCGGCGCGCGAATGGTGGCTCTTGTCGAACTGTTTCCTGTCCCTAGTCAAACTACAATTCCCGCAATAATTAACAAAAATACTCAAGAGATGAGGAGAACTCTCACCTAATTCGGTTTCAACAGTTCGGGGAAATCGCGAGAAGGAAATGTAATTTGGAGGGAATTGCGATAATTCCGTTATTTTGGGCAGAGTTTTCCTTAGAAATGCATGTTGGGGAAGGAGAAATATTAAGCTGCTTTCCAGTAATACCGGTGATTGAGTCCGCCGAGAATAGATTGTAATTTGTCATCTCTGATGGATTAATAGCTGATGCCGCAGGGCGAGGTTTTCTAATACAAGCTGTTTCCTTGAGAATAAGGATTTTCTGAGCGTTCCGAGGAATAATTTGATTATTTGTGTCATGGTATTATATTAGTAAAGAACACGAAAAATCGCAAATCCTAAGGCGGATGTAATTTAGACTAGGCACAACACTTATTTTATGGAGTTATTATGGCATCTGTTGTTCAGTATTATGAGAGAATCGGTTCAGTTGCCGTTATCGGCAACTATTTACCCCGCCGGTGCGGTATTGCAACCTTTACGACTGATCTTGTTGAGGCCTTATCCACAGAAGCGCCCGACATAAACTGCTGGGCGGTTGCCATGAATGACATACCAGAGGGATATGCATATCCTGAAAAAGTCAAGTTTGAGATCAACCAGAATCAACTAACCGAATACAGCGTCGCATCGGAGTTTCTCAATATCAGCCAGAGTAATATTGTCTGCGTGCAGCATGAATACGGTATTTTCGGCGGTCCGGCCGGCAGCCATCTTCTGAAACTTCTTGGAGAGCTTCGCATGCCGATCGTGACAACACTGCACACGGTTCTGAAAGATCCCGCCCCGGAATATCGCAAAGTCATGCACACGCTGTGTGACCTGTCCGATAAAATGGTTGTAATGAGCCAGAAAGCCTTTGATTTCCTCAAAGATATCTATGCAGTTCCGGAGGAGAAAATTTCCTTTATCCATCACGGCATTCCGGATACGCCTTTTATGGATCCCAACTTCTACAAAGATCAGTTCGGAGTGGAAGGTAAAAAGGTGCTTCTCACATTCGGCCTGCTTTCCCACAATAAAGGTATTGAAACTGTGCTGCAGGCGCTTCCGTCCGTCATTAAAAAACACCCTGATGTTGCCTATATTATCCTGGGAGCAACACATCCTCATATTTTGAAGGTGCATGGGGAGGAATACCGTATCAGCCTGCAACAGCTTGTGCGCAAACTGGGTATCAGCGATCATGTCATTTTTCAAAACCGTTTTGTCGAACTGAAAGAATTATGTGAGTTTCTCGGCACTGCTGATATATATGTAACTCCCTATCTTGAAGAAGCCCGGATCACTTCCGGGACGCTCGCCTATGCCATGGGAACCGGCAAAGCCGTCATTTCAACCCCGTACTGGTATGCGACCGAGATGCTCGCCGAGGGACGTGGAAGAATTGTTCCATTTAATAACCCTGATGCCATGGCGGAACAAATCATCGACCTTCTGGACAACGATGTCAGCCTGCAGACGCTTCGCAAAAAAGCCTATAAATTCTGTCGCGAAGCGATCTGGAAGGAGGTATCCCGAAGATATCTCGAGGTTTTTAGTGAGGTTAAGTTCAACCGTTCCCGGCATCCACGCCCCCGACATTTATATGTTGAAAAGATCAAATCAATCATAAATTTCGAGCTCCCTGATACGAAGCTCGATCATCTGAAAACACTTACCGATGATAACGGCATTTTGCAGCATGCTACCTATACCATCCCCGATCGCTCCCATGGTTACTGCACCGATGATAATGCCAGAGCGCTGATGGTTGCCGCCATGGGCCGGAAATACCTGCTTGCAGACAGCACATGCTTTGATTCCCTCAGCAACCAGTATCTCGGCTTTCTACTGTATGCCTTCAATGTCGAAACGGGGCGGTTTCGTAATTATATGACCTATTCGCGACAGTGGACCGAGGAGGTAGGATCCGAAGATGTACACGGCAGGGCGCTCTGGGGCCTCGGCAAGGCTGTGGCGAATATTGACAATCCCGGACAGCTGGCAATGAGCACGACGCTCTTCAACCAGGCGCTGAAGGCTGTCGAGCACTTTAATTCGCCCCGCGCCATCGCTTTTACCCTGGTGGGCATGCAGGCCTACCTGGAAAAATTTTCAGGCGACAGTGAAGTGCGCAGGGTTCGGGAAATCCTCGCCGACAGGCTTTTCAATCAGTTCAAGAGCAATATAAAAAAAAGCTGGCCCTGGCTTGAAAACAGTTTAAACTATGCTAACGGTAAACTGGCCCATGCCCTAATCCTGTCCGGCCAATGGATGCAGCGCAGCGATATTATCGATATGGGGCTCAAATCCCTTAAATGGCTGATCAGCATCCAGACCGAAGACGGCCACTTTGTGCCGATCGGCAATAACGGATGGTATGAACAAGGCGGGACCAAGGCCCGTTTCGACCAGCAACCCATCGAGGCTAATGCCATGATTGAAGCCTGTGTCGAAGCCTTTAACATCACCCGAGATAAAACATGGATCGACGATGCGGTTATGTGCTTTAACTGGTTTCTCGGTCACAACGACTTGAATATATCGCTTTATAATCCCAAGACCGGCGGTTGCCGTGACGGGTTGATGGCTGACGGCATCAACCAGAATGAAGGCGCCGAGTCGTCGATTGCCTGGCTGCTCTCACTTATAACATTGCACAAGCTTTATGCCGATGAGATTCTAAAACAACCATCGTCCGATCAACCGGTTAACGTAAAGGATTAGCAATGCGCATTGCGATGCTCTCGCCGATTGCCTGGCGCACGCCGCCGCGGCACTACGGTCCCTGGGAAAGCGTGGTCTCCCTATTGACCGAGGGACTGGTATCGCGTGGCCATAATGTCACACTTTTTGCGACTGGTGATTCGAGAACAAACGGCAAGCTGCATTCTATCTGTGCGCGGGGCTATGAAGAAGACCGTTCTATTATGCCAAAAGTCTGGGAGTGTCTGCACATCGCTGAGCTCTTTGAGCATGCTGAAGATTTTGATATTATACATAACAATTTTGACTTTTTACCTTTGACCTATTCCGGCCTCATCGCCACCCCGGTCGTTACCACCATTCACGGCTTTTCATCGCCCGGGATTCTGCCGGTTTA
>JACNGQ010000089.1 GCA_014384025.1 Planctomycetota bacterium | reverse complement strand
ATTGGCGTAGTAGAATCAAAGAAGGCTTTAGAAAGGAGAATTAATCACATGTTAAACAGACCTGTACCAAAAAGTTCAAAACTTGGAAATCTTGGATTAATAGCAATAGTTGTTATTGGCGCTATTATTTTGCCGATGGGACGCAATCCCGCTGAACAAACTGCTTTAGCAGCATCTGTTAAGGATGGCCGCGTTACAGACAAAATAATCGTACCTGGCCTGCGAGTTGGTGAGTATACGCTTGGGATTAGCAAAGACGATGTGTTGAAGGAGCTGGGAGAACCGGAGGCCATTCAACTCGTGGAAAAAGAAGAGGTTGTTCATCATCTCGGGGAAGAAAAGTACAACCTTAACGATCTTCCGAAAGAGTATCTTATGGTCTTTGGTGACGTTTCCTTTGGGATCGAGGACGATTCAGTCGGCATGATTTTTGTGCGTAGTCGTCTCTACAAACTCAGCAACGGGTTGAGAGTGGGTAACTCGGAGCAGAGAATTAAACAAGTCTTCGGTGAGGACTTCAAGCCCGAAGAGGCCCTTGGGAAGGATTATCTCTGTTACCACGCCAGGGGGCTTGCATTCGAAATCGACAAGAAGAACAAAACCATAGCCGAAATAGTGGTTTATCATCCAGAAGGCGATCGTGGTGATCGTAAAGCAGATATCCCTCCGACCAGTTACATCAACGAGGAGGATCGTATTGTTGATAAAATCGATTGGCCCTTCGTAAATGACCCGCAACTCATAGGAACCTGGGAGAGTGTAGATTTTGTCGGTGAGATGGAAGGATTCAAGGCCGGCGAGAAACAATGGAAAGGCAGAGGAGGAGAACTATATCTCAAAGGGCTTATCTTCAAGCCGAATGGCAAAACGTTTAAGCCCTGGTGGACCTGGACAAAAGGGCTTGTATTCCATTCAGGGGATAAAACTGCCAGTAAATATACCATTAAAAATATTGAAGGTTCGACCTACATGTTCTATGAATGGAAAAGCGGCGATTATACCATTCGCCATAGAAAACCTGCGTATTATGTTCTGAAGAAAGTCTCATCGAAAACCTCAGGACCACTCGACAAAGTGTGGATTTCTGAGCAGGAAGATGATGAAGATGAGATAATGGGCGACGACAAAGCACATATCCCTACGACAAGTACTATCAACGAGCAGGGCCGTATCGTTGACAAAGTCGATTATCCGTTTGTTAATGACCCGAAAGTTATCGGCGGATGGAAAAGTGTAGATTTCGTCCGTGAGATATACCAGTTCAATCCCGCAAAGAAAAGTTGGAAAGGTGAAATTTGGCTCAATCATATTATCTTTGAAGAAGGCGGTACTATACTCCGCAGTGGACAAACATGGACAAAAGGTTTGGTCCTTAGTGATGATACCGCAAGCAAGTATATCATCAAAGAAATAGATGGCTCAGCTTATATGTTCTACGAGTGGAAAAGTGGTGATTATACAATTCGCCATAGAAAACCCGCATATTATGTCCTGAAGAAAGTCTTACTTGAAAGCTTAAAGTATGAGCCAAAGTACGGCAAAAAAGCAGATATCCCTCCGACCAGTTACATCAACGAGGAGGGTCGTATTGTTGATAAAATCGATTGGCCCTTCGTAAATGACCCGCAACTCATAGGAACCTGGGAGAGTGTAGATTTTGTCGGTGAGATGGAAGAATTCAAGGCCGGCGAGAAACAATGGGGAGACGGAGAAGGAGATTTATATCTCAAAGGGCTTATCTTCAAACCGAATGGCAGAACGTTTAAGCCCTGGTGGACCTGGACAAAAGGGCTTATATTCCATTCAGGTGGTGATAAAACTGCCAGTAAATACACCATTAAAAATATTGAAGGTTCGACCTACATGTTCTATGAATGGAAGAGCGGCGATTATGTAATAAGATATACAAAACCTTCATATTATGTTCTGAAGAAAGTCTCATCAAAAACGTCAGGACCACTCGATAAAGTATGGATTTCTAAGCAGGAAGATGATGACGATGAGGAAAACGATGAAGACGATGAAGAAAATGAGGAATTTACCAGAGAACTTCCGGCAAGGATTCGACAATTGGATATTGATACGGCAGATCTTGAACGAGTGAAAGAGATTTTCGGTAAACCCCTTAAATATATCTGGGGCAAAGAAACCTTCACAGACGATAACCTGCCCAAACGATATATCCTGTATTATCCCAGCCAGTTTCGTGTATTCATGAGTAACAATAAGATTGTAGAGATTCGACACGAATCTGGTTTTAACTATGTCTTCAGTGGCAAACTACGGTTCGGCTCGTCCCTTGATGAAGTTTTCGAAGTAGTAGGGCATCCTGAAAAAATTGTCCAGGGCGAAGAAAATAAGTTTGAAAATGGTGTTCTGTATAAAGATATCGATGGCAGAAAGGGACATTGTTATTATGCCCGCTCCGACCAGAACGTCCGCTTATGGTTCTTAGACTATAAAATAATCGCTATCTATATGACTCGAAGCGATTACGGCGCATCGGCAGCACCGAGAAAAGGATTGCTTGGCCTTGAGCTTAATGACAAGCGTTGGCCGCTTGTGGATGTTGTACCCGGAATGCCTGCAGCCAAAGCAGGTTTGCAAAACGGTGACAAAATTCTAAAGGTTAACGATAAGGATATAACACACATTACGACGATAAGTGGCGCTTTAGAGGCCCTTCATGGCGACCCTGGTGAACAAGTGACGCTAACCATCCAGCGAGATGGGCAGATTTTAACCTATGTAGTTGAAAGGTCAAAATAATTGCAAGGATAGTCTGCCTCTTGAAGTGTGGATAATGGCAATTTTGATGCCCGCACTACAACAAATCCGGGCCGTGGCGTACGAGCGGAAGGCTTTGGATTGTGTGAACTCAATGAGAAAATAATGCTGCTAAGACAAAAGTGAATATACTTTGAAAATATAAAGTTTAATCGAACTGTTTTTGACCTCACTCCTTACAGACATAAGATCACCTAAACAAACAGCAGTTCTCTATGAGAAACTAATAGAATAAAGATTAAAGAAAATAATATTGATAAAATTACAAAAAAAATTGTAACAGTTTGAGGTTTAAAACGTCTATTACTATAGTTGGGTGGAGTGAGTTATCAGTTTGGCCAAATTATTAACCTTATTTGGAAGTTCTGCAAAATGAGTAAGTAAATCTATATTTTCCATGCCTTAAGGAGGGATGCCCGGATACCATGCTCATGGAAGATGCCGAGTGCGACTGGACACTCCTGGGGATATTTCCTACTGCCAAGGATCAACGCCCTCGAGGCCAAGCAGCGACAAAAAGAAAGGATGTGAAATCTTTACAAAAAATGCTGCTTATGTAGTGCGCATAAGTAGGACGAGATTAGCCCCGGAACAAGGCGATAAAACTGGCCCGGGCAGATTGGTTTGCACATCCGAGTCGAGAGCCATATAAATGTACTGCAAACCGAGACCAAAACAATCATGGAGAAACGTATGATGAAAACCAAAATCACATTTAGTGTTGGAAAGGAGGTAGTGCTATATAAGAGCCATTAGTTTGCATAAGCAGAATTTCAAACAAGTTGTAGTTCAAAAAAGCAGCCGGTGAGTGTCGCACCACAATGCAAAAGACTCACCGGCCCAGCCCCACTCAGGCGTATGGTTTGCGCGCCCAAGGCAAGGCTCATTTAATGGTACTGCAAACCAGGAAAGAAAACAATAACAATTCTTGAAAGGGTAGTAGAATGAGAAGGATATTATTTACATCAATATTATTTTTGCTGATTAGTGGCGCCGTATCTGCTAATGGTCTTTCAGAGGCAATGGACACAAGTCTAATTTTCGAGACGGGTGGTGATGCGGATTGGTTTTCCCAAACGAATATTGCGCTTTTTGATGGTGATGCGGCCCGGAGCGCAGATATTGGGAATGGCCAGTGGTCGTGGATGCAGACGACGATACCTGGGCCAGGAACGTTGAGCTTCTACTGGAAGGTATCTTCTGAGGCTAATTTTGATTTCCTGGAATTTTACATTGATGGAGTGTTTCAGGACCGAATCAGTGGATTAGTGAACTGGCATCAGATGATTTATACAATCTCCGATTCGGGTCCGCATACGTTGGAATGGCGATACAAAAAGGACGGTGAGGTAAGTAATGGAAACGATCTCGGCCGAGTTGACCTTGTGCAGTGGTCGGGCGGAACTCAACCTCCTCCTATTGCTATTGTAACTCCCCTTTCCGAGGCATTGGATACGAGTTTGAATTCGACAACAGGAGGTGAAGCAGCCTGGTTTTCCCATACGGATACGGCGTTTTTTGATGGTGATGCGGCCCAGAGTGGAAATGTCGGAGGCAATCAGGAATCGTTTTTACAAATGACGGTTGACGGGGCTGGAACGATTAGCTTCTATTGGAAGGTATCTTCTGAGACCGGTTTTGATTTCCTGGAATTTTACATTGACGGAATGCTTCATGACAGAATAACCGGTTCGAAGGATTGGCGTCAGGTTGCTTACACAATCATCGAACCTGGTACACATACTTTGGAGTGGCGATACGTTAAGGATTACAATAGAAATGAAGGAGACGACTGCGGCTGGGTAGACCTTGTGGAGTGGTCGGGCAGCATGCAACCTCCTATTGTAACTTCACTTTCCAAGGCATCGGAGCTGATTATCGGAGCCGTATCTGCTAATGGTCTTTCAGAGGCAATGGACACAAGTCTAATTTTCGAGACGGGTGGTGATGCGGATTGGTTTTCCCAAACGAATATTGCGCTTTTTGATGGTGATGCGGCCCGGAGCGCAGATATTGGGAATGGCCAGTGGTCGTGGATGCAGACGACGATACCTGGGCCAGGAACGTTGAGCTTCTACTGGAAGGTATCTTCTGAGGCTAATTTTGATTTCCTGGAATTTTACATTGATGGAGTGTTTCAGGACCGAATCAGTGGATTAGTGAACTGGCATCAGATGATTTATACAATCTCCGATTCGGGTCCGCATACGTTGGAATGGCGATACAAAAAGGACGGTGAGGTAAGTAATGGAAACGATCTCGGCCGAGTTGACCTTGTGCAGTGGTCGGGCGGAACTCAACCTCCTCCTATTGCTATTGTAACTCCCCTTTCCGAGGCATTGGATACGAGTTTGAATTCGACAACAGGAGGTGAAGCAGCCTGGTTTTCCCATACGGATACGGCGTTTTTTGATGGTGATGCGGCCCAGAGTGGAAATGTCGGAGGCAATCAGGAATCGTTTTTACAAATGACGGTTGACGGGGCTGGAACGATTAGCTTCTATTGGAAGGTATCTTCTGAGACCGGTTTTGATTTCCTGGAATTTTACATTGACGGAATGCTTCATGACAGAATAACCGGTTCGAAGGATTGGCGTCAGGTTGCTTACACAATCATCGAACCTGGTACACATACTTTGGAGTGGCGATACGTTAAGGATTACAATAGAAATGAAGGAGACGACTGCGGCTGGGTAGACCTTGTGGAGTGGTCGGGCAGCATGCAACCTCCTATTGTAACTCCCCTTTCCGAGGCATTGGATACGAGTTTGAATTTGACAACAGGCGGTGAAGCAGAATAGTTTTCACAGACGGATATGACGTCTCTTGAAGTGTGGATATGCAGAAGCGGTTTCAAAGCTGCTTTCGTTGCGATAACGAGCGAAAATTGCAGCCATTCGTAGCTGAAATTGAGTTTTGAAACTGCTTCTAATATTTTCATCCAAAATCGGGCCTTGCTTGCACACATCCACTTACATCTCTTGGGTGCACGCTTCACCAGGCACAAGCAAGGCCCTTCTTATCGAAAAGCGGAGATTGGTACGCTACATACTCAACGAGATACAAGCCTCGTGTATCAAAGATAAATTTTACCGATAAGCTATACGCTCCATGCTATAAGAGTTATGAATATTCAAGTGGCCTTTTATAGTCCTTTCTCTTAAAATATCTGTGATTTTATTTTTATTCAAACACAGGAGTTATTTCTATGATTTTTCGAAGCAAAAGCAAAGTCATTAATAAACCATCGTATTCTTTTGAGATATTGTTCTTGTCATTGCTATTGTTCTTAAGTGTATCTGCCGTATGTCTCGGAGCCGGTCTGCCCGATACACCGTTTGTTCAGGAATACCACGAGCCCTATCCAATCACCCCGGAAAGCGCAGCTAATGATGTGCGAGCAATAGCGGTCGATAGAGCCGGCAACATCTGGGCCGCCACTGCCGCAGGTGTCTATAGCTTAAATAAAGGTGAAAAACTATGGATTCCAGTTATGAAAGAGGCCGATGCTGGCCCCGCTTACGATATCATCGTTGATAATACTGGTACTGTCTGGGCGGGTGCCTGGAATGGAATATACCAATCAACACTATCCGGCCTTAAAAGAGTGCCGCCCATAGACCACCCCATCCCGGCCTTATGTGCAACAGATAATAAAATTATCGCATTAGGCGCTGGGAGCATCTACCGTCTCGCCAATGGCAAATGCACTTCTAAAGAAGTTCCCTATTCAAAAGGCTTTCGCGCAGTATTACCCGCTAAAAAGGGTGGCTTATGGATTGCAACAGGTCTGGGTTTATACCACCACACGGATAAAGGATACAAATTATACCAGACAGAATCTGAATTACTCAGCCCAGACCTCTACGACATCGCCTTCGATTCAAAAGGCAATCTTTGGATAGGATGTCTGGGCGGCATCACAGTTTACAAAGGTCCAAAACGGACGGAAAGCTTTACTCCAAAACAAGGCCTGCCGAGTATCTCTGTAAAATGTGTTGCGCGAGGCCCTGATGGTCTTATGTGGGTCGGCACCGAGCTTGGCATTGCAAGATACGATGGCAGGGACTTCTCCGTCCGCCACAGCAAACGCTGGCTGGTCAATGATGATGTCCGTGACATTGCCTTTGATTCGGATGGCACCGCCTGGATTGCGACAGCCGGCGGTGTCAGTGCTATTAAACGCAAATCGATGACTCTGGCCGAGAAGGCCGATTATTTTCTCGATATATGCCTCGCCCGCCACATCCGCGAGCCATACCTGGTCGAAAAATGCCTGCTCACCACTCCCGGCGATACGAGCAATTTCAAACCATGCGACGACGATAACGATGGCCAATATACCGCTATGTACCTTGCGATGGAAAGCTTTCGTTACGCCGCCACAAAAGACCCCCGCGCAAAGGTAAACGCCAAAAAGGCATTCGAAGCCCTGCGATTCTTACAGACCGTCACGCAAACGCCCGGCTTTGTCGCGCGCACTGTTATTCCGAGCACATGGACGAGAATGGCCGACCCGAACCGCAAAATATCCGACCGCCAGTGGTCCGAGATGTACGTTGACAATCCGCGTGAAAAAAGGGTCGAAACCCGATGGCGTCCTTCTAATGATGGCAAGTGGCTCTGGAAAAGCGACACCAGCAGTGATGAAATTACCGGCCACATGTTCGGCTATTTATTCTACTACGATTTGGTCGCCGATAGCGCCGAACGAAGACACGTATGCAAACACGTCCTCAATATTGTCGATTATATTATCGACAACGGCTACGTCCTCAAGGGCATCGACGGAACCCACACAAAATGGGGCGTCTGGTCCCCGCAAAAGCTAAATCACGACCCGGACTGGAAACCCGAACGCGGCGTAAACTCCGTCGAGATACTCTCATTCCTAAAGCTCGCCTATCATATGTCCGGCCACAAGCGCTATCAGAAAGAATATCTAAACCTGCTTGGCGAGCATAATTACGCCGACAACGTAAAGCATGCAAAGACCTACAATCACGCCTGGCGCACTCACATCGACGACGAGCTGCTTGCCCTTGCCTATCCCTGCCTGTTGATGCACGAAGATGAACCTAAGTTGCTTCGTTTATATCGCGAAAGCCTCGACCACTGGTACACCGCAGCCAAAGCCGACCGCAGCCCGTTTTTCAATTTTATCTACGGCGCCTGTGTTGGCAAAGCTCCTCAACTGCAAACATCCGTTAAGTACCTCCGCGATGCGTCACTCGACCTCGTCCGCTGGACCGTTGATAACTCACATCGCGAGGACCTCCATATGGTGCGCACCCCCGAGTTGGAAATGCTCCAGACCAATCGTCTTTTGCCGCCGGATGAGTGCGGCGTTATCCGTTGGGACGAAAATCCATGGAGGGCCGTTCAGGGAGATGGAGGACTTACTGAAAGCGATGGCGTCTGGTGGCTGCTGCCGTACTGGGGCGGTCGTCATTATGGCTACATCCGGCCCCCACAATAAAATAAGCCCTTCACTCCATGAAACTTGCCCGGTTAGATAGTGTAGCTTATCTAACCGGAGTGCTTTATGCCCTGTAGTTTATCCTGCATTAGACGGACTCTTATGCTCTACTCTTTTGATAAAGCAATTTTAGCCGTTCTCGTTTGTTTGCATTCCCGCTTAAGCTCTGCCGGGACATGAAATGAGTCGGGCTCCGTTTGTCACGGAGCCCGTTGGTTTTTCAGGTGATGTTGCTGAGGATTAACCGGGGATTACATTGGTCGCACAGGGACCTTTTTTGCCCTGTCCAATCTCGAATTCCACCCTCTGCCCTTCATCAAGAGAGGCATAGCCCTCGGTCTTGATTTCCGAATGATGAACGAACAAATCATCGCCGGAGTCATCGGGTTGAATAAATCCAAAGCCTTTTTTCCCATTAAACCATTTTACTGTACCTTGAGCCACTTTGGTACTCCTTCGGCCTGTACAAGGCCATAACATAAATGTGTCTCTCAGATTTTGTTATAGAGAATATTCTTGAGAGACGTGAGAATATACCCAAATAACTTATTGCATATTTATACAGCGGTATCCGACCTTTTGTCAACAAAAATATATTTTTAAAAAATAATCAAAACCGGTGACATTAGGTGGGACAATTCGAATGACTGTTTCACTCTTCTAACTCAATGCTACGGATTTCAACCGGGAAGTGGAGTCGTACACGGCAGCGGGCAGGCGAAGCTTGTCCCGGAAATTTCCACGGCTTTTAATCTGTGTTTGTTGGGTGACTCCGCCGCCTTAATTTATCCTTTTTTCCCGGAGGCCGCGCGAAGTGCCACCAAAAACTCCCTTGGAACCTGGTGACCTAAATCCACTGCCTTATTAACATCATCCCACGCCTTATCGAATTGGCGTTTACCGGCATAAGCCACCCCGCGATTGCAGTAGGCCTCGCCGTTTCCGGCGTTCAGTGCAATTACTTTGCTGAAGTCGGCGATTGCCTTGTCATATTCGCCTATCACACCGTAAGCACGCCCGCGATAGTAGTACGCCTGGGCATAAGCTTTGTCTATCTCCAGGGCTTTTGTATAATCCGAGATGGCCACGTCATGCTGATTTTTAACTGCATAAGCTCGCCCGCGGTTATAGTAGGCTTCGGCATACTCTGGATTTAGCGCGATAGCTCTGTTGAAATCCAGGATGGCCTTATTGTATTCGTCTATAGCGTTATAGGCTGCTCCCCGATTGCAGTAGGCCTCGGCAAACTTCGGATTTATTTCAAGCGCTCTGGCAAAATCTGAGATGGCCTGGTCATGTTGACCCTTGTCATAATAAACAAGCCCCCGGTTGATGTATGCCTGGTCGTATTTCGGATTTATCTCAAGTGCTCTGCTGAAGTCTGAGAGGGCAAGCTCATACTGGCCCTTGGCGCCACGGGCCGCCCCGCGATTGTTATAGGCCTCGGCAAACAACGGCCATATCTCAAGAACCTTATTAAAGTCTATAATAGCCCTGTCATATTCCCTTTTGCTGCCATAGGCCCTGCCCCTGTTGTAATAGGCCTCAGCGAATAGTGGGTTTGCCTTTACGGCTCTGTTATATTCCAGTATTGCCTTGTCATACTCGCCTTTCTCGCTATAGGAAATCCCGATTGTGTTGTATTCTTCTGGCGTAACCGCACATCCAACCAGAAACAAACAAACAACAATCCAAATCGCCGGCACTATCCTCTTAAACATCTCTTTGCTGCAAACACACGTCATAAAAAACCTTTCTTACCGGATTCGGCCTGTGCATAAATGCCACCATACCTGTATACTAAGCATCCTTAATCCTCCGTGTTCTCCATAGTATCCCTAATGAAAAACCATCTTGAATGGTTTACATTAATCCATTATATCAGATTTCCCAGCTTATTCAATTTTTTTTTCCACATTAAATAGCAACGCTTATCTCACCGTGGTGCTTTTATGTACTTATGCCTTCCGTCTTCTCCAATCTCCAATTCTCTGTTTTTATGTTGACTTTTCCTTTTTTTGCCATATCTTGTCACTCAAGAACGAAATACCCGAAGGATATACTTTCAGGAAGCGGTTTTGGAGAAGGATTGCAATGCACAAAGAATTGATTTGGCTAATATTTTCTATTGTACTGCTGCCTCTGGCCGGTTGCGCCACAAAGAGCCTAAAGCAGGCCAACAAAACACAAGCAATCGACACTAATAATCGTCTTGGAGAAATGGTTACCATACCTGCCGGTAGTTTCTTGATGGGCAATAACGGGCAAGAAGGATTTGAAGGACCTGAGGAGTTCCCTCAGCACTCTGTTTTCCTTCCGAGCTACCAGATAGGCAAATATGAAGTAACACGCGGCCAGTACCGTAAGTTTATCGAAGCCGGAGGATACGAGGATCCAAACTACTGGTCGGATGAAGGTTGGAAATGGAAGCAGAGCGATGTAATCGTTTATGCCGGAATGTACGGCAAATATAGTAGCACCACCAGACCAGACAAAGAAAAAAAACGTAATCAGCCGGAGCATTGGGAACCCGAACAGGAATGGATCGGACACGGGTACAAACACCCAGTCTTTACCCAAACGGATGACCATCCTGTTGTGGGGGTAACATACTACGAAGCAGAAGCTTACTGCACATGGGCGGGCGGAAGATTACCGACTGAGGCCGAATGGGAAAAAGCTGCCAGATGGGATGAAAAGAACCAGCATGCAAACACCTGGCCATGGGGCAATACCTGGGACCCGGAAAAGTGCAATAATCCTGAAGACCACAATCCCGCCGGCGGTGGATATAAAACGAACCAAAGTGCTCCGGTGGGCAGTTATCCAGATGGAGCCGGCCCCTATGGGTGTATGGATATGGTAGGCAATGCCTATGAATGGGTCGCAGATTTCGCTAAGTCCTACCCTGGCAATCCAAAGCCATTTGCACACAATGACTTTTATTTCGTCAGAGGCGGATGCTGGGATGACGGCCCCCTGAATGTCCGCTGTGCTTACAGGGGCTGGTATCTGCCCCCCAGCAGCGGCGGTGTCGGACCGGGCGACAGCGACTACATTGGATTTCGTGTGGCTCGTTAAGCTTCACACAAATTCGCACCTGATGTCGGCGATTCTGTAAATCGACATCGCGCGAATATTGACAAGTTTCACGGATATACGCTTTATCAGTCGGAAATCCTTAATTGTACATATATTCCAGAACTGAAAGCCCCCATTGTCAGACAATCCTGTCATTTGCCAATTCTCACAAATGAGAATAGTCATCCGACATTATTCTCTCTTATGAGAATGATAGCTGAACAAATCCTTTTTCCCAAAATTTTATTTCTTTCTTTGTTTTTAATAAGTAATTTGATAACATTAACTTAAGAGGAATTTCAACACGATCCCAGCAACTTATCTATGCATCATGGTATATAGTTTGCTATTGAATATATAAAGGTACGGAGCATCTCTATGCCCCCGTCTTGAAAATAGAAGAATGTCAGTTAAACCAATATTTCAATGTTAATTTATTAAGGAGAGTATGATGCAAACAAGAGTAAGATTAATGGCTTTAGTGTTCACCCTTGTCGTCTTGTTGGCCGGTACTGCAAGTGTGATAGCTCAGGACATTAGCTGTACGGTCTGCCACGATGACACGACGTTAATCACTGGCAAGCAAACTGGCTTGAGCGAGGCCGTGCACGGAACTGGTGAAGCCTATGTGCGTGGAACAAGTGCCGGTTGTGCCGGTTGCCACTCCGGCGGCGCTTTTAGCGCTATGGTTGCCCAGGGGCTTAGACCAGACCAAGTCGAGGCAGGAGATCCAAACCCGACCCGCCAGGACTGCAGAACTTGTCATGCGATTCACACTACCAACACCGAAGCGGACTGGGCTTTGGAGACCACTGCCCCGGTGAATCTCTACGCTTTCGAAAATGTAATCTATGACGGCGGTAAGGGCAACCTGTGCGCCAACTGTCACCAGCCGCGCCGAGCGATTGATGCTGCGGATCCTAATGACAATATTGCCGTCACAAGCACTCACTGGGGTCCCCACCACGGTCCGCAGAGCGCAATGCTGCTCGGTGTAGGCGGCGCTGGCGACGTTGCAGGCAAACCCAGTTTCCACTCCAGGATGATAGCTGATACCTGTGTTGCCTGCCACATCGGCCCGGACATGAAGCACACTTTTGAGGCAATCACGTCGGGTTGCGCGGAATGCCACGGCGAAGATTTCGACATTGACGGTAAGCAGGCTGAGGTAGAAGCACTGATCGTCCAGCTTGGCGATCTGCTGAAAGCCAAGGGGTTGCTCGATGAAGCGGGACATCCGGTTGTCGGGATTTATCCCGCAGCGCAGGCTTCTGCCCTATGGAACTATATCTTTATCTCCATAGAGGATGGCAGCCTTGGCGTCCACAACCCGCCTTATACAAAGGCTTTGTTAGAAGCGGGTATAGCGGCTCTGCAGTAAGTGCATAGTATTGAAAGTTTGGCCACACAAGTAACGGTTGATATAACTGGTATGGTTCGACCGTAACTGAATCTTTTATAACAAACTCCAAAACGGAGTAAAGGGCTGGCATATGTTGCCGGCCCTTTTTATTTATACACTTCATGCAGGTTAAGGCTTTCCATACCCTGGGCGTGCGCCATTATTTATGCGTCCAAAACAAATTAATAGGTTTCAGGCGAATGCGTCTTGTTGTGACATTCCAAATAACATAGCCCGTGATATATACCCGTGTCCTGAAACTCCAGGCGTCCAGTTGCAGTGTGGGTTCGCACAATAGAAGTGTCGAAATTTATCAGATGCGTATTATTTGTGCTTGTTCCCTGTACCGCACTTATTCCGTGTGGGTCATGACATGCCGAGCACGTAATTTGTTTATCCAGATGTTCCTTATGTTTCGGGAAGCTTTCATTATTAAGAATACTGTTTCGACTATGGCATTTATAGCAAAGCTGATATGAAAATTCACTTTCAGAAGTATAGTCGGCCGTGTCATAATTGCCGGCAAGCAGTGGCGGATAATCCGAACCGTGAGGACCTTTGGCACCCGAATCGTCGCTTGAGTTATGACAGTCAGTACAATATATCATGCTGATGACTGTCATAGGCAGCTTGAGGCTGGGAACATTTTTATTTAAGCCCGGCGATACAACCGGATGAAAAGAAGGGCCCGAGAGATCAAACTCCAGCCTTGTATTCGTCTGAGTTATGTCCCGGGTAATTCGAGATTCAACACGACCGGGATTGTCTGCATGACACTTGAAGCACACCTCATATTCGTACTGAACCCATTGTGTCGTACCCCCTGAGGCCGTTACACCTGAAATCCCACGCATTACACCCGGTACGACCGGGGCCTGTGAAAATGTATTTTTGGCAGCGTGCGGGTTGTGGCAATCAACACATTCAACATGCTTTGCCGCTGCCATCGGTGATTCCTCCTGATCGTGAATGCCATGATATCGAACGACATCATGTCTGGAAAATTTGGTAAGCTGCGCCCTCAGATTGGTTTTTGCCACGGAGCCATCATGACAATTCAGGCAGTTTTCTTCCGACCGGGCAAAATGGAGCAGCCGCTCATGCCCTCCAACAGAATGAGGTTTATGACAACATAAACATCCGTTTTCCTCTACTGTAGAATATTCACTGCCCTGCAGGTATGAATCATTTGCGACAGAAGCTAAAGATGTCGAACTCTCATGAGCCGAAAGTATCCATCCGGATAAATCATGGCAGGACACGCACATTCTTGAGCGGTTATTCGGCATAACCAGGAAATTGCCATATTGGTTATCATGGGGCTCATGGCAAGTGGTACATTGTACCTCGCTTAATCCATCGAGCTTCAACTGTTCGGGCAAGGTCGAAGGCGGGCGTATCTGTACATCTTCGGCGGACAGTGCTGCAGAGTAAACGAAACTGATTGGGTGGTCGTCCGACAAATCGGTACCGAGGTTTGCTGCACCGGGATTAATATAAGTGCCGCCTGAGAAGTCGCTGTTTATGGATTCAGCCAAAGCCACTGTGCTGTCATGGCAGCTCAGACATAGCTTACTGGAACCCGTTGGCTGGCCCACATTGGCCTCCAGCGAAGAGCTTTGGTAAATTTTATAAACAGCCGTGGAAAGTGTATGGCTCCAGAGCGGAGTACCTGTAAGGGCTCCGTGCGGAGTGTGACAGAAACTACAGGAAGTTTTTCCTCCGGCCACTGCGGTCAAATCGTGCGGCGAGCCATCAATCTGATTTTGAGCTATTACCGCTGACCGGCCGACGGCAATAAGCACGAGTAGTTTTATTAATTCAGTCAATCTGATTTTCATTTATCGAGTTACTCCGTCAATTCGAATATCTGGATTCTTTTATTGAATGTGTCGGCAACATAAATTCTATTGCGTCTATCTACGAAGATACCGGCCGGCAGCCAAAACTGCCCGGCCTGCTTTCCTTCCTGTCCAAAAGCCATAAGTATCTGCCCCTGCTGGTCGAATATCTGCACGTTTTCAAACTGACGATCAGTAACATATATGTTACCAAAGCTGTCGGTTGCAATGCCACATGGATGAGCAAAATTGCCGGGGTGGTCGCCGTGTTCCCCAAACATATTCAAGAACTGCCCCTGGCTCGAAAAAACCTGTACCCGATAGTTCAGCGTATCACTGACATACAGTTTGCCGCTTTTATCAACCCAAAGATGGGTGGGAAAATTAAACCGCCCGGGCTCAATCCCGCGGGAACCAATCGTCCTGATATAATCACCACTCTTATTAAAGACATTAACGACATGGCCTCCCGTGTCCGAGACATACAGCTCGTCCTGCTCGGCATAATATGCAATACCGCTTGGCCTGACGAACCGTTCCGAACCAAACCTGCCGCGGAACTTCCCCTTTCCATCAAAAACACAAACCTCTCGAAGCGCACTATCGACAACATAAATCCAATCGTCAACTATAGTCAAGCCGACGGGCTTCGACAGTTTCTTGCCGTCAGGTATATCCATAAATTGTGTATAAGCCCGTGTATTCAGATCGAAGGCATGTACTACACCGCCTGTAGTATCAGCTACGAATAACCTGTCGCGCCGGTCAACAGTAATGGCATAAGGGGTAACAAGGACACCTATTTTCTCTTTGCCGAAGAGCAGCTCGCCCAAACCCTGTGTCCATGAAACTTGTTTTTCCAGGTCCGCCTCGGTCGATAATGTTCCGATGTATCTTATACGCGGCTTTTCCGGCGGCTGTGGCCAGACAAGCAGTTCCTCAGGAGATGAAAGTAACTGTTCCTGATTACCGGCACATCCGCCGCCAAATAACATCAGGACAATAACCAAAAGGTGTAATTTTACAAAGATGATGTATTTTTCGAACATGATATATTTTGCAGCCATATTGTACATTCCCTTGAACTAATCAGAAGGAGCGTTTAAGTCGAAAATACAAGAAGTCACCATCGATTGTATCATTTCTACGATCGAGTGAGTTTATCTCGACGCCGGCGGTAAGGCTCAACTGGCGGAAGTTATATTGAACTTCAGAGCTGAACTGAAAGCCCCGGGTTGAGCCGAACCTCGTATCATCCTCATCACGATACTCGGCACGTGTGGAAATACTATATTCGCCGGTTAACCTGCTGAATATCTCCGCACCACTCTTGAAGAGCTCAACATCCCGATTATCAGGTTCATCGAAATCCAGCCAGTGATTTGAGACCCGCAGACTCATTCTGGTATCTTTGTTTACAGGCCAGCTATATCTGCCATGAAGCATCTTACTCGTCGAAGGAATCTGAGTAGAGTCTTCATCGCTGTACTCTGCCTGCAAAAAGAGACCTTTGTTAATATAATCGGCGCCTACAGTATTGACCGTGAACTCATCCGGCGAAATTTCCGTGAGCGACGAGCTGACATCTTCATCCTGCCGCCGATGAGCGTAGTATAAAGAAAGGCCGTTGCTGAAACGTTCCTTGATAGTGAAGTTCTGACGAGTCGTGTCCTCTTCTCTTTCGGGCTCGATGAAAAAATTATAATCTACATAAATCTCCTGGCCATTACTGACATTAGGAGGAACGCCTCCCAAAGTGGTCATATTTAGCTGTATCCGCCCGTTTATTTCCGTAACAGTGTAATCATCAGGCTCTGTATATATATTCGCTCCGGTGTTGTCCGTTACCACAATACTTGACGTATCGATGTTCACCCTGTCCAGGGTTATCGGTAACGGGTCGGTAAAAATATGCGATTCATCTATCACGACTCCTGTACCGGCGCCGCCTGATTGTTCGCTTTTGGTAAGACTTGCCGTATAAGTGCTGAACAATGTGCCCCAGGGATTGTTCTTCCAGTAATTAATTGCAACTGAACCGCCATTTTGTTTAATGTCCCCCTGAGTATCAAGGTCGGTCTTTGAAGTAAAGATGTTGGCTGTTGTGACCATGTTGTCATATATCTTATGCTCAAAGCCGGCCCGACCGCGAGTTTCCTGGTTCTTGAAGGTCTCTCGTTTTAACTCCGAAAACCTGAAGTCATAATGAGTCTGGAAACGCTTCGAGTGCTGGAGTCTTAATCGTTCTTCCCACTGCCAGTTCTTGTAATCGAATGAACCGGACTGATCGGTAAAGTTAAAAAGCGAATCAAGCCTGTTTTCCTCGTCATTGCCAAAACTCAAATCGTGCAAAAAAGAGTATCTGTCCGTGTCCGTATTTTGCGATATACCCACGCTTCGCTGTGAGACCTCCGTCCTGTCAAAATCAAAACTCATATGCGATGATTCACTAAACTCATGATTAAGAGAATATCTGAACCGCTCATCATCCCTTTCGAAAAAGTCCGCCGCTAATGAAGTTAGCTCGTCCTGGTCGGTTTTGCTGGTATTGTATTGGAATGTCATGGGCGAGGTCTTGGACCGCAGCAATAGTGATACGCCTTCGGTTTGTCTTTCAGTCCTCAAAGAGCCCAGAAACTGGCGGGCTATCAAATCCTCCGACTTACTCGCATGAAAGGTCGTCGGATATGATTTCGACCGCAAAAATTGACCGAATATGT
>JACNGQ010000118.1 GCA_014384025.1 Planctomycetota bacterium | reverse complement strand
CATTGACAGCAACCAATGCAGCTCCTGCATCTTGAACTCCTCTGCGTTTTGCAATGCCTTGTGGAACTTGGCGGGTATATGCTACGGCGATACCGTCGCTAACCAGAATCTCGCTCGTGCCCTTAGTCGCTTCGACCGTATCAACGATATCACCTGTGGCTGCATCCAGGATAGACATCTCAGCACGGTAGCTGAGAGTCGTGTAAAGCCGGTTGCCATCAGCAACAATTAGTCGCTGGTTCTCACCGGGTACATCGGTTCGCCTGCCTCGTAATGTGGTCCAGTCTTTTCCCTCGTATTGCTCTGGGCTCCACTGGCGCCAGCCCCATTTATCAAGCGAGCGTTTCCAGAGCAACCGTCCGTTGAAGGCGTCCCGAGCAACAAGCGACCAGCGGTCAGGCAGCCTCTCGTCGGTAATGCCTATTAATCCTTCGTCGAAGAAGTAGAACAACCGACCGGCAGCCGAGACCGGTGACTGAATACCGGATGGTGTTTCATGGCTTCGAAGCCACAGCGGCGGTGCAATCCACTGGAGACTTCGAGGTGGTCCGACAACGGAATCGTCGGCGACTGCATTATTACTTGCATCGTGCAGGAAATGAGTCCACTGGTCAATATTGCCGGGCCAGGGTTTGACGATTTTGTTCCACTGGCCCCTGCGCCAGACGCAGGCCACACCTCCGGGAGCCAGGACCCGCATTACTTCGTCCCGGGTGACATCACCGGCATCCTGTACGATAACCAGGTTGATTAGATTGTCCGTGTAAGGAAGCACCGAACCTGAATACTGTTCAACGGAAACCGGCCCATAGATGCCTTTTTCTTTAATATAGCTTCTCGCTTGTGCGATCCTGGCGGGGTCTGCTTCGAGTCCGTGAACCGTAAAACTGTCACTCATTCTCAGGGCCGCCGTCAATTGTCCATCACCACAACCAAGATGGACCACGATGCCACCCTGCACGCCGGTTATATCGATAATCTCTTTGGCCTGCGCTGTCGCATCAATCTTTTCTGCCTGGGCTGTACCAACGAACAGGCAAACAGCCGGCAGTATCAGCATCCACAGCTTTATTGAAGAATTGTGTCTCATTTTGCAAATCCTCTTCTTTTCAGATATTTATGCAGATTGTCTGATGATTCGTCATGAAAAAACCGTCTTACTGAAAATTAAAATCCATACCGGTTGCTATGCAATCCAGACAGAACTTGACGCTGTAAAAATTCCATTTGTACTTCTTGCGCCCTGGAGCGTCTGGCGGTTTTTTTATACTGCTCGAATATTTCCGGGATTCCAGCGGTTTTTTCGTCTCCTGCGTGAACAACAACTTGATATCGCAAGGTAAGTATGTGCTCCTTAGCTAAATCGAATTGGTCGTCTTCAAGCCAGTACATCGGAGTTGGCGAGAAAAAGCCGTAATCACGAGTAAACCATTCGCTCGGGTACCAGCGATTGTCCGGATTCTGTAAAATCGCGATGCCTTCGGTAACACCACTGCGTGTACCCCAGTAATCGCACCAGGGCGAGGCAACACCAAATGTTTCTTTTTCGGTGGTTTTACCTTCGGCGTTGATGATTGTACCGCCGGACCTGACACTTAACTCCGGGACAACGCGCGCCGAAAACAAAGAGTGGTTCGTCTTGAGGATACGAATATCCGTCAGTGCTTTCAGGCTAATCCTGAAATCAATAATTCGAAGGTCTTTGCTCGGCGCACTGATGGTGATTCGACGCATGTCACGAATGACCGGCTCTTCTCCCGGCTGCCTCCAAAAACATGTATCGGTAAAAACTACCCGGTTGCCGGATTCCCTGATGAGCTTGGGACCTTGCGAGACAATCTGGCCGCGTTCGTTGGTGTCCTGCCAGAAGTTTGCGCCATTGACACGGTCGCAGCCGAAGAACAGCGAATGATGGTGTGGATACGGCTCTGATGTTTCGGTAGTGACTGACTTATTCGATGCCGGCCCACATACCGGCCAGAAATACGGGTACTTCAAAGATGCATCGAATTTATAACGAGTGAACAGTTTTCCGCCGACCATAACTTCGACATGGTTCTTCTCGATTTTCGCTGTTACCTTCTGCGGGCCTTTCTGTGTTCGAGCGTCATATTCTGCCGGAGAAAGAGAACAGGCGCCAATAATTAAAAGCGAAACTGCGGCAACAAATATCCGGTGATTCATAAGAGTCTCCTGTTATACAATAATTCACCCCTAAGGGGTCAAATTTCAAAGCTGCCATGGGCTGCGCATTGGTCTGGATAGCATCCGATTAGCCCCGTCATCATTGGTGAATTGTTCGGTGTTCGGGTCCCATTTCAGCTTTCGGCCAAGCCTCATCGCAATGTCACCCAGCAGACATACGCTGCACGAGCGGTGGCCGATTTCGACGGGCGCGATAGTTTCAGTACGCGATTTGATGCACTCAAGGAAATTTGCCTTGTGGTTGTTGCTCTTGTAGAGATGGATTTCGTCCGGGCCGATAGTTGAAGTTAATAACGACTTCGGCTCGGCATCGATACGACCTCGCATGACACCGACCCAGCCTTCCGTTCCCTCGAAAAGAATCCCTTGTTTGTTCTTTTTATTATCTGCGCAGATAACCTTTACTCCGTTAGCATAAGTGTACTCGATGGAAAAGTCACCGTGTACGTTCCAGGGTCCGTCCTTCGGGTATTCGGCCCGGCCTTCAATTTCAACAGGGCCGGTGTATTCGGTGCCCATCCCCCACTGTGCGATATCGTTGTGGTGGGCGCCCCAGCCTGTAATCATACCTGCGCCATAGTCCTGGATGCGCAGCCAGCCAGGCCGGTCGTAGCCTTTTTGCGGATGGACGCGTTTCTCGGTATAATCAGCCCAGGGCGCAGGGCCTAACCACATATCATAATCGAGCGCATCAGGGATTGGCATTGATGGTTGAGGGGTTGTGGGCGGGTCTGTACCAAAGCCGACTTTGACGGTGTGCAGCTTGCCGATGCGGCCGTTTCGCACCAGCTCACAGGCGGTCCGAAAATTCGTTTCGGAGCGCTGCTGAGATCCGACCTGAAAGATGCGGTTATAACGGCGGACCGTATCACTTAACACGCGTCCCTCTTTGATAGTAAGAGTCAGCGGTTTTTGCAGAAAAATATCTTTGCCGGCTTTGGCGGCGGCAATCGAAGGCAGAGCATGCCATTGGTCGGGCGTAACAACTGAAACCGCGTCAATGTCGTCTCGTGCAATCAGGTCCCTGAAATCTTTGTACGTCGCACAATCACCGTTTGTGCTATAATGCTTATCTACAAGCTGCTGAGCATATTTTACCCTGTTGGAATCGACGTCGCACACAGCGATAATCCGGGCCTGTTTGAATCCGAGAATTTCTCTCAAATCACCGAGCCCCATACGCCCGACGCCGATACAGCCGAATGTTATGCGATTGCTCGGTGCGCCTGCGCCAAAGACCGAAGACGGCACGATTGTCGGAGCTAATAAAACAGTTCCTGCCGCGGCGGCCGCCGAATTTTTCAAAAACTGCCGGCGGGTTATTACGCTTGTCTTGTTGGCTTTTTTGTTTTTCATATCCCAATCCTATAATAAGTTTTCAATAAAATTTTTAAAGACGCCATGGGCTGCGCATCGGCCGGCTGAGGAGGCGATTGGCAGTCTCGTCATTTGTGAACCGTTCAGCGTCGGGATCCCATTTTAATTTTCGTCCGACTTGTATAGCAATGTGTCCCAATTGACAAAGAGAGGTTGTGCGATGACCTACCTCGGCGTCCGCCAATGTCTGTCCGCGCGTTTTAACGGCATCGATGAAGTCCCTCTTTTCGCCTTTAAGAGGCAGATGGATTTCATCCGGGCCAATCGTTGATTTTAAAATCGACTCCGGATGAGCCTTTAGAGCGCGGGTATTGTAATCGGCTTCGATCCATCCGTCAGCACCTTCGAACCGCACGTGAGGGTGACTGATATTGTAAAACAGACGGACACCATTAGCGTATCTGTACTTGATTTCAAAACTTAGCAGAACGTTCCAAAGGCCCTCTGTAGGAAAGGTGCCGGAGCCCTCGACTTCCACCGGGCCTGTGCGTTCGGTGCCGTTGCCCCACTGGGCGATGTCGTTCAGGTGCGCACCCCAGTTAGTAACCATTCCTTCACAGTAGTCCAGAATCCGCATCCAGCCGGGACGCTCGTAACTATTAGGAGTATGAACACGTTTGACGGTGTAAGGCGCCGATGGTGCCGGCCCAAGCCACAGCTCATAATCAAGCTCCTTCGGTACCGGCATTTCCTGTTGAGGCTCACATCCTATGTCACCGGCGGGCACTCCCGTACGAATTGTATGCACCTTGCCGATTCGCCCGTTTAATACAAGCTCGCATGCGCGTTGGAAACACTCATGCGAACGGAACTCACTGTCGGTCCGGAACACGCGATTATACCGCTTTACCGTATCGCTGAGAACCCGACCTTCGGCGATATTCAAAGTCAGAGGTTTCTCACAGCAGATGTCCTTTCCGGCCTTTGCCGCGTCTATAGCCATCGGTACATGCCAGTGGTCCGGTGTGGAAATCATCACTGCGTCGATATCCGCGCGGGCCAGAAGCTCACGAAAGTCCTTGTATATCGAACAGCCCTTGAAAGTACCGGAAACCTGCTCTTTGGAGTAATGTTCCTCCACGGCCTTTTTTGCGTTGTCAAGTCTCCATGCATCCACGTCGCAAACAGCTATAACCTGGGTGTCGGATGCATTCAGAAACGATTTTAAATTGGAGTAAAAGGCCTGCCTGCCCATTCCAATCATCCCGACTGTTATGCGATTGCTCGGTGTATTGGCACCAAGCACGGAAGACGGGACGATTGTCGGGGCTAATAAAATTGTGCTTGCCGCGGCCGCTGAGCTTTTAAGAAACTGCCGGCGGCTTAGGGCGATTGTCTTTTTGCTTCTTCGGCTTTTCAGATTCCTTACCTGCCTTTCCTTATGTAAACCTAAGATTTTGTATTTATTCGGTGCGGTATTATCATACCAAATACTTTTACCAATGACAACTTAGTAATTATCTTAAATTCTTTGTGGCTTCTCCAATGCCCGAGATGCTTTTCCCTTGATTTTTCGCCTCGATTCTGCTATTAGTAAGCCATACTGTAGTAACACAATAACCCATCATTGGAGTATTTCACGATGCGATTACTCAGACCTGCTATATCTGTCCTTGTAATACCTGCTGTTGTTTTTTTGATACTTTTCGGATTTCTCTCTCAATCAGCTACCGGCAGCTCATCGAATAAAACCAGACCAGCAATACCCTGGGAAAGACAGTACAAAATCAAACCGAGCGAGAAGGCCCGGCTTACTGCTGCTGATGTGATCGGTCCGGACGGAATCGTGTATCCTGACTGGACAAAATGCGGTGTCCAGGGTGGGATTCCCGAGGTCGAAGCGGCTGTATCAATCGAGGATTTCGGCGCTAAAGCAAACGACCAAATCGACGACTCCGAAGCTCTGGCGAAAGCATGTCTGGCCGCAGGCAAAATGGGCGGCGGTGCGGTGCTGCTTGGTGAAGGCCTATATTATCTCGACCGTATGGTGACGGTACGCCACGATAACGTGGTTATCAGAGGCAAAGGTTCCGGCAAGACTAATTTAATCTTTCGATATGCGATTCCCGATAACGGCGTTGCCTTTTACAACCCGTCTGAAGGCGGCAAGGTGGGCAGGAATACCCGGATTGAAATACACAGTAAACCCGACGGTTTGATGAAAATGTCGGTAATGGTTGACGATACGGTTATTGGTCAGTGGAGTAGAAGTCAGCACTCAGGAAATACATTCGCCTTTACCATATACGGCCGAAATGCTATTAGCAAAATTTCGGATGGCAAGCACATATTAAAAGGTATCGCAGAATACACGGATGGAAAAAAGTGTACGAAAGAAATCTCAATCATCCTTGATTCGAAATTTAATGACACCCGGCTTGTTGACGATACACGAGCGGCTATTACTTTTGCAGGTAAGGGAACGGTTGGCAGAAAAATAAAGTTGTCCAGAGACGGCAAACGGGGCGATATGACGCTGGAATTAGAAAGCACCGACGGACTTCAGATCGGCGACTGTATTTTTATTGACGGGCCGGCAACGGAGCGATGGAAAAAGCTCACTCAGAATGCCTGCCTGTGGGGATCATATCGTCAATACGAGGTAGTCATCAGCGATATAAAAAACAATACTGTTACTATCAAGCAACCTCTGCGAATCGAGTTTCCTGTTATCGATGGCTCTTATGTACAGAAAGTAATACCAATACAGCGATGCGGAATTGAATCCCTTCGCATAGAACAGACAGAAAACCTCTGGATAAGCGCTGTAGTCTTTTATAACGGATGGAACTGCTGGGCAAAAGGCGTAACTGTAAAAAAGTGCGGCCGCTTTCCCGTGTACGGCTCGATGGCAAAATGGTGCGAAATCCGCGACTGCGTTTTCGATGATGCCTGGTTCAAAGGTGGCGGCGGTACGGCCTATACCGGCTGGGACAGATGCTGGGATTGTCTCATAGAAAACGTCGAGACATTCAAAATGCGGCACGCTCCCCTTTTCCAGTGGGCCGCCAGCGGCTGTGTGATTCGAAAAAGTGTGTTCCACGAGAGCGACGGCCAATGGCACGCGGGCTGGACAAATGAAAACCTTATCGAACAATGTGTAATTGAGTCTGTCCGGGGCCATGGAGGGTATGGATATGGAATGTGGGCGTCACCGCCGGAGGATACGGCACATGGTCCGAACGGGCCGAGAAACGTAGTGTACAACTGCGATGTCAGCTCTCCGAGAGCGGGCCTTTGGATGGGTGGTATGAACGAAAACTGGCTGATTCTTTATAACCGTTTCATCGCCGACAGCGGCCCGGGTGTATCAGCCAAAACAGCAAGCTTCGACCATATTATTAAGGACAATGTCTTCATCCTCAAGGACGGCAAATCGCCGATGGTATTGCTCGCCACGTCCGACTGCTTGGGAGCCGAGATAACAGGGAACAGATTATATGGCGGCAATGGACGTTTGGTGGCAGGCAAAGCCAAACCGACGGTATTCGAAGACAATAAAGCTTTTCCACTCGGCGATGCCGCAAGACCAGTTCCAAAAGTAAAGTCAATTTATGAATGGCAGCAGAAGCAGTAAAATAGTTATTTCCTTTCAGTCTGATTTATTATAGTTGAGGAGTTTAATTATGGACAACAATTTAAGCCGTCGTAATTTCTTATCACTTATGGGTGGTGGTATCGCAGCGATGATGCTGCCTGGCTCGACAGGTTGGGGCAATACGGCTAAGAAGCCGAATTTTATACTCATCTTCGCTGATGATTTAGGCTATGGAGATATCAGCGGTTTCGGTTTGAAAAAATCTCCGTTCGAAACGCCCAATCTGGAACGAATGGCCGCCGAGGGTGCCAAGCTGACCAGCTACTATGTGCCAACGCCTTATTGCGCCCCGTCGCGGGCAACAATTCTGACCGGCAGGTATCCATTCCGTAATGGTGTCGTATTTAATCCTGCCCCCGATGGCGGCATCAATAGTGTCGGTCTGCGAGACTCTGAGATTACTATCGCCGAAGCGCTCAAAGAGGCCGGCTATGCCAGCATTTGTATCGGCAAGTGGCATCTGGGTCATACGTCCAAATTCCTTCCTCGCAGGCAGGGCTTCGATGAGTACTATGGGATTCTGTACTCGAATGATATGCGTCCGGTTCAGCTTGTGGAAAACGAAAAAGTTGTCGAGTATCCCGTCATACAGGCAACGCTGACCAAACGCTATACACAGCGTGCTCTTGATTTTATCGAGTGCAGTTTCAGTCGCAATTGTCCCTTTTTCTTATACCTGCCCCATGCAATGCCGCATAAACCACTTGCGGCTTCGGAGGATTTCTACACGCCGGATACGCCTGACGACCTCTACGCAGATGTAACCCGGGGGCGGGCCTCACCGGTGGGACAATTTTTGGCCAACCACAAAAAATGGGGGCCCGACGACAATCCGTTTTTTTTTTTTACCCAAGACAGCGGGCCATGTTAGGGGGCCAGCACGGGGGGGCTGCGCGGTATGAAAGCTCGTCCCCGGGAGGGCGGTCTTCGTGTGCCAATGATTGCCCGCGGGCCGGGTAAGATTCCCGCCGGTCTTATCAATAACTCACCGGCAGGCTCCATTGACATATTTCCGACTATTCTCAAGGCCGCGGGAGTCGATATACCACAAGACCGCATTATTGACGGTAGAGACATCTGGTCATTACTGACTGAGGCTCAGGCTAAGAGTCCGCACAGTGTACTGTTCGGTATGCAGGGAACGAATCTCGCAACTATCCGCAGCGGCAAATGGAAACTTCACGTCCGCTCACCGGGCGGTGTGCCGAAGCTCGTAGATAACTGGGTGGATCCGCGCGGACCGGACGGCGTAACTTTAATTGCTCCATACGAACAGTCACAGCCCAAAGATTATCCGGGCGTAATTGGCGGTGATAAGGCGAAAAATATAATGCTGTTCGACCTCGAAGCCGACCCCGCTGAGCAGCACGATGTAAGTAAAAAGTATCCCGATGTTGTCAAACGCATCAAAGCCATCTATGAAAAGACCCTTGCAGAAGTGCCCGATTTCGAACAGCCCAAGAGGTTCAAACAGCTCAGGCGCCTAAGAGGGGGCGAGCTTAAATACGACAATTAAGCGATTCTGATTTTAAGCTTGTTTCGAATGTTATTTTTCAGCCATTAGATGGTAGCCCATCGGTTTGAGCTTTTCGCCGTTGGGCAAACGGTATGATTCGTTTGAGAAGTTGACCGTTATTGTAGTGCCGTTCGCAAAGCTGGTTTGCTGAACATTTCTGTCCGGCGTAATAAAGCGATGATCTGTCATCTCGGCGTAGCCGACTGCGCGGGCGACATTACATACATCTTTATAGCTTTGAACAAATCGGTCTTTGTATTGGCTCCATACCTGCCGGGTAAACATGAACATCGGCGGCGTGCCGTAGAGAATATTAAACATGTCCCGCTTGTCCCATATAGCAGGCAGTTTATTATTGTAGTCGCCCCAGTACCACTGCGCGACAACACAATCGTGATAGACAAGCTCCCAGAGCGGCAGCCGGTACTTATGCCCTACCTGGAATTTGGCCACGCGCTCCGGCACCTCCTCCTAAATTTTTCTCATGTTTCGACCGGCATCGGGGATTCGATACGGACCGAGACTAAGCATACCCTCGAAGTAATGCACATACGGCACAGCCGCATCGTGCCCCGTCTCACAGCCGGTTACGAGTTTCATATCTTCGGATATAAAACGCAGCAGTTCCATTTTCCAGTATCGGCTCTCACCCCGAGTCATCGGATGGTCCGGATGGTAGCATTCACGCCATGGCGAGGCGGTTGTCGTATCAATGAAACGGCAGCGATAAGGATGAGTCTTCAACTCGGCGGGTACGCGCTGCCGGGGGTACTTCGGTGCCTGCCTGTCGCAAAGAATACTGCACGGATACATTTTGCCGTCACTGCCTTTCACTTGCCATCCTTTGCGCGGCTCGCCATTCTGATCGAGCATAATGTCTTCTGGCCATGCATCCTGGGTCCAGTCGGGATGCACTCCGCGAAGCTGCTGCTTCACGACCTGCGGGTCCATCAGGTCCTGGTAGATATCATAACGACTCGAAAGGACACCATCCATTTCGTTCATCGCTTTGATAACGTCCGGCTGATCACGGTGACTCCATAGGATTCGCTCGATTCCAAGAGATCTCATCTCACGAACTATGTTTAGAGCATTCTTTTCCCAGCACCAGACGTTCACCGCTCCGATTAGCAAGTCCACGTTCGGATTTTCTGTTCGTTTTTGCTCTAACGTTTTCAATAAACCCGCTTTTTGGGCATAAGAGCGGTATCGTTTACAAACAGCGACATGCCCGCCTTTATCGAAGAATACATATCGCAGCCGACGGGCATAACCGAAGCTTCCTTTTTGCGAATCCCATTCCGGCGCGATGCAGAGCTTTTCGTCCGTCCGCTGAATACGTATGGCGGCATCGTCCGGCGTTTCGATGATGGCCATATGTCCCTGCCGGCCATCAGTCACTCCCCAGAAGGGCATACATATACCGTGCCCGCCGTATGTGATAAGTCTCATTGGATTGATTGTCTTATCCTCAACCGGGTATGATATCCCTTCGTTCATCGGTACCACCAGATATGTGCCGGTTTCGGTCACGAACGGATGCGGAAACTTCAACGACCGCTTAAGTGCGCCCTCGGCTGAAAGTTCAAGCGTAAACTCCGGCAGATTTTCATCCAGCAGCAGCCTGCTTTTGATGTCCATCTCCAGCTCCGGTTGACGCCATGTCATTTCAATACCGTATCCGGCTGCGGCGCTTTGGATTATTTTACATTTGGTTATAGGTTTTTGCCGCCAGATTTTTCCGGTGCGTTTATCAGTTACCGACAGAGTCACATCTTCCGTATGAAGCGTAACTGAAATCACGGTGTTATCGACGGTAAGATTCTGTTGTGCCGCCTGACAACAACAGCATAAAAACAATCCGACCAATAAAATAACCAATCCTTTGAACGGAGTTAATATAAACTCCGTTTTGTCCCTGTAATAACGTACCATTTTGTTTATCCTAAATCGATTGAGTTTACCTTTCTAACGACGCCTGCGGCGAAGCTTGTTTTGCTTTTCAGCCTTCTCGATTGTCTCTTTTATAGAAACCGCAGCGCCGTCTTTTGCTTTGGATTCATCGGCTGCGGACATAAAAGCGAAGATTTCAATAGTCTCTTCCGCCGGTACAGGTACGTTACCGGTCTTGAAGAATTTGATGATTTCTTCTACTAAGGGCTCATAGCCGCCATATCTGCCGCTTTGCGAAATACTCTTTGTGCCAAAAACTCGCGCACCATAGCCGCTCTTACCTTTTTTTACACCTCTAAAAGTACCGACTCGTCCATCGTTCCAGATACCGGTAACTAATTCGCAGTTTCCGGTTTGTATGCGTCTGACACTCTCACAGCCGGTACCCATTATGGTAAAAAGCATCTCGACACCATGCACACCATACCAGTACAGGTCCGGGTGATGTTCTTCAAGGCTGCACGGACTAAAAACATCACAGCCAAGAACCTCACCGACCTCGTCATTATTTCTCATATCGATAACGCCGGGACCGTACCGCAAAGAAGAGCTCGACCAGCACGGTACGTTGTTTTCTTTTGCAAGCCTGAATATCTCGAGCACGTCCGCCAGATTGCCGGCCATAGGCTTGTCGATAAACAGAGGCTTTCGGGCTTTGATCACCGGTATCGCCTGTTTGAGGTGAGGCCGGCCGTCAACACTTTCCAGCAGAACTCCGTCAACCTTCTGGCAGAGCTCCTCTATAGTATCAACAATTTCCACGCCGTACTTGTCGCGGAGCTGGTTTGTGAAATTCTCGACTCGATCGGCCGAAGAAGGAATGTCCGGCGAGCCGCCGGAATAGCCGACAACAACCTTGCAGCCGTAGTTATTGGTTGGGTCGTTGATAACTTTTGTAAAGGCCGTAACATGCGATGTGTCAAGGCCTATCATACCAATACGAAAGACATTTTCCCGGGCTTCGACCTCAAAAGGTTGCGTTAGAAGTACAATTAATAAAACTGTTAGCAAAATAATCTTTTTCATAATCAGCTCTCCATCTTAAATTTAGTTTAATTGTTCGGTTGTCATTTATCTGCAACTTACGTCTTTTGGTCGTACTGAGGAATTTTAATTAAATCTCCTTTTCGCAGCGCCGACTGGTGCGCGATAATACCAGGCACAGTATAAGCTAAGGATTCGTAAACATCAATCGCTGGTCTGCGGCTGTGTATCAGGGCATCGACAAATTCGTGTGTCAGGAAAGTGTGCGAACCTTCGTGCCCGCTGTTATGTCGTAAAGGCTCGGGTAGTATGTCCGTTTCCCACCAATGGGGCTGTTTGTAATGTTCGAAGTTCGGCGCCTCCCGGACAAAACCGGCATCGTCTTTCTCCATCTGCTTGCCTGAACGAATGATAACCGCCCCCGTACCGTTGGGATGCGCCGTATAGAAACTCATCTTGTCCCCTATCCACTGGGCCCGCTCGCAGCCCCGGTGGGCGCCTTTCCACCATACATTCATACGGAAGGCATTGCCGCGATTTGTCCTGAACATCGCCGAACCATTCCAGAACGGGTTGCCGTGCACGTTATCTTGGAGGATAGGGTCATCGTCACCCCAGCCGTGACATACAGCCTCCGTCAGCCTCTCGCCGCTAACGCCGATAAGCTGTGAAGTGCTGTGTGTCGGATAGTGCATAGGTGACATACCGTGCCGCCAGGTTCGTCTGCCATCCTGGAAATAGAGCGATTCGAGACCCGGATGCTGATACTCGGCCTCACAATAATAAAGAGAGCCGAACTTGCCCTGCCGGTAAAACTTACGCGCCGAAATCGTGGACTGCTGAAAGTGGCCTGTCTCGGCCATCATGTAAGTCAGGCCGTATTTTTTAACGGTATCCAAAAGCAGCTCGGCCTGCTCAATAGTGGCCCAGGCGGCGGGCACGGCAGATATAACGTGCTTACCGTTTTTCATCGCCTCGACGGTGTGCTGAACGTGAAGCGGGCCGTCGGTGAATATCGCCACTGCGTCGATATCTTTAGCAAGTACTAATTCCTCAAGCGAGTTGTAGGCCTTCCGGCAATTATATACCTGCATCAGCCGATTCCGCCTGTCCTCACGCAGGTCACTTACTGCCTGAACAACACAGTCCGGATGCTCATGCCACTGAAAGGATGTCCCAAAACCTCCTCCGACAACACCTATGCGAATTTTTTTAGGAGCAGTGTTAACAGCTAACACTCCCTGTGATACCAGCATTGTCCCGGCCAGAGCGTAACCGCTGCGCTTGATAAAACCACGCCGCGAAAAATCAACCTGTAATGTCAAACGGTTCCTTTCAGATGAAACCTTTTTTTCAAACATATATGCTTTCTCCTTCCTGCCATATTACAACATCAGAAGAATTCAATCCTGATACGTTATTTAAGCTCCTTTATGTAAATATTGGCAAACTGAATATGGTCGCCGTGATGCTGCAGGGCGATTGGGCCGCGTTTTGGTAATCCCGGCAGGCGGGCTTGGCGGATTACAGTCTTGCCGTTTAATACCACAGTAACCTTATCATCGACGGCTGTAATCTCGAAGCGGTTCCACTGGCCGACCGGATTGTCCGCATTGAGGATAGGCGTTGCATCCCTACGCACCTGTTCCGGCATATTACCATCCGTACGGTATCCCCAGATTTCGCCCGAGCCGACCGGCCAGTTCCAGATATTTATCTGGCTCTTCGAAGAGCCCCGCAGATAGATACCGCTGTCACCGGAGTCCATTACCTGGACAGTGACTTGCTTGCCCTCGGCGTCGGCAGCCTCTGAGCCGTCCGGTAAAATCACAGGGACATTCTCAACTTTCGGCTTGTCCGGAAGACGCCAGTCAACAATAAGAACGAAATTTCCGAATTCCTCCTGTGTCCACAGGTTCTTGTCTTCTCCGGTTGCCTTGCCGTCGTAATCCAGAATCCAGTCCTTCGCATTCCAGTGTCCCTTGTTGCCGGGTACCTGCCTCCAGCCGCGAAGGTCCAGGCCGTTGTATAGTGGGCGAAATCCTCGTGCCTTTTGCGCAACCACATCATCCGGCGGATTGGAGCCGGGCAGCTCGCAAATACGAATATTGCGGAAATGAACAACACCGCCTTCGGATTCGAGGCAGATATATCCTTTTCGCGGATTCAGGTGAAACGCGCGGGTGACCACCTTTCCATTAACAGCCAGGCTGACCATGCCATCCCGGCTCTCGACGCGATAATGGTTCCACTGGCCGGTTGGATTGCATCGCCGTTCAGCGGGCAGCGAGCGCATCCAGCCGCCCGGATGAAGTTTGTCAGGAGTCATAGTTGCGCCCTGAATGCCGAATACATCGCCGTGACTTGTGGCGTTTTCACTATTATGGCCGTCGAGAATCTGCACTTCGATGGCACGCGTGAATGGTTTTCCCGTGACAGGCAAGTCCTCAGAGTGGATGAATAAGCCGGCATTGCCGCCTTTTACCATGTGGCGCCACTCCAATTCCAAGATATAATTTTCATATTGTTTTTCCGTCCGCATCACACCGGTCGGAACCCCGCTGCAGATAATCATCCCGTCCCTCACCTTCCATGTTTCCGGCGCGCAGTTGACATTCACCCAGCCGTCAAGATTCCTGCCGTTGAAAAGAGACACAAATTTCTCATTAGCTGCTTGTAAAGCTCTCGTACCGCCTGTGAATAAAAAGTATCCCACTACGATAATCAGAAGGAAATAATATATTCGTTTCATTGTAGCGCCTCCTTCATTACAAAAAATACTAATTTGTAATTGACAATAATACTCGAATCAGATGCCTGATGCCAACAGATTTTATGACTCCTGATATGTTGCTTCCCGAAGTAGAAGAACACAATCTTGCTTATTAATTGCCACGAATCCGAGAAAAAATGAAAACAATAGCAGGCAGGGCAAGTAATACCCACCCCATTAGCTTCACGGCCCATCCGGGACTGGATGACGAAATCAATCCAAACTTTGCACCAATAAGACCTTCCCCAAGTTCATCACCCAACCATATGCAGCCAAGGGACACCATAAGCCAAATTATTACGCTGATAGCACCTCTAAATAAATTTTCCTCCCATCTCGCGTCGCGCTCTTCATCAGCCGTAAACGCATAAATAAAAACAATCACATATACGGCGGCTATCACCAGGGAGATTATCTTTGATATTTCCATGTTACTGTTCCTCAGCTTAAGAAGTACAAACAGAGCAAAAAGCGTCGACCTCAACAGTCCTAAACTGCAAAGTATACCGACGTGAAGTTTTCCCACGCATATAATACTCGAATCAGATGCCTGATGCCAACAGATTTTCCCAGGCCGGTGTGCTTTTGTGGGTCTGGACTATTGCTGTTTTTCTGCTCTCACGTTACAATAAGACCATGGTCAAAAAATTTGAAAAAGGACAAACCGATTATGAAATGCCATTTCATTACTATGCCAAGCTGTCGTAAAAGCCAAACTCTATCGAATGCAGAATTTTTCGTGATTATATGCCTGTTGGCAACTTCTATCTTTGCTTTGGTGCCGGCTTCTCTGTCTGCCGCCGATGGACTGATTGCCTCGCCCGAGCCGGATTGGCCTCAATGGCGCGGCCTGCGCCGTGATGGCATTTCAAATGAGAAAGAATTGCTGCGAAGCTGGCCTCAAGAAGGGCCGAAACTGCTTTGGAAGATTAACGGCCTTGGAAAAGGATGGTCCTCGCCGATTGTTGTTGGTAATCGGCTATATATCACCGGAGATGTCGGCCAGGATTTGGTGATTTTCGCTTTCGATAGAAATGGCAAACCGATATGGCAGACAAAAAATGGAAAATATTGGAGAAACCCATACCCCGGAGCCCGCGCATCCTGCGCCTTCTCCGAGGGCAGGCTGTATCAATTGAATGCGCACGGCCGTCTGGTCTGTCTTGATGCCGCTTCGGGCGATGAGATTTGGACGGTTAATATCCTCGATAGGTTCGGTGCCGGAAATATCACATGGGCTTTGAGTGAATGTCTTTTGATAGATGACCCGCGGATAATAGTAACGCCCGGAGGTAAAAAAGCCCTCATGGCCGCACTCGATAAATACAACGGCCGAACGGTTTGGACTACCGAATCACTTGGCAATGACAAGGCATCCCACAGTTCGCCGATTCTATTCAGATACGCAGGACGCAGGCTGATTACTAATTGCTCGGAGGCACATGGCTTTGGTGTTGATGCCGATACCGGCAAGCTGCTCTGGACCGTTCCGCTGAAAAACCCGCACGGAGTCAACGCATCTACCCCCGTGTATGGTTCCGGCAAGGTGTACTATGTCACTCCCTATGCCGAGAACGGCAGGTTATACAGACTTGTTCCGGATGGGCAAGCCATCACTGCCGAGCATATCTGGACTTCACAACTGGATACGGTAACGGGCGGTGCGGTACTCGTAGATGATACTCTGTTCGCCGCCGGATATAAAAATTCCAAATGGTGGTTCGGGGTTGATTGGCAGACAGGTAAAACGAAATATGAGCTAAAGGGTTTTACTACCGGAGCGGCAATATACGCCGACGAACGACTTTACTGCCTTGATGAAAGCGGCACGGTAGCACTCTTAAAATGGGGAAATAACTCTCTGGAAACAGCCGGAAGTTTTCGCCTGTTTTCCAAACGCACAAAAGATGCCTGGGCGCATCCGGTCCTGCTCGATGGTCGGCTTTACCTCCGCTATCACGACACGCTGTGGTGTTATGATGTGAAGAAATAAATAGAAGCGGTTTCAAAATGGACAAAAGTACTAATTGGATAATAACCCGCCGGACATTTTTGAAATCGTCCATAGCCTCATTGGCTATCCTGCCCCTTTCATGTGCTTTAAATAGTAGCTCGAAAACCAACCAACGCACAAATCGCTTCGGTATCGTTACCGATTGTCATTATGCCGATGCAGAAGCACAGGGTACGCGTTTTTATCGTGAATCCATTGATAAACTTTCAGAGTGTGTAAACCTGATGAACAACGAAAGGGTTGATTTTCTCATCGAGCTCGGTGATTTCAAAGACCAGGACAAACCCCCGGCCGAGAAAAATACCCTTTCATATCTTCAGACCGCCGAGAAAGTGCTCAAACGATTTAACGGCCCGACCTATCATGTCCTCGGCAATCATGATATGGACAGCATTTCGAAAATGCAGTTTTTAAAACGGGTGGACAATACAAATATAGATTCCAATTGCAGTTATTATTCATTCGACTCCAATGGTCTGCACTTCATTGTGCTCGATGCCAACTACAGAGCTGATGGCACCGACTATGATCACGGTAATTTTGACTGGACCGATGCGAATATTCCTTCTAAAGAACTGGACTGGCTCAAACGAGATCTCGCCGCAGCGCCCGGGGCGGTTATAGTTTTCATTCATCAACTGCTCGATGGTACCGGCTCGGTCTATGTGAAAAACGCGGCCCAGGTCCGCCAAGTTCTGGAAACTTCCGGAAAAGTACTCGCCGTCTTCCAGGGGCATCATCATTCCGGCAGCTACAGCAATGTTGCAGGAATCCACTACTATACCTTGAAAGCGGCTACATCGGCGCTGAACTGCTCGACTGTCTGTCCGGGAAAGTTAAAGACAAAGTCGACATTCAGGGTATCAAATTGCCCCTCAGCCATGAGAAGCCGGCTCTTGACCTCGTCGGC
>JACNGQ010000205.1 GCA_014384025.1 Planctomycetota bacterium | reverse complement strand
TCGGGCGTTGTTATACAAACTGCATCGATGTCGTCTCTTGCGAGTACATCGCGGAAATCAATGTATGCATCACAACCGTCATAACTACTGGATTGATTTTTTTGAGCGTAAAAGTCGTTAACTATATTTTGAGCGGGTTCCCACCCGAACCATGGACCTTGCCATCCGTTCTTATACCAGTGGCCATATTCATTATTGGCTTTAACGACATCACAGACGGCAGCGACTTGCACATCAGGCTGATTCAGGAATGCCCTCATATTATTCGTGCCCATACCGCCGACTCCGATGGAGCCCATAGTAATCCGATTGCTTGGCGCTATATTACCGGCCTTGCCTAAAGCCGAGGAAGGAACGATATGAGGAAAACTTATCATCCCTAAAGCAGCGGCGCTTGCATTAGCTAAAAAATCACGGCGATTCATTTTCGAAATCTTCATCAGAAAGCCTCCAAATACATAGTCTTCTGTATAATGTTGTTTTTCAGCCTGAGCGCATATATAAAGGCAAATAATCCACGATACAGTATTTATATGATTATACACTAACGAACTCCAGAGCCAACAATAATCTGGCGGTGAATGGTAAAGGCTGCTGCCTTACATGGATTTTTTCCTTGCGTCGTCTAAATTTTCAAGGTATCTTTTTTCCCACTTATCTTTGGATAAGCATACTCAGGTCTGACTATGGATGATATGTTAACTACTACCATAACCGGTGACAAATCCGTTGGTTCATTGCCTCGCAGTCCCCTGGATTGGCTGAAGGTCTTCGGTCCCGGAGCAATCATTGCATCGCTGACGATAGGAACCGGCGAGCTGATTTTTTCGAGCCGGGGCGGCGCCCTCTTCGGATACCGCATTTTGTTTCTGTTCGTTGTCATCTCGCTGCTGAAGTGGGGCCTTGTGGTGGCATCATCGCGTCACATGGTGCTGACCGGCGTCCATCCATATAAAAGGATGCTCGATCTGCCTGGCCCCCGCGGCTGGCTGACGCTGACGCTGTTTATGATTGCCGCCGTTTGTTTGCCAATCTGGATTAGTTTCCACTGCGGCGTTTTGGGTAATTTGACCTCTTGGATAACCGGGACGAGCGAAATATTGGGAGGCGGTATCGATTATCTCTGGGGCGCAGCGATACTGGCTGTCGTAGTCGTAATCACCGCCTTGCGCAGTTACTCAACGCTGGAGCGCATTCAACTTATTATTGTGGCCGCAATGGTATTCTCAGCCGGGGTAACGCTGATTCTCTACCGTCCGGATTGGCTGGAACTTTTGAAGGGGATTTTCATTCCACAGCCATATGTGTACCCACCGTGGCTCAGCGCTGAGTACCCACATATCGCCGCCGACCCGGTGTGGGTCGAGACGACGCGTTATGTCGGCGTTATCGGGGGCGCCGGTTTCGATTATTTGGCATACACATCCTTTATGCGCGACAAGGCCTGGGGACAGGCCGGCGAGGGGCCGGCCTCTGCCGAACGGCTCGCCGAAATCGCCGGCGATCCTGCACATCCGGTTCGCCGCTGGCTCCGCGCTCCACTGGTTGATTGTTCTATCAGCTTTCTTGTTATCATCGCTTTCAGCGCAGTGTTCGTGGCTTCGGGCAAGCTGATCCTCGGACCGCATCACAAGATCCCCGACGAGAAGAACCTGCTCAATCTTCAGTCGGCGTTCGTTACCGGTATACATCCGTGGCTGCTGCCGCTGTATGTGGCGGGGGCTTTTCTGACCATGTTCGGAACGCTCTATGGCACACTTGAAGTCGCCTGCAGTATTATTAGCGAAATGACGCACGCGGTGAGTCGCGATTTTGCCATCCGGCATGCCGGCCGCATCAAACGTATAACAGTCATCTGGTGTGCAGTCGGTGCTTGCGCGATTCTGCTATGGTTGTTTATATATCAGTCCACCGGTGCAGCCGGTAAACCCCGGCTGCTGCTGGCGATTCTGACGCCCGCCAACCTGTTTACCGGTGTATTAGGTTGTGGATTGTTTTGCCTTATGAACCTGTGGATGGATCGGAGGTTTCTTCCAAGAGGATTGCGGCTGCCCATATGGCTATGGCTGTTGAATCTGGTTTCCGGTTTCGTTTTTCTCGGCTTGGGGCTGAAAGGTTACTGGGAAGACCAAAGCCGCTGGTATGCAATCGGCAGCCTGTGCGGAATGCTTTTGGTGGCGGCGGTCGCTGCGCATCTGATCGGCAGATGGTTTGCGCCGGGGGATGAGAAAGACACTTTATGAACAGTAGTATCCCGGTCTGAATTGCAGAGGTGTTCCTGGTTAGACTTCAAGGGTCAGCTTCAGGGAATCTTTAGCACATTCGGCATACATTTCGAAGGCCTCCGGGGCTTTGTCCCAGGGCATGCGCGGCCTAACAATCTCTGTCAGGGCTGAAGCCCGATTATCGAGGACCATGTCCACCGCGGTTTGAAAGAATTTACTGCACTCCGGGCCGACACTGGTATTGATTTGTATCTCCTGTCGGAAGACATGATACCAAGGAAACTCCTGCAATTCATAGTGCGGCACACCGAAAACCAACAGCCTGCCGCCGTGCCCCGGCAGATATGCGGCGGTCTTCAGTGTATCTACTTCGCCCACCGCCTCGACCGCGAAGTCAACCATCTTCCCGTTAGTTAATTCATTGACGACCTTAACAACATCTTTTTTCGAAGCATCTATGATATGGTCGGCTCCATAGCGTTTTGACCATTCCAGCCGCCAGTCGAGCAGGTCGGTCGCAATGACCGTACTTGCTCCCATCAGCCGCAGTATATGTGTAAATATCAATCCCATCGGGCCCTGGCCGACTACAACGCATGTTTGGCCTTTGACACCATCGATTCGCGTAAGTGCTCGAAGCACCGTCGCCAGCGGCTGGGCAATAATCAGTGCCCCCGGGTCGGGCGCATCCCTGGGCAGGCGAGCAATGGCCGGAGGTCGAGAGACGATGTACTCGGCGAAACCATAAGGGCCTTCAGGCAAAGCCAGTACCAATTCCCCTTCTTCCCAACCATCACAGCGAGATTCGACTATTGTGCCGATATTCTCGTGTCCGGACCAGCCTACGGGATTAGGGAAGTCGCCGTTACCCCAGAAACCTTTACCGATATATTGGCTTATATTACTTCCACAAATAGCAACATAGCTGCATCGCACAAGAATCTCGCCGTCGGCCGGTTCGGGAGTTGGAGCGTTGTCCAGCATTGCAATTTTTCTGGGCTCTACTATCTGGATTGCTCTCATCGCTTACTTCACAGTCTTATAGCCAAATCGTAAATGGATTGTGTTACGTCAATGTTGACTCAGATTACCATAATCTTACCAGCTTTCGCTACAATAAGTTTTACAAAATAAAATCAAGGATACCGGAGAATGGTAATGGGAGAGTAAGGAAGAACAACACCTTTACTGCCCGGTTTATCCAGCGATGTAATCATTTGCCTTAGTTTACTAATATTATTTATAAGCTTTACCTGCTTTGGGTAGTATGAATATAAATCATCTTCCGACAAATGCGTACTATATATAATTTCCGCCATGGCTGAGACATAATCGGCATTTAGTTTGTGTCTCTCTGCCAGCATTATCTCGTCCAATAACCAGCGATGATTTCCCAAGCCCTGGCGACAGGATGTAAACATCACATATGTTGCATCTTCTTTAATAACTGTTTGTGTAGCTGCTATACTTTTTAACGTTTGAAGGAAGTTCAAATCAAAGGGAGAGCTGCCCGCTATGCAAAAGTCTGCTTTATAAGGCAACTCGGCAACAGAGGCCTTTAATGATAAGCTTATTCCTTCTCTATGTGCTTTAATCCAATCTCCACAATACAGGCCAATTATTTCTTGTTTGTAATTCAGTACCGCATTAATCAGAAAATCAATGCCGACTTTGCCAGCCGATTCTTCAGTATCATTTCTCCACTGGTTATCAACCTCCCCGAATTCGCCTCTTTTGAGGCTATGGTTATTAAATATCCATTCCAAACCGGCACAACCCGGAAATAATATTTTAGCGCCCCCGGAAACACCGGCGCCGTAGTGTGGTTCAATTGTACCGACAGCAATTTTCAAATCGGCTTCGAGAACTAATGAATTTATTAAAATAGGACTTCCCAGTTTTGTTTTGCCCAGGTTTGTCAGCTCACCTTTGCAATCATGATTGATTATTCTGAAATGCTTAAATTGATCTCCCAATTTATCTTTATAATTGTACTCTTCCATATCCTTATGGGCGCCGTTGGCGAAGAGAAAGGTAATATTCTCATCGACAACACCTGCCTGCCTCAATTCATCGACAACAAGCGAGGCAATGAAAGAAGTATCTAAAGGGCGTGTGGCATTTTCCAGGATTATTACCACATTACTTTTGACTTTGGCAATCTCTGAAAGGGGCGCATTGTCAACAGGATTTTTTATGGAATGAAGAATCTGCTTATCATTCAGCGGTTCTATATACGAAGGTATCATCTCGATAATTTCTGCATTTGAAAATATCGGCAATTCTATAAATGAGTTTTCATAGGGCACACAAATTGCGTTTTTATTTTTTACCTTTTTGTCCAACATTGTAACTCAGACCCATCAATAATCCGGTTAACACTCTTTCGAGATACCCGGCATTGGAGCCGGATAGATTCCGCCCGGACCGGTGTGGATTGGGGCGGGGGAGTCAAAGGTCATATTGTCAATGTCTTCAACGAACTGGAAGTCGGAGTTTAACGCCTGGTCCCAGGTAATGTATTTTCCAGTATGGGTCGCCATGCGTCCCATGAGAGCTGCTACTTCCGCTTCACCTGCCCGCTTAGCTTCGTTGTGCGGCTTATCCTGCCGGATAGCATCCAGAAGCACCTGCCATTCGACATGGTACGGATTCGGGTCATCCCGGCCAAATTCCCAGTCAAGATTTGCCGGGACCATATCGTGGCTCTTGTATATCTTCGGCTTTGGCTGGCCCAGGGTTGCCATTATTACGGCCGAGCCGTTTGAGCCGTGGGCGTAGTCGGAGTAGGTATTCCAGCAGCCATCCATGTGACGTGAGAAGGCGAACAGCTTTGTACCGTCAGCAAAGGTATATTCGACCGTGTAGTGGTCGAACTGATTACCCGCCTGCTCATAGCAGCGACCGCCCATTCCCTGGACAGAAACCGGCCAGGCGCCTTTTGCCCAGCAGGCCACGTCGATGTTGTGGCAGTGCCAATCGATGAAGAATCCGGAGGATACCCATGTGAAGCTGTTTGGATTCTGAAGCTGGAATGCCAGTTCGTTGACGTTCTCGGGCCTGCGCGGGCAGTGGACCGGCCCGTGCACACGATATATCCGCAGGGTGTGCACCTGGCCGATGGCCCCATCATGAATCCGATGGATTAATTCTTGTCGTGCTTTGGAGTGGCGCCACATGAAGCCGACGCCAACCTTCAGATTTTTTCGTTCGGAGGCCTCGGCGGCTCTGAGCCAACGGCGGACGGCGGGCGCATCTGTCGCAAACGATTTCTCGGCGAAGACATTAACGCCTTTTTTGACGGCGTACTCAAAGTGCATAGGGCGAAAAGCCGCGTGAGTTGTCAATAATACGATATCTCCCGGCCTCAGGCAATCGATTGCTTTTTTGTAGGCGTTGAAACCGACAAATTGGCGTTCGGGCGGAACGTCGAGCTTGTTCTGAAAATCCTTCTTAAGATTACTCAGGCTGCTTTGGAGGCGGCTCTCGAACAGGTCGGCCATAGCATAGAGCTTTACCGGGCCGCCGGAAGCTGAGAAGGCATCGGCGACTGCGCCTGTGCCACGGCCCCCGCAGCCAACCAGGGCCAGCCGTATCGTATTTCTCTCGGCGGCGTAAATTCGAGGTAAAGCAACCCCTGTAAGGATCGAACCGGCAACTACTCTTCCAGTGCCTGCCAGGAACTTTCGGCGAGAGGATCTATCAGATTCTGCCGGCAATGAATTCAATGTGTGATGTTTGATTTGTCGTTTCATTATTCCTCCTTAGAAAAAGCTCAAGGTATAAAAAACCAATAATATCAGTTACAATACGAACCAACACCTATTAAATCAAACATTTATTTTATACTCCGGGCCTTTTGTGTGCAACAGGTATTAAATGGTCGTTATATCGGTGTTGTAACGTATCTTTTTTAATTCATCGAACAGCGGAAAGAAATGTGCTCAATGCACTCACATTATTGATAAAGGTTCGACAGTCTATCACTCTGCGTGTGATATTATCCGGCTCATCGTTTCTCAGTCGGCCATTTTCCACCCAGCGGCCATGCTCGTCAAGCTGGTCGATGATCAATTTAGTTCGAGCTGTCAGGCTCCGGCTCAATTGCGGTGCGCGTACCTTCTCTGACGGTTTCAACTCGACCGGATCCATTGCACGCAGACTCTCATACTCCCGGGCAATGCTCTCAACTCCGTAGTAGGTCTTGAATGAGTAGTGGGTGGGCATATCAGCATCGCTATAAGTAAGCTTGTAGTCTTCTCTGGTGAAGTAGAGCGGTTTGTTGGTATTTAATTCGTAAAACCGGGCCAGGCGACCATCGGGCAGCCGGGACCGGCGCAAGTACTCCATGGCCCGGGGCAAAGGTTCAAGGTATTTTTTCTTGCCGGTTGCGCGGCAGAGTTCCAGCAATGTCCTCATGACCCCCTGTGACTCGCCGCCCGTGACGGCGGGCGGCTCGAACTTTCGGGCCCAGGCCGGGTGCATGTCTGCATTATACTGTTGCGCCCATGCAGGCTGGGGCTCGGGCATCTGGGCCAGAAGAATGAAATCGCCGGCCTTTTCTGCAGCAGCCCGGTACCTTACATTGCCGTATATATCGAATGCTTCCAGCATAGTAGCGATGGTGTCGGCAATGGTGTTGTCGTTGAAGGTGTAGAAACTTTTGTAGTCACGTTCGGGATAGATCCACGACCACGAGTCCGGATAGCCGGCCTTCTTGACCGGAAACTTGGCCGGGTCGGGAGCGGCACTGAATCGCTGTGGCCAGGCACCGTTGGGGTATTGGACTTTCAGTAAAGTCGAAAGAGCAAACTCAACAGCCTCATGGATTTTTTCATCCTTGAAATCCAGCGCCCGATCTACGCGCATGAGTAACCGAACCGCCGACTGGGTGTTGTTATCATCCAGAGTGCTGACATTTCGTGCCCCTTCCTTATATGGTTCAGTCCGATAGGCATAGCGCTGTCGCTGTTTGGGATCAAACTCAATGCGGTAGTCCCAGCCGCCAGAGCGAAGCTGGCCTTTGACAAGTGCATAGGCGACATCCCGGGCGGCGCCGAGATAATATAAATCACCGGTGGCCTCATAGGCGGTCAGATATACCATACCCACAGAAGGTGTCCCCGGAGGCTGGACCCAGACCATTGTATCGGTTGCCGTACCTTCCCCCTCGCGAAGGGACAGATCCTCACTGTATCGCCACAAATAGCCGCCCTCGGTAGAGACCTGTGTGCGGAAGAAGTCGGTAGCCCGATGCATTGCTTTTGTAGCTTGATCTTTCAGCGCGGCCTCGGCTGCATTTATAGAAAGAGGAAGCAGGCCTATAATTACCGTGCCAACGACCATAAGCTTACGATACTTCATAATGATTACTCCTATAATGAATTAACGTTCAGCAAAGATAACAGCACATCTTTGCGTTCGTCCGAAGCTGTCCATTGAAAAGCTTTGTCCTTCTTGTCATTGAGGGACATGAATGAGCTTGCTGCGTACGATTCATTGTATTATGTTGGTTGGATTGATGCTATGAAAATAATTCAAATCCAGATGTCCATCTTGGCCAATTCCTGTTCATTATGGTATCATCTCTGAGAGTTTCAGGGAAATCGGAAAAAGATTTCTCTTTAAGAAACTGAGAAATTGAAATATCCAGGCAGATTGGAAGGTGCTCAAGGATGGGACATTTAGGATTTCTTGACTATGCGATCATAGCCGCCTACCTGCTTTTTGCCCTTGGCGCGGGTGTTTACTTTTCCAAAAGGGCCTCGAAAAGCTCGGAGAATTACTTCCTCGGCGGCAGGTCCTTCCCTTGGTGGATGATTGCCGTCTCAATGGTCGCCACCAGTTTCGCATCGGATACACCGCTGGTAGTGACAGAAATAACACGTACGGACGGACTTCAACGAATCTGGTGGGTATTTGCCGCCGTACTTACACTTATTGTTGGGATTTTCCTTTTTTCACGACTCTGGAGACGTGCGGCCATTATCACTGACGCCCAGTTCTATGAGTTAAGGTATGAGGGCAAGTCAGCGGCATTTCTACGCGGATTCAGAGCGTTTTTCGCCGGCATCATACAGAACCTGCTCACTATCAGTTGGGTAATATTTGCTATGAGCAGCATTATTACAACTATGACAGACATACCTAAATGGTGGGCTGTTGGTATATGCACAGTCGTTGCGCTGGTATATGCGACATTTTCAGGATTCTACGGTGTAGTGGTAACCGACTTTATTCAGTTTTTCATCGCAACCTTCAGCATGATAGCTCTTGCAGTAATAGCAGTGGTGAAGGTAGGAGGGCTTAGCTATGTATTAGACACAATCGCAGCCAATGAAAATTACGGCCCGAAAACTCTTTCCATTTTCCCCGATTTCAAAAGCTTCGATCTCGACTTGGTAAAGTTGCTGATATATATCTTCGTGTTCTGGTGGATGGATGCCAGCGGCTATAATATGCAGCGTATGAGCGCATGCAAGAATGAACGCGATTCGGTCCGGGCAACAATATTCTACGCAATCTTTCAGTGCTGTCGGCCATGGATATGGGTAGTTGTCGCGCTTGTATCAATCGTGCTATTCCCGACACTGACCGAACCTTATAATGACACACATGCATATCCTCTGGTAATGAATGAATATCTGGGATACGGCCTTAAAGGTCTGCTCATTACAGCTTTTCTCGCCGCTTTTATGTCAACGATCGATACGCATCTTAACTGGGGAGCATCATACATGATGACCGACGTGTATCAGCGCTTCATCAAAAAAGATGCAACGCAGCGACATTATATGATTGTGACCAAAATCGTTGTTGTTCTTATGATGGCGGCAGGTGTCTGCATTGCTCTTTATATTGCCTGGCGACAACTTACCGTTTCGGCGGTGTGGGAATTTTTTGCATTCATGATAGTCCCACCCGGTATGATTAATGTTGCCCGCTGGTTCTGGTGGCGAATTAACGCCTATACGGAAATCACAGTACTTTCTTTTGGCCTTGTGTTTGCGTTTATAAACCCGTTCATTCCTCCAAGCGTTGTTCTATTTGGATACCCCTGGCCTGAGATGCCTTTTGAAATCAAGATAGCTTTTCTGACAGGTGTCATTGTGCCAATCAGCATAATATTAACTTTCCTCACGCCCGCCGTATCGAAAGAAAAACTCGAAGAGTTTTATCGCAAGGTCCGCCCGGGCGGTTTCTGGGGGATTCTTGACAGTGACATCCGAGAGCTGCCAGGCAAGGCATTGTCTGTCTCTACGATAATCGATGTCATAGGTGGAATATTGCTTTGTTACGGTATCTCCCTCGCTATCGGCTATTCAATACTGTTGAAATTTGACAAGACGGGAATCTGTTGTCTGCTGGCTGTCATAGGAGGATTTATTGTTTTCAGGTGGTATAAAAAAGAGGTTAAAGTGCTTGCACAAAATGGCAGTCTAAGAAATGTCCCGGAACAGAAAATCCAACGGCAGGATTAACCCCATGAATATTGTTATCGGAATTCATATATTTGCTACTAATCAATTGTTAAATGAACTGGATTTTCGAGAATAATATGATTTCCGCCGTGATATTCGATTTGGATGGTCTGTTGGCTGATACAGAGAAACTCCATTTTGCCGCCTATCAAACCGTCTTTTCCAAACTGGGATTCGAGTTGTCGGACCAAGAGTACGCAAATCACTGGATTCGCTGTGGACAAGGCACTGATGCATTCATATCAAAAAAGAACTTGGCAGTTGATCCAAATGTCGTTCGCCATGAGAAAGCCCGCCTTTACAAGAAACTGGTCTCTTCCAGCGCTCAGCCCATGCCGGGAGCGCGCGAACTGCTCGGCGCTCTGCAGGGCAGGAAGCCGATGGGTCTGGCAACATCTTCGCATCCTAAAGATGCCTACGCCGTGCTCAAAGCGCTCGATTTCGAGGATTTCTTCTATTGCGTGGCCACTAAAGGCAGTGTGGAACGCATAAAACCTTACCCGGATATTTTTCTCTATGTCGCAAATGAAATGAACATGCCGCCGGAGAATTGTGTTGTGCTCGAAGATGCAGAAAAGGGAATTCTTGCGGCAGATGCGGCGGGCATGAAGAGCATAGCCGTACCGAACATACATACAATGAGTAATGACTTCTCGAAAGCTACCTTGGTCTTGAACTCACTTGAAGAGGTTAGTTACGAATTGATCGATAAACTGTAGAGACAACACTCAACCATGTGCAAATTCTCTTGCGAACCTTATCCTGAAACCACAGAGTACCCGCTCCTTTGTCTCGACACTATTATTTCGAGGGTAGGCTAATCTGGTAGAAGCTGCATGCTGCGGGCCCCTATTCCGGGTGGAATCGTGATGCTCTGACGTTCAGATAGCGATCGCAATTCCATTTTACCGTCGAGAGAAAAAGAGACCTTCGTACCGAGTTTCTTCAGGTAGCGTTCTGAAAGCTCTAACGTCCACTTGGAAGGTTTACCGGCAAAATGCCGACAGTAGTGAGGGTCGTAATTGAAAAGCATCTTAAGCCCACCGTTGGGAATTACTTCTATCCGAGTATGTAGGTAGGCGCAGTACTCGTTAAAACCAATCCACAGTTTGTTTTTGTTGGACTCGATCCAGTCCATTTTTCTCAGGTCGATACGCCGTTCTCCGACCACCTTTGCTGAAAGCATGGCTGCTGTCGGAGTCTGACTGAGGTTCTTTATAGAGCTGGTGATTTCTGAGTTTGTCTTTTTAACCAAATCCAAATCGTGACAAGAGAACAGTTCAGGGTACATCTTAGGGATGCTAAACTGAATGTTGTAGTCGGTACCGATATAATGCCATCGGCCAACGCCATAGCCGGCGATTGCCGCCAGACGCCCGTTATCGTGTTCGAGGCTTGTGCCGGGACGGATAGTAACTGCCAATGGAGTCACGCCAAACTGTCTCTCGATGGCATTGCGTCCGACCTTATATAGAAAAAGCATATCGTTCGAGGGCACAGGTCTGTTGCGGCGTTCATCATAGGTTTCCTGATACCAGTCCGAGTGTGCTCTTTCTCCATCGATTGGCGCATCCCACCATGGTCCTGGGGGAGATTCCAGGTCCCAAGTCATGTGCGTCCATACCCGGTGAGCCTGAATTTCGAACACACCGCGCCGGAGACCTTCGTCAAGTCCTTCCTTGGTGGAGCCATAGTCCTGCACGTTGCCAAACGGATCCGTAAACTTATCAATAGCCCATGGATTTTCGACCATTCGTGTCACCGGGTTGGCATAACCGGGCGTGACATTCTGAACCATTACAAAACCGTATTTCTCCAGCGGTTCAACCAGGTACTTGACGATGTCCTCTTTACTCGATGTTGGATAGTGCCACCTCAGGCTATAGGCATGTTCCGAGGCCCCCATATCGTCCATAATAAAGATGAAAGCGTTCTCGAAATTATCGTTGAACAAACCATATCCGATGCTGTAAACCATCGCTTTTCTAAAAAGCTGCCTCATTTCAGGAAATTTACCAAACCAGTCGCGGCCGCCACCAATCCAGACCGCCTTGGTCTCTTCACTTATGTCTCGCACTACAAGTTGTGGATATTTCCCTATTGTTCCAAGTGCAATCGTTTCGGGGCGTGCGGCACAACGGACAATGCGTAACTCGGACTGCGCCTCAGCGTTTACAACCTTTCCGACTGCACCGGCAGTAATGAAGTGCTCTCGGGATATTTTCAATGCGGCGTTTATGCTTCCGGATGTCTGGTCTGAAACGCTCTGATATTCAATACCCAGGATATCAGACAGTTCGGGAGCTGCGACGTGGTCAAATAGTGCTATCAGGCTAATGCCGTATTCTTCTACGGCACGGCGAACGGTTTCATAATTAGCGGAGAATTCTTCCAAACAATCCGGATTTGCCATCCATATCAGGCAACTATAATTCGGCTCAGCGGTGCCGTTCAGGAATCGGTTTATTTGAAGCCGCTGCTGGTCAAGACGCAGGATGTCGAAAGGAATACCCCAGATCTTGAGCATAGTAATCACATCACGGAAGTCTTTATTTGACTCGAACCTTCGACCGCCGAGCTGAGTCTGCTCATCGATTCTGTAACTACCCGGGTCGTTCCACTGGTTGCCAATAACCACCAGCACCCGATAAGGTCTCAGAATAGGCTGGCTGGAATTTCCTGCGATAGCATCACTAATAGCTACTACCAGCAGCAATGTGAGAGAAATCACGACTATCAGTTTGGTTCGCATGGTTGTCTCCGTGATAAATTCCATCTTAATTGTCACTGAACGACTCGTGCTGCTTTTATGAAACAAATTGTACTATCCTGGTGCCATCAATGCCACAGGAAATCTTTTCGGAAACTTGTATGTAAGTATCCAGAATAGTACTATAATGTTGTTTTTAGTATTGGATTTATCTGACTTGACGGTAAAGTTAGAAGTTGAAAAAATGAGGCTTTAAGGAGAAAACAATATGAAAAAGTGGGTAGTATTGGTCTTGTTAGGGGCTTTCCTGGCGACAGGACTGGGCGGCTGCAAGAAGGGCGGGTGAGGCTCTGCCCAATTCTGTGCACATGTTGTGCGCTTTGAAAAGGTTTACAAAAACTACAGTGATATCCCATATCAATATTTAGCCGGAGGGGAATTACTGCGGAATTAGATCAGTGACTGTTGAGAGAATAATTACTATGCGAAGATCACTTCTATTGATAGCGATAGTCATCACCGTAATCTTCGGCTCTAAGTGCATTTCCGCTCGTGAAATACATGTCTCAAAAACGGGCAGTGATTCAGCTTCCGGCAGTCTTGCAAGCCCATATCTAACTATCAACAAGGCCGCATCTATCGCCCTGCCGGGAGATACCGTGACTATCCATACCGGAACGTATCGCGAATGGGTCAAACCAGTTCGCAGCGGTACTGATGAAAGTAAGCGTATCACTTATCGAGCAGCACCCGGCGAGAAAGTTTTCATCAAAGGTTCCGAACGCATAACCTCCTGGACATACGAAGCTGACGGTGTTTGGAAAGTCGAACTACCTAATTCATTCTTCGGTGAATACAATCCCTACGCTCTGGAGCTCTCCGGGGGCTGGTTGAATTACGGCAAGTGGTATCATCGAGGGGACGTCTATCTCAACGGCCAGGCTTTCTACGAAAAAGAGACGGCAGAGGAAGTAAAAGAAAACCGTCATAGCTGGTTTTGCCGGGTGGACAAAAAGGTGACAACCATCCTGGCGAATTTCGGCACATCCAATCCCAACAAGGAGCTGACCGAGATCAATGTTCGTGAAAGTCTTTTCTTTCCGGAGATTTCCGGCCTTAAATACATCACCGTCAATGGTTTGAACTTTATGCATGCAGCGGCAAACTGGGCGCCACCGGTCTTGGAACTGCAAACGGGCGCTGTCGGCCCACGAATGGGTAAGCGCTGGATCATCGAGAACTGCACGATTACCAACGCCCGTTGTGTTGGCATTATTCTGGGACATGCGCCGGGCGTTGATTACGATGATATAGATGCTTACGGTGATCATATCATTCGCAACAACATTATCCGTCGCTGCGGACAAGCTGGTATTGCAGGTCAAAAAGGAGCTACCCGCTCAGTCATCTCCGGAAATCTCATCGAAGACACCAATTATCGCAAGGAGTTCGGTGGTTGGGAAACCGCCGCGATTAAGTTCCACAATAGCGTGGATACAATTATTAGCGGCAATCTGATTAGGGGTGTGTTTCGGCAAATACAGGGCGCTTTTGGGATTTGGATGGACTATGCTAACCAGGGCATTCGGATAACCGGTAATATCATCTACGACACTGAAGCCGCCAACGTATTTTTGGAGATGAACCATGGGCCTATTCTGGTGGACAACAATATCCTCGTCGGTCAGCCAACCAGAAGTAACTCCGAGGCTACGGTGTTCGCCCACAACTTGTTTGTAGATTGCGGTTACGAATATTCTCCGGACATCAAACGCCGTTCCCAATTCTACAAGCCGCATACAACACAAGGGGTTGGAAGTAAAGCCGGCACCGCCCAGGATGACAAGTGGTTTAACAATATCTTTATCAGACAGGGACTCGACCGGGTGAAGACGGCTTCAGGCTATGTATCGGATTACAATGTCTTCCTTGAGGGGGCAAAAAGAAGCTCCTTTGGGGATGAGAACAGTATCGTTGATTCTTATGTCACGGATTTTATCATCAAAGACCATTCACTGGGAACCACGATCACGTTTTCTATAGATGATGCTCCGTTTCGTGTGAAAGGGCCGCAGGTCAATGCCGAGCTGGTCGGTGTTTTTCCAACTGTCGGGCAAACCATCGAGGACAGTTACGGTCACCCCATCAAACTGGATACAGACATTAATGGCAGAAAGTATTCACAGCCAGTAGCCGGACCGCTTGCAGACCTTAAGCAGGGGATTAACACTATCGTCTGGTCAAGCAAGCAGCATTAGAGAAACCGCACAACAAGCCGTGCGTTTATTTACGTTTGCCTGCAAGAATGTAGTCGAGTCCAAACATATGACTTTTCACGGCAGATGGATTGGCGCCAAGGATAGTCACCTGGAGTTTGTTTTTGCCCCGCTGAAGGCGGCACGTCGGCAGCTTTATATCGGCAGCAATAACTGATTGGTTATAGAGATCAAGCGAGTCTATTTTTTTCTCTGAATTGACTGAAATACGTACAATACCATAGTCAACGGCCTTGGTAATGCCGAGCGTCACATCATAGTCCCCTGTTTCTGCAACAGTGAACTCCACAACCAGATTGTCCTGTTCTTTGGCATTCCTCCACCACAATTGACGATTGTTACTCCAGCCGAAACCGGGTAAGTTCTGGATTTCCGTCGTCCCTCCGGACCGTACGATAACAGGCAGTGTCTCACCTTCAATAGCATTCTTCACACGTATGGGTTTAATGATATCTTCGAGGGCTCGGGGGATTGGAAGTTTTGCTTCCTTTGGAGCAGGTTTGACGTCCCACGTTGCGGCTGGCCTTGCATACCAGAAGGTCGCCGGGGCATAGTTCATTTTGGTTTTGGCCCAATGCCAGAGTTCCATATCGAACCGGATAGATTTCTTGAATGGAATGGCATCTAAAGAACGGTACCTGGAATTGACTGTAAAACCGGGCACCAGGTTACCGTCACCGCTTGGTTGCGCATGAAATGCCGATTCGAAAAAGTTCGGCTTGCACCAGGCATAGCCGTAATAGTCTTCGGTACCGGTTCCTATATGGGACGGAAAAGACTCCCCGTCCACATAGATTTTCTCGTCGCCTTCCCCCCACCAGGTGTTGGCGGTGTTGAACAGTGTCAGGACATCGCCGACATAGGTGCCCTGGCCTTTAACGGTAATCCAGTTCAGATCAAAGGCTCCATGGTCTTTGGATTTGTCATTGGACTGTGTTTCAATGCCAGTCCATTGTTTCCAGGCGGCATGGAAATGGCATGAACGATTGTTCCAATCATACGGGCCGCTGAGTACTTTGCCAAGGGCCAGTTCAACCGGTTTGGAGCCAAGGTTCAATATATGAATCCTTGCCTTTTTCTGAAACGGCATGATCCAATAGCACGATAGTGTATTGTCATTGGATACGTTTGTGTACCACGTCGAATGGGGGCGTATATGGTAGCCTGTGCCGAAGAAATCGCCGATCGGACACCAGACAGTAGTGGTCCCGTCGAATACCATTTTGATGATTGTGGAACGTAATGCCTGGGGTAAGTCATCGGCTTTCAACCGGAACTGAAGAGAGCGAATAGCTTTTTGTCCGTTGATGGTAATGGATCTCTGTTTAGAGGGCAGGATGCTCCCTTCTAATGAGTCTTCTTTCAAATTGCCAAGGCCGGTGCGTTCATTTTGTGAAAGCATTCGTTGCACTCTGTTAACAATTGAGTTTGCTTTTTTCAAACCCTTCATCGTGAAAGACTCAACGTTAGTTTCCGGTTCATAGGTACGATAGTTAATCTGAAAGTAAAGAGCTTCTCCTTTGCGAGCGCCCGGATCGATGAAGCTTTTGGTTTCATAGGTGATTTTGCACTGCCTGGCATAGGGAATAGGCAGATAAAGGTTATGGCCCTGATGTCTGTAAGCAGTTTCCGGTGAGACACCCTGTGATAATGGTTCCCCCGCCAACAGACCTCCGCTAATCAGGCCGGCCATAGGTCCTTCGATAGCCGGTTCCGCTTTTCCGTCGAGGTAAACACGAAGTGTTCCGTTACTGAATTCGCCACCACCCGGCCCATGCCATGTAGCCCAAAAACGTACCACTGCTCCGGGGCCTGCTGCATCCATTAGTACGTGCTCTTTTCTGCCGTTGGCCTCTTCAATTCGGATAAAGTAGCTTCGATCCGAGTTGGCCCACCATGTAGGAGAACCGGGTTGAGTAGAATTGCGGTCATAACTGCTGAACTGCTTGCACGTATATGCCGGTTTTGGTAATTGGGCGATGCAATCCCGATTGACCATTTCTTCCATGAGCGACTCAAATGTGATTGTGTCTGATTCTGCACCCGGCGCAGGGCTTGTCATAATGTGCACTGCATAGAAAGCAGAAAGAATTATGCACGATCCGATTAGAGTTTTGTTATTCATATTATTACCTTTCCATACTTAATACTCTATTATTGATTGCCGGAGAATCACGTACAATACCCAACTCCTGAAAACTGCCATAAATAATACCATAAAGGCCGTAGAATAGCCAAGGTGCGTATGCGAAAAACAAAATTACAATACAGTTTCATACCAAATGTGGTTTGAAGTTTTGGCCCTAAGATTAGAATAACTTATCCTGTCCTTGACAGTAGTCTTAAAGGTATTATAATTTGCAGTTTTAATTAGGCAGAACCATTTGGAAGTTTTTTGCCGGTTTCCTTTCAAGTGTGATTATCCACCTTTGACAGGAGAGTAATCATAGTTTAAGATGTAATTTAATAGCGTTGTTTTATTGTAAGATTCAGTTAGTAAGGGTCTGACGCATCGATATTGTTTATAACTGAGAATGAGAGAATAGGATTATTTGACGATAAAAGATAATTGATAATATGAAGTTTCGAGGTGGTCATAACATATTACTTCAGGGTCGTCCTGATGGCATGATCAAGTTGATGCCGGAGCCGG
>JACNGQ010000087.1 GCA_014384025.1 Planctomycetota bacterium | reverse complement strand
TCGGAGTCCCGGCAGCACCTACAACTACAATTACGACAGGAATTTGTTGGTTTTCCGCCTCTGATATTTGCGCAGAAAACACAGTACCTCCGAGAACCAGCATACCAATCAATAATGTTATTATCATCTTCATGGCATACCCTTCCACCGTCGCAGAGTCCATTCACCGGCAAAACACATCAGAACAAACAGAAAAATAACCGGCAGGATCCCCGGCAAATCCCACAAAGGCTTGACCCATGTATCAGTGATTGGGGCAGCCCGATTAGGCAGTTTATTAACAAATTCATCTAATGCGTCAAGCTCAATAACACTGCCTCCTGTCTGATTAGCAATTCTTTCGAGCAATGGACGATTGGTTCCTATCGACCTAAATTCATTAGCTTCAAGATCAACAGCCCATCCGGTTTTCGCATCACCAAGCTCGAGACCATTGGCATCGGTTACAACAGCACGTGCAAAATATCCTCCATTAGAGCGAGGAATATGCGTGGCCTCAAACAGCCCGCTTTCGGTAAGCACGGGTTCGGCCGTTAGCTGTACTTTTTGGCCCTGGGGCTCACGCACTTCTATGGCAACTGAAACATTATCCATAGATTCAAAATCTTTATTACGGGCATAAACCTGAAGCACAACCGGCTGATTTATTTTTTCCGGCTTGAGCACCGCCTTAAGAGATATCCGGCCGGGTACATCAGCAACCAGCCACCGCAAAGTTTGTCTCCAGAATTTATTCATTTCTTCATGCATTTGAGGCTGTTTCATGCCCCATCGCCATATATCGCCGATAGTCAATGCTGCGACACGCCCATTGCCATACCTCTGTATAACCAAAGCCGGGATCTGGCGATCCGGATCGTTGCCAACGGTAGCAATTACTCTGGCACCGGGTTTAACCGCCCGTGTGCAATTGAGCACACGAAATGCCGGCATCTTCAAGAGCCGCTGTATTTCATCCTGCTCATTGTCACATAATCTGGCCCATGGCTGGAGCAAGCCTTCACGAGTCAGATTCATATATGCCTGATTTACTGTTTCCTGCCCGGCCAGCCGGTCCAGATAGACAGGTAGAATATGACCTATAGGTGTGCGATGGAAGTTGCCTTTCTGGAATGATTCTTTTCCTCCGAGCATTAAGAAACCGCCGCCTCGCCCGGTAACAAATTCCTGAATCAGCTCCATTTGATCATAAGAGAAGAACTCCGCTTCGACATCATCGAGTACGAGCGCATGATAACCGAATAATTCTTCTTTTGTTTTGGGAAATCCATCGCGAAGCTCATCCTTGTCACGGGTGTTAAGGCGCACAAGAACAGGCTGGTCGTACTCTTCGGTTTCTTCCTTATCTTTATTTTCAAATCCACGGTACAGTGGATTGCTCACCTCACCGGCGCGTCCCCGCCAATCATACTTCGGTTCCCGTCTTGCGACACGAAGAAGCCCCACAAGCTGCACCTGCTCATCTTCACTGATTGCCCGCTGCAGAAACTTATATTCCCAGTTCGGCCTGCCGGTAACATACAGAATCCGATACGGCCCCTCGCCGCGATCAACGACAACTGTACGTTGATTGTTGGCCAGTGTCGCTTCCGAAGGTTCTGTATCCTGTTCCGGGATTCCATCGGGCAGGATTTCTTCTGTTACGCTAAGATTATAAAACAAAACACCGGTCTTTTCCGGACGCAAACGAAAACGGAACGCCTGTTTCTCATCGTTCTTCGAGATTTTGTGTATTTGTCGCTCCACCAGCTTACCTGAGTTTTCGAGCAAATCCACCGTAACGGTTTTGCCGGTATAACCAGTTGCCTCAACGTCGGCCTGAATCATCACCGGAGCATCCTCGAAAGACGTCTGGCTAACAGAGACATTAGTCAGTGAGATATCTTTTTGTGGTTTCGGACCTCCTATTACAACCGGGTAAACCGGAGGCACAGACGACAAATCATAGAATTGCCCGGCCAGGTCCGTAGCATTTCCATCAGTCATCAAGAGCACACCGGCCAACGGCCTTCCTTTGTAGCGAGCAGCAATTGTTTGTAAGGCCATACCTATCGCAGAGGTCTTGCCGTCAAAATTCAACTCTGAAAAGTCTGTCGTTCGGCGTAAGCGAGAATCGAATAAATATTGTCGGACCTGAAAAGTATCTGCCAAAGTGCCAAGCCAATTGGAATTATCGGTTTGTAATGCAGCCTGAAGGATTTCTCCGCGGCTTCGAGTTATGCCCTGGTCCCGAATATTCATACCGCTGCTGTTATCAGCAACAACTAAAAACAGATTAGCGCCGGATTTGGCGCGTCTGCCACTCCAAAGCGGCTCAATCATACATATCAGCAGGACCAACACTCCCAAAAGCTTCAGACAAAAAGCGGTCTTGTGAATCGCTCCTAATTCCACTGATTGCCGATATGACCAAAATAACAGAACAACAGCCACAGTAAACACCAGCATTATCAACCAGAGCCATGGGCCTACAGGGATAGTGATTGAACCAAGCAATATCATCAGTCACCGCCTCCCAGGTTTTCATAGTACCTTCGTACCAATTCGGCAAAACGTCCGGGGACAGGGTCGCGATCGATAGGTACAAGCGCTTCGTCCGACTGGATCTGAGCCAGCTTATCACTTAGATGTTTACGTAATTCTGTCAACGGATTTGTGATTTGCTGCTTTACAAGATCCCACTGTGGCTCTTTACCGTGACGAGTAAATTCGGCACGAATCGAACGGGCACGGTCTCGAATCCTTGCCGCTTCATCGCGCAGGTCGCGCTCATCGAGCATCTCTTCCACATCGCGGAGGCGGTCCGACCATTGGCTGAAGTCTCTGCCGGTGAGCGGGCCGTTCGGATCACCCTGGTCCCATTGTCCGGACAGAGTCCCCCCCCAACCACCCGGGCCGGTTCGTCCGTTAGGATTAGACCTACTGCCACCACGAGCATCAGCCGTTTGTCTTCTTGAACCGCCTCGCTGTGAACCCTGCTGTTGAGCATTGTTAGGATCAGAATCTGTTTGACGATTTCCGCCCGAGGCATTTGCCGGTGCTCTGCCGTCCTGAGGCTGTTGTGCTGATTGCCTGCCCTGCTGCCGGCCGTTAGTTTCTGATTGAGCGTTACCAGGTCTCTGCTGATTTGCCGATGAGTCCGCAATTTCGTTAGAATCACTCAGTTGCCCCCGGCCTTGATTACCGGCACGAGCGACTTCTTCATTAACCTGTCTAATCAACTCGTCGAGCTGTTGCCTGGCCAGACGCAGCGATTCTGCTTCATCACCAAGGACATTTTCGGCAGCCTCTTCGACGCCTTTCCTTATCTCTTCGATACCTTTTCCGGCCTGTTTCTCAATCTCCTGTGCCTGCGGCAGGAAATTGCGTTTCAGCAGTTCCCCGGTTGCCTCAAGCGCTCTGTCAACATTGTCGGTGCCTGCCTTTCGTAAAGTATCGTAGAGCTTTCTCGAAAGCAACGGTTCGGAAGTCTCAGACTCCTCACTCACATCTTTCATCTGTTCAATTAACTTTTCAGCATTTTCTCTCTGCCGGTCGATTCGTTCTGCCAGTTCACGGTTTACTCCGGTATATGTAAGTGTTTTTCGTTCGGAATCTATCTGTTGTTTTATATCCTCTGCTATTTCATTTTGCCGCTGGTCGAGCTGCTGTGCATTTTCACGCATATTTCGCATCTGCTCGGTAAATTGTCCTGAAGTATTTCGCCGAAATTCGTCACGCATCTGTTCCAGCTCACGCTGTGCACGTGTTGTAGAAGTTATTGCCCTTGAGAGCATACCCTGCTCCAACTCCTCAGTGGATTGACGGATTCTTGAGCGGCTCTGATCGAGCTGCTCTCTCGCATCGGCCATACGTTGGCGGTTCTCCGATGTTTCCATTCGCTGTCGCAGCTCATCAACATCCTGAAGCGCCTGGAGCTGCTGTTCTGTGAGACGTTTGAGCTGCCGGCGAATCTCCTGCTTCTGCTGCTCATTCTCGGCCTGCTGAAGCGCTGCCTGAGCTTCTTTGAGTCTTTCGCTCATTTCATTCTGCCGTCGTGCCAGCTCGCGAAGTCTGTTAAGAACCTGAAGGTCCTCACGTTGAGTCTGCTGCTGAGACTGAGCCAATCGCTGAGTTTCGTATCTATTCTCCTCTTGTGTCATCTCCAATTGCTGCAATTGCTGCTCAGAGCGACCGGAGCCACCTGAACGCGAGTTGCTGCCTCTACCTCTGCTGTTGCCCCGTGCAACTTGGTTATCGAGATCTTTTAGTTTAAGCAGCTCTTGATATGCCAACTGTTCGGAGGCCAATGCCGGTGTTAGTTCTCCTGTTGAAGCTGATTGGCCCGCATTGGTTAGATGTTCCAAAGATGTCTCCATATGCCCGGCAGCTTCCTGCAAGGTTTTCATCGCAGATGAGTCTTCTGCCTTTGACATAGCCGATTGGGCCTGCTGCAACACATCAGCCTGTGATTGCCGGACAACATCAAGATCTTCCTTGTGGTCATCAATGCCGCCCGACTGCTCGGCCTGCTTCTTAACATTCCAGGTAGCGCTGATAATCTGCTTCTGTAATTTGGCGAGCTGTTCGCCCTGCTGCTCCTGTTGCTGGCCGCTTTGGCTTTGGCTCTGATTGTTCTGCTGCTGGGATGACTGACTTTCGCGAAATATCTCTTCAAAATGACGAACTTCGGCAAAATATATATCGCTGGAAGTTCTTCGGTTCCTGTCGTCCGGCCCTATATCGTCAGCCCAGAAGAAGTAAGTAAGCAACTGGTCGGGCCGGGCGTTAATATCTTCAAATGCCAATAAGTGCTGAATACGTAAATTCTCGTTTGACAACACCGACTGGCCAAGGGTGATGTCTCTACTTTGAGTGCCGGCAAGTGTATAACTCAGTCCGTAGCCAGTCACACCGTAGTCATCCGATACCTCTGCTTCCAGGTTCAATTCCTCTAAAGGTGAAGCAACAACGTCACGATTGGGAAATAATGGTTTTAGTTCGGGGGGGAGGTTTTTGTGGACATCTATTGTAAAACGCGGCGGTATTTTATTTGTCAATCCCTGGGCATCGGTTAGATACAGCTCATATCGTTGATTCTCCATAGGGGTGATTGAAGTAGTATAGGTATTCGGCTGCATATCAATGGCGCTTAGATTGAGAGCTGATTGGTTTTTTGCAATAAGCCGGGCCGTGGTTACCGGTTTGTTAAGAGTAAATGTCAGAGTAACCTCGGAACCTTCGACTACACTAATCTGCCTTGTGTCTTTGATAATCTTTTCGGGCAATTTCGTATATGAAGGATATACAATCTTCGCATCCGCTTTTTTAAGCGAGGGGTGCTCGAAAGCGCTTATTCTAAAGTTTTCCGTGCGTTTTTTAGCGTATTCAATATGGTATATCAGGTTGCTATTGACCTCCGGGATAAGGCCGCCAAATACGGGATCATTAAGGTTTTTTGCAAGAACGATCCGCTTTTTGTCCTGCTCAGACGTACCTACCCAAAGATTTGCTTCCGGGGGCACTCGCCCGTCAAAACGCGCCATAATAACTACCACGGCTCCTAACTCAACAGTCGTATCTCCCGGACTAACGGTGATATTATAATCTCCGCCGGTCAGCACACCTCTATCGATTGTGAAGAAAGAAGGAGTAGATGGCAAAAGCTGTGAAAGTGCTATGATGATAAATGACAGTGCTGCAATTCCACTCAACTGTGTCAGGAAAAGCTTTTTTGAAGATATACTTCGAAGCCAGTCGTGCTTGCCCGCATGTCTAAGAGCATCACCGATGACCCGCTCCTGAAGATAACCAAATTGGCCGCCGAGCCCCTGTGGTTCTTGTTCTATTGCGGCTAATAACAGGGCCTGCATATCAGGATGCTGCTGCTCAATATTTCGTGCGACAGCCCGATAGTCCGGATGCATCTGACTATATTTGTATAAGGCCAAAACCGTCGCCAGCAGAGTTGCTATGCATAATGCCCAGTTTGCGATTAGCGAATTCCACCCCAAGAGCCAATCAGCGCAAACCAAACCGACACCGATGATTCCTGCAACGAACCAATAGGCCGACAACCTCCACATCAAATACAAACGTCTTCGGCGATTCACTATCGGCCGGAGTTGTTTGCGAAGAGCTTTTTCTATCATTTCATTTCTCCCTGCAGATTAGAAGGCGAACGCGTCAACCAGCCCGCCAGCCATATCTCAATTAACGACACAGCTAATAACGCAACTAAAATCCATCGCCACAATTTCTGCTCAAATTCCATTCCGGCAAAACTTCTTTGACGTTTCGCCGGCGTAGTCTGTTCGACTGCAATACCTGAAAACTGCTTGAAGGAAATACCGAACCTTTCGATATCTTCAATTTGCATAGCGGCCGTTTGACATTCCCGAGCGGGAAGGTTAACTGCGAAAAGATGATTGCCTGCTGATGTCTCAATTGTATAAATTCCGGGCAAGTCCGTCTGAGCAAAGATCTCCTGGCCGGCATCCAGACGAACCAGAGAATCATCTGGTTTGCGAATCTGTATGTTGGCTAACTTGGACTTTATTAAGTGCGGAATTGGAATATTATCACCTACAAAATACTGTGATTGCTGTCCTGCAAAGACGCCGCCATATTCGAGCATTGAGTATAACAGCGGAACAAATTTGGATGAAAGCGCAAGCTGGCTGTCTGAAGGGTGCCAGCCGCAGGTAAATATAAGCAGCGATCCTTTGTCCACGGGCAGTTCAAGCCAGGCAGGGTCGCCACTGTCGAAATTAGCTAATACCTGAGCGTTGGGCAAATCTTCATTATTTATCCTTCGGTATTTCCAAAAGTGTATCTGTGTGAAGTCTCCAAAGCGAGGCTCGGAGAAAGGCATCAGCAGAGGATGTTTGAATTCAATCCTGCCGAGCATGGCGTATCGATCAACATTGGCTTCCTCAGATTCGATGGTTTCAATGCCTGAAAGACCAGTTAATGTTGTAACGTCATCTGTGGACTTCATAACCAGCAGCAGAATTGTTCGGCCGGATTCGAGGAATCGGCGAAGGGAAGCAAGGTTTTCGTTATTGATTTTATCAGCAGCAATGACCAAATGCGCCGTCTCTATGTCTGTTGCAGCGATAGTCTTATCACCCGGATGGTAAATGACATTAGGCTTGAGTGCACGGGTAGTTCCAAAGGCCCGTTGAACATAATATAACATTCCCTTCGAATCATTGGGATCGTCACTGCCAATGTAAAGGATATTGACCTGCTGTTGTAAATATGGTGCTAAAAAGAGGGCATTGTCAAAATCATGATCGTCGCCTGTCAAAATCAACTTACGGGCTTCTGATTGGTCTTTCCGAGCAGGGGCACGAACAACAACACTTTGGCCCGGCGGCGCATACACATCTATATCCTGACTTGATGTTTTCGCAGCCATCTCGTCGGCCCAGTTCAGTTGAAATCGCTCTGTGGTCGCATCAGATGAATTGATGATTCGGATACCCGGGAGGCTGTCATCATCGGGACTGCCCGATCCACTGCGATCTGTCACTAATTGTAATGCCGCATTGGTATTACCCCGGCACGGTATCGATTTAACCACTAATTCCGTCTCTACAGGCCATTCATAGGCGTTCATCGCCTCAAGGTTACTACCCTTTTGCAGGTCGCTTATAAGTATCACCTGGTTCATTGTATTAGTTTGTTGTCCTTCATCGACCTGGTCATCTTCAATAGCTTCGGCCGCACTGACCAGGGCGATACCAAGATCGGTTAACGACCAACTCGGAGAGAGTTCCGATATATATTCTGTTATGACCGAGGCTCGCCGGGCGGTTTCCAGCGCTGCCCATTGTTCGAATCCTATCAGTGTGTTAGTGCTTTGATCAAAACTCATAGCGCACACCCGATCTGCCTGGCCAATATCCTTCAATACAGACTGTACCTCGCTGATGGCCTGCTCCCAAATTCCAGTACGCCGCATGGATGCACTGGTATCTATTAGCAGAACTATTCGCCTGCGGAGAGAGACCTGTTTCAGGGGAGCTTCACGAGGGAAAAACGGACGTGAAAAGCTAAACGCAAGAAGGCATAGTATTATACAGCGTAAAATTAAAAGCAGCAGGTTTTCCAAACGGGTGCGATTCTTGAATCGCGGTATTGAAGTACGCAAAAACATCAACGAGCTGAACGTTATGCGCTTGCGCGTGTGGCGCCGAATCATATGCAATATAATCGGCAAAGCGACCGCAGCAATACCGGCCAGAAATAATGGATAAAGGAAATTCATGCCTTTTTCCTGCCTTTTGAACTACTTCTGTATCTCAGACGTTTCCTACGTCTCATTCGGTCCTGCAGGAAGTCCAGCAGGGCCAAATCGAACGGACGATCAGTTGGGAACAAGTGGTAATCGATCCCCAGGTTTTGGCATATGGACTTTGCCACAGCCAGATGTTTTTCGAGCAAACGTTTGTAACCTGTCTGGGCATCGGACGGATTTACATACATATTACGCCCTGTTTCTATATCCTGAAAAAGCGCCGGTGAATCAAAGTCAAATTTTAACTCAGCCGGATCCAATACATGGAACACCACAACATCATGGCCACCAGCACACAGATAGCTCAAATCTTTTTCAAGCCGGTCGATCGAGGTTAGCAAATCAGAAATCAGCACAATCAGGCTGCGTCTTGTCAACATTCCGGCGACATATTGCAGCGGCGGACCCAAATCGGTCGTACTGCCCTGTGGGGAAGCCTCCAGCATGAGCATCAGGCGGCGCAGATAACCCGGCCGGTTGCGAGGCACCAAATATTGCCTGATTTGATCGTCAAACGTCGCCAGGCCGACAGCATCACCCTGAGTGAAGAGAAAATATCCCAACGTCGCGGCCAGTGTGCCTGCGTATTGCGATTTTGTATAGTCTCCTGAACCATAGCCCATCGACCGGCTGTGGTCAATGAGCAGGTGACAGCGCAGGTTCGTTTCATCTTCGAATTTCTTGATGTAAAATCTATCACTGCGGGCATATAGCCGCCAGTCAATATAGCGAGGGTCGTCACCGAGAGTGTATTGGCGGTACTCGGTAAACTCGACTGAAAATCCATGATAGGGGCTTCGATGAATACCCTTCCAGAATCCTTCAACTATGACCTTTGCACGCAGTTCCATAGATTTGATCCTCATAAGTGAAACCGGATCAATCATACCTTCGGCCTTGCTATTATTGTTCATCAAGAAGGATTCTGCCGCTTTTTTTGTCATTTGGTGATTCTTTCTTTGACTGATTTAAGCAGTCTATCGACAAGGTTTTCAATAACTACACCTTCGGCTTCTGCACGGTAATTGATTAATATGCGGTGTCGAAGCACGGGATAGGCCATTGCCCGAATATCTTCGAAACTGACATGCGACCTGCCGTACAGCAGCGCTCGGGCTTTGGCGCCAAGCACCATATATTGCGATGCTCGCAATCCGGCTCCCCATGTGACCCACTCATTTATAAAATCAAGCGAATTATCAGGACTCGGTCGAGATGCCGCTGCGATTCTCACAGAGTAACGCACGACATCCTCTGCCACAGGTACCTTGCGAACCACACCGTGAAACTGCTGTAATTCTTCGCCGGTGAACACTTGCTTTATAGGTTCGGGCTCTGCGGTGGTAGTCCGGCGAACGACCTCAACTTCGTCGTCTTCCGGCAGATAATCGATCCAGACATTGAACATAAAGCGGTCGAGCTGTGCTTCCGGGAGGGGATATGTGCCTTCCATTTCGATAGGATTTTGTGTTGCAAAGACAAAGAACGGTTCGACAAGCGAATGGCATATGCCTGCAGCGGTTACGTGGTATTCCTGCATCGCCTCAAGCAGGGCAGCCTGCGTTTTCGGAGGTGTGCGGTTAATTTCGTCGGCAAGTATCATATTTGCAAAGATGGGCCCTTTTACGAAAACCATCTTTCGCTCACCATCGGTTTGCTGAAGGATTTCAGTTCCGGTGATGTCGGCGGGCATAAGGTCCGGGGTAAACTGAATACGCTGAAACTTTAAGTTAAACAGTTGTGTGAGCGATTTAACCAGCAATGTTTTGGCGAGACCCGGTGCTCCGGTAATCAAACAGTGCCCACCGGCAAGAATCGCAATCAGAAGATGCTCTATAACATTTTCCTGACCGATGATAACCTTTGAGAGTTCGGTACCAATACGCTGCCGTGCCCTGCCGATTTGTTCTACAGCCCATCGTTCATATTCATAAGTTTTAGTCGCCAAAGTCATTTTCCTTTCAATGTGTCATTGCGTAAAAGACTATATTGATTCCCAGCGGGTATGCCTTCTTTTCTGAAAACTCCCGAAAATACCACTCATCCTCCCCTTCACGTTCCCAGCCGTCACCTAAGTCGGTGTTATGACAGATAATGGCCATCATTCTGCCTTTGTCGTCATAAATGGCTTTGTAATGAGGAATTTGTGCGTCTTCCCGCTCCCAGGTGATACCATAATCACGACCTTGTATTGCAGCACCGATGCTGGGAATTTGCGGTTTTTCCTTGAGATCAAATACGGCATGGAATATCGGATGGTCCAGCCGCAGCTCAACCGGTTCACGATCAGGAAAAACACGTTTTATCTCATAATATAAATTATACCACTCATCTTCACCCCAAAAATCATCAACCATAAGAAATCCACCGTTCAAAAGGTAGTTACGGAGAATCTTTACCTCCTCTTCACTGAAGACCAGACTGCCGGGCTCAACAATGTATATGAAGGGGTAATCCAAGAGTTTCGGGTCCGTCAGTTCGAGTACCAATCCGTCAGGATTAACTTCCATAGAAGTCAATTGATGAAGGCGGAAAGAGAAGTTCAAATCGCTGTCTGGATAGTCCGTTGCCCAACTGCCGCCACCATAACCACGGCCATATCCCCCTCTTGAACCCCTTCGAGAACCCCGCCCACCGTATCCGGACGAATATCGAATTCGTACAAACGTGAAGACATCTTTAGAAAATTCCTTGTCGGATTCCCAGTCAGGCACACCCCTTCGAGGGGAATATCGCCGTTCGTAATATCTCTGTGCAAACACCAGGCCAACACCAACAAACACAACCATGAACAGAATAAAAAACCACTTTGCTTTTGTCACGGAGCGTCCTCCTGAGCTGCCGAAAGATCATCCTGATTATTTGGTGTGGACTCGGAACCCGATGAATCGGAGCGGGTATCGTCGATGATTTTTAACAATAAACGATGCGCCTGTCGAAAACGCGGGGCATCGGCCAGGGCCTCAAGCACATATCGCTTTGCAGTGCCCGGGTCCTGATCCTGAAACAACTTAGCCAGGCGGTAATTGATATCCGCCGGGTCCGCGGGATCCAGCAAAAGCAGCCGCCTGTATGATTCAATAGCCTCTTCGTTGTGACCGAGTTCTTCATTGGCCCGTCCTATCTGCAAATGAACCGTTCCCAGCATGGGATAGACCGCCATATATTTGTTTCCATTTTCAAGGATCGCACCCCAATCCTTTTGCTTCATAGCGATTTCCATGAGACGGCTATAAGCCTCCACAGCATTAGCTGAGGCTGTGGCTAACTTGTTGAGTATCAGGCGTTCCTGTTCGGTCTCGCCGAGTTTGCGATATATCTGTGCAAGAAGACTATAAGCATTTCCTTCGCCCGTATAGTTTGGATAAAGAGAGAGCAACTTCTTGAGCGGTATTTGGGACTGCTGCCAGTTTTCTTCTTCCAAAAGATGGTTGGCACGCAGTGTCAGTGCCCAAAAGCTGTTTGGATGCTTTGTAAGCCATTCTGTCAGCGCCTCCGGGTCAGAAAGATCGACTTGACCTTTCTCCGGCTCATCCCAGTCAACATTTTTTGCCAAATCCTCGGCTTGCTTTCGAGCAAAGGACTCAAATTGCTTTTCAATTTTCTCGATTGGAGCCATTCTCCTGGAGATGACGGCGTTGATCTCTTCGCCTTTTGCCAAATCCGCAAGAACGTCTTTTAGGGATTCAAGGCCAAACTTATCGACAAGAAACTCCACCACAAGTGAGGATTCATAGTATGCAAACTGCAAGTGCATTGGTGTAGGAGGACTCAGAAATGCACTGCTTAGCCTGCTAATCGGTACCAGCTCTCCTGTGAGGATCATTTTACGATATTCCGAATTCATGTGTTGACCCCAGGCTGGGTTGTGCTTTATTTCTTCATATACGGAAATACCTTCACTGAGCCATCGCGGCATCTTGTTGTGTGTCAGATTGAGTGTGACTACATGACAAAACTCGTGCCACAAGGTTGATTCCCAGTTTAATGCTCTGGAAGCCCTTGGACTGTTTGCGGTAATTACATTGCCAAAACATACACCGAGGAAACCGTCCCCGCCGGGCATACCAAAGGTGCGCACTGCGAAATCCTGCTGATTAGGAAACAACTCTAATGTAACGGAGTCATTCAATTCATAGCCGTATTTTTGACATAGTTGGGATTTGGCCTGCTGTAACAATTCCAAAACCCTTTTACCATACACAGCCTCTTCAAGCTCGTCCATTCGGATAATGAATCCATCCTCATTGATAGTCTTGAATTTTGACATGTTATCCCGCAGATTGACAAGATTGTAAGCCAGGACATTGTACTGGTCGGCTTTGTATACCTCCTCAGCCAGAGTCCATCCTTTTGATTCATCGCCCAGACGAAGCAGGTCTTCTGTCAACTGTATCTTTGCTACAAGATATTTCGGATCGAATTGCAATGCCTGTCGCTGATATGCTGCTCCTTCTGCAAAACGATATTTCTGTGACAACTTTCTGCCGATCAGATAATCCACTATCGGATTTTTCGGCCAAAACTTCAGCGCATTAGTGCGGCAGTTCTTGACCTCATTAGGGTCATTACTCAAATGAGATATAACCGCACGCAAAGCCCAAGTCTCTGGGTGCCACGGATTAACAGTCAGAGCCTGATCAAGCAATTTACCCGCGGATGTATAGTCTTCGCAGTCGATTTGATGTTCGGCCAGAAGCAATAAGGAGGGCACATGGCTTGGATTGATAAAAATAGCCGCATCTAATGATTTGATCATTAGATTCCTGTCACTATGGTAAAATGCCTTAGCCAAACCACAATGCATGTCCGGGTCGTCGCCGAACCGCTCGAGAGCTTTTCGATATTGACTGGCGGCCAAATCGTAATCCTGCTTATCCAGTGCCAGCGCTGCCGCGGCGAGATAGGCTTCACGGCAGTTTGGGTCAATTCTTGAGGCACGGTTAAAAAGCTGTTCGAGAATAATACGCGGCTCAGAGCCAAGCAGCAGCAGCGTTTCTCCGAGAGCCACCAGGTCCGGCGGGTCCCAGAATTCTATTTTGAACGAGCCTCCATAGCGATATATTTTTTTCAGCATTTCGGAGGCACGGTCGGTTTGGCCGCAATATTGGTGTGCCTTATGGCCAAGCTTTAATAAGCGAGAACTCATAGGATAACGAAGCAGGGCTAAATCAACTTCCTTGGCGGCTTCTTCATATTGGCCAAGTGCCATTAGCGACTCGATCATCAGAATCCACAAGTGTCTCCTGCTTCTGTACGTGCTGTCTTCGATGGCTTTTCGCGTTAACTCAAGGCATTTTTTATATTGACCGGTCTTAAATTGTTCGCGTGCTACGTCAATATCTTCGGCGTGTGCGGCCTGGCTTCTACCAAGCATAAAAACGATACAAACCACCATCAATATAAGACGGCTATGGGGCAACATGTACCTAAAGAGATAAACCATATTATATCTACTCAACGAACGGTAGATTAAAATCTTGCATTATATTATCCAAGCGGATTTCATTCCTAAAACATTATAGCTGTTATATAGTATAGCGTAAATATGATGTATTGTTCATATTTAAGAAGTCAGGAATCGGATTAGTTCTCATGCGGCACGATTGGTCCCTGCCATACGCTGCCCCCAAACGTAGTGATATACATCAGATCATCATCTGATGGATCAAAAACCACTCTCTGAATATTCGAGAACGGTAAATCGTCGAAGGCTTTCCATGTCCGGCCATTGTCCCGTGTGAGCCACAGGCCGGCACCAGGCGCTCCTTCGGTGAGAGTCATATATATCCACCCCTTAAATTGCGGGTGAAAGTATCCGCCGAAGGTCTGACGTGCTTTGCGGCCGATACATCTCCATGTTTTCCCACCATCTTCTGAGCAGTACAATCCCCCGGTCTCATCCTGCCGGCTCGAATCACAGGTGCCCATAAGAATTATATTGCTGTCATCCGGATGGACTGAAAAGTCATTGGGATACAAAAACAGCCGGGATGTATTGACTTTTCTCCAGGTCTCTGCGCCATCCAGGGATCGGTACAAGCCTACACCTTCACTCATAAGCGGCTTTCCATATGCCGGACGCTTGGCGCATACCATCGCAAAAAGTGTGCCGTCATTGTGCAGATTCACACGGGAAATCCGCATGTTCTGTATGTGGCCAAGGCCTTTTTTCTTCAGCATCCATGTTTTACCGTCATCGGTTGATTTGTACACGCCTTCCATAAACACCCCGGCATAAAGCGTTCGTGAATTTTTAGGACTCCCGGGGTCAAGTACGATGGAGGTCATAGGTTTGGGCGGAATACCCTGAGCCTCATGCTTCCACGAAGCTCCGAAATCACGTGATATGCACACCCCGCCGGGACGGTCGTGGCCGTGACGTTCGGAAATGATATTGTCGTTGGGAATATCGTGAACATCGGAGAATGCACCCCACATCTTTCCGGGTATATCCGGATCGAAGGCAATCTCATAACAGGTGTTCCTCCATGGTGCCCATGAGTTCTTATCCCACCAGTTCCACGTCTTGCCGCCGTTGGTGGAGCGCGCCAAGCCGATATCTGTGTAAGCAATGTAATGCCGATTTGCTTCAAAGGGATCTATATAGTAATGCCATGTAGTAGTGACCACCAGACCGTTACACACCCATTCACAGCCCGGTTTGAGTTCCTGACCGGCAGCGGGATAAGTATCACCGTTAAACCACGTATCTCCTCCGTTATGTGTAATATAGCATTGGCTCCTTACGAGTATCAGCCGATTGGGGTCGGTATTACATATAGCAACGCCAAATGGCTCATCACCTCCCTTATAGGATTGTCCCGTGGAAGCGGTAACATAGTTGGGAGCAACGTTATAGCGTTTGAAACGCGGATCCATGAAGTACGTGTCGCGCCAGGTCCGGCCCCCGTTATCGCTACGATATACTGTGTCATGATGAGGTGGGTGAAATCCTGTACTTGTGTTCATGACATACACAGTGAGTGGTTGCGTATCTGTGGTGAGAAGCTGTTTGTATTGGGCGATAGAGCCATAGGCCCATTGATCGGCCTTTTTTGTTTCCGTGTTAATTCCCCGCCCCATGGCTGGTTGCCAGGTTCGGCCGCGATCTTGTGAACGATAGATACCACCTTTGAAAGCTCCGTTCTCTTCTTTGCTGGTTATGGTGCAATAAAGCACTATGAGATTATCTTTCGAATTGGAACCACCGGCAAATCCCTGTATCTCCTTCCATGGCAGACCGTCTGTCTTTTCCACCCACTTGATACCCCCGTCGTCAGAGCGCCAGATGCCCTTATTTGTGGCAGCGAACATAACGCGGCCTTCGTTAGTACGGCCAAAATGAAATCCTATCACCTGGCCATTGGGTCCAACGCACTCTGTCCATGTTGTACCTGCATTACGCGATAACCAGCATTTGCTGTTACGAGTTCCCACGAGTATGATATTTGGGTCGGACGGGTTTATCGCAATTTCACCATACAGCGATTCCTTTAGATTGCCGATAGGTGTAAACGTTCTTCCTCGGTCTCGGCTGATTCGCAGGCGTCCCCTCGATGAAGCGTAAATAATGTCGGGATTTGATGGATGGAAGCCCGGTCGGCATCTCGTATCAGTTCTGAGTTGTGCATGGTTGATCATACGCCAGTTTCGACCACCGTCCTCGGAAATGTAAGCTGCGCTCATGTCGCAGTTGAGCATCATCAGATTACTGTCCGCCGGAGATATAGCTGGTGAAAACATTCCGCCTCCACCTGACAGACCGACAGGCTCCCATGGAATCTGCATGGCGACAGTATCCGAATGGTCAGCATTCAGCTCACCGTATATCGACATAGCCAGCAGCAGTGAAAATCCACAGCATCGAAAAAACAAAAATATCCCACGATATTTCATGGTTCAATTATTCCTTTAGTTGATTATGCATTCTTTTGTCGTCAGCACAAATAAAGCAAAGAGAACTTTTAAGTAAAAATATGATTTCAGTGCCGGTTATCATTTTACTATTATCGTGTTTAGTTTCAAGAACCGTCTTCGTTTCAACCCTTTCCACTTTAAGCTAACAGATTTAAACCTTATTTTGAGAACATCGATTTAGTTTGACCCCTACCGTCTTATACGTTACACTTTTTTAGCTTTTCAGGTAAGAAAATGCAGGTTGTTGCTTATTTAAGGATTCAACTTACTTAGAATATGGAATTGGAGGAACTATTATGAATGAACTGAAAAGAAAACAATCCAAAGCTATTTCGAGACGCACGTTTTGCCGATCGGCAATTACCGCGGCTGTAGCGCTCCATTATATCAAGCCATCCGCTAAGGCATCGGAGAACAATAAAGTCAAATTCTACAAGAACCTCGGACCCGGTCACATCGGCGTCAAGGCTAATCAGCAGCAAGCACTGGAGTATGCAGTGAAATACGGTTTTGACAGTATTACTCCCAGTCCGGGTGAATTTCAAAACAAATCTACCTCGGAAATTCGCGATTGGTTGGAGTTAATGAAGGAAAAGGGCATTCGATATGGCACATCCGGTCTTCCCGTCGAGTTTCGAAGAGATGAGGATCGATTTAAGACAGATATGGCACGATTGCCCAAACAGGCGGGTGTTTTGAGACAATTGGGCATCACACGCATAGCAACCTGGATTACACCCGGTCACAGTGAGCTTACGTATCTGCAAAACTTCAAACAGCTTAAAAACCGTTTTCGTGAAGTAGCGAATGTTCTTAAAGACTACGACATCCGGCTGGGTCTGGAATTTGTCGGACCACGAACATCCCGGGCACGATCCCGTTTTCCATTTATATGCACTCATATTGGCATGATGGAACTGGTGGATGCAATCGGCACTGGAAACGTTGGGCTTCTGCTGGATAGCTGGCACTGGTACACTTCACACGGGACGGTCGATGAGCTGCTGCAGCTGTCGAATAATGATATCGTACATATCCATGTAAACGATGCTCCATCGGGTATCGATGTCGATAAGCAAATGGATAACCGGCGGGCACTGCCGGTAACAACCGGAGTAATCGACATGAAAGGATTTATTAACGTTTTAGTTAAAATCGGTTACGATGGTCCGGTGGAATGTGAACCCTTTGACCAGGAATTACGCAACATGGATAACGATGCCGCATTGCAAAAAACCATTGCATCGCTTA
>JACNGQ010000241.1 GCA_014384025.1 Planctomycetota bacterium | reverse complement strand
AAGTATACCAAGTCTCCGTGTTCTACAACTCCATCAACAACAATTGTCTTTTCTTTGTCATCTGCTATGAAATTGCCATCAATGCTCAGAGATCTCATTGCAAGCCTTATCTGTTCTTCGGTGGGGAACCATCTCGTGACGCTATCAACTTGGCAAATGCCCCTCTGCGATGAGGGGCAGGAGTTGTCCTTACATAGTTCAGTATCATAAAAGCAATTGAACTCGGGCTTTCCCAAAGTATATGCAACGGCACATGAATTCACATGGTATATGGGATAATTTGGGTACTTGGACTTTATGATTTCGATGGACTCTATTACTATTTGAGTCCATATATACGATACCTTATGAAAGGCTATATCGACTTTTTTTAACTCCGGCCAGAACCAGTAGAATTCCCTCAGTCTTGAATTCGTTCTCAGCCCTGAAATTACACTACACTTGGCGTACCGGTACACATCTCTGAAAACAGTTTCCATGATTTCTAACGATGAATTCTGAGGCAACAAAGGGCGCCAGTAGTGAATCGCATTGAGGCCAGCATCATGGAGTCGTCTGAAGTTGTTCTTCAGTTTTTCTATGTTTACGTTTGGCTCAATTTCCTTGGGCAAACCCGAATAACTCAAGTAAAACAATATTGTTGTATGCTTGAAATCCTGAGCCATTTGTATGAATTCATCGGGAATATGGCATTTTGTGACAACAGCAATAGGGTTGCCAATGCGTTCGTACTCAAATAGCCGTAACAGTTCTGCGAAGAATTGCGAGTTGAACCGATTCATAAAAATGTCGGTTTCGCTTCCGAGCATTAGCACGCTGTCCTTTCTGTAGGTTCTAAAAGTGACCAACCTCTCAAGCGTCTCTTTTGGCAACATTATAACCTTCCCTTTCGTTTTGGCCTTTCCATATGCCTGTAGAAAGCAATATTGACAATCGAGGCCACAACCAACAATAGGATCTATCGCAAGCCATGTGTTGTCCTGCCTAAATCCTTTACCTATCATGTACCCATCTCCTGTTTTGCCCAAATCGAAGTGAGACAAGGCCGGCAGAATACCACTGCCTTATCTTGGACTCTGTCGGCTAAGAGATACCACGACACAGCCTATTCTCTACTCAAGCCGCCCAACGGTCGAGTTCAGTTGCGGGGCGGCTCTGGCAAGACTCGCGGCCATCAAAGACACCTTTGCTGCCTCAGAACGCCTGAATCGCGCAGCTGTAGCCCCGTCAACTGCAACGAGGGGTTCGGCGGCCTACCACAGCCTATAATTTGGTGATGTAGATCCAGTCCAAACCTTCGCGTTTGAAAATCGCTGTAACCACAGAGTCCTGGTTTGTCTTGGCTATTTCATCTTGTATTGATTCTTGAACCCAGAGAGAGTGCTCAAAAAGTCGCTTGGTTATATCACTGAGACGTTCACGAACTTTGGGTGGGAACGGTTTTTGATAGCAGAGTGCCCCCCAGGCTTTGGAACCTTTCATCTGTTCATAAGTAAAGCGGAGTCCTTCTTCCAAAGTGTTAACCCAATTGTTGAATGCGGTCCGATAGAAATAGGTGCGTGCAAGTTTATGGTGTTCTGATTCAGGATTATCAGGATTCCACTTGTTTCTTATGGCGTGTTCTTCTATTTGTCTGAGGAGAAAAATCAAATTATCTATTTCTTCTGAACGGTAGTTGTTGTCGCTTTCAGATGGTTCCTCAACCGCTGTGAGGTTACAGAATTTCTTTATAAACCTCTCAAGACTTTGCCAAAGTATCGGCCTTTGCTTTTGGTCTTTACGGCTTTCAGCGGCATATAACCTGATAATATCTGTCTCAACTGAAACCTCCTTCAGTATTGACGACAGTATAAAATTTCGTATGTCAGAAGCGGATTCACCCTTCAAAATAGCTGCCTCTGAGTAAGGTGCTTGTGGATTACCTGCCTTTTTCCTATAAGCCTCAATCTTCTGCCCATAAATATCGGCTAATTTGGCGTCAATATGCGATTTCTTATATCTTTGCTGAACAAAATCTGTGTGCGCCTCGTAAACCGTTATACGAAGTGCATTGACATCAGGATTTACGAAAACGATACACGGAAGATATTCTTTATTATTCCCAATAATTTGTGCTACAGCCTTATGTTGACCGTCAAACAGCTTGACAGTATTTGTTATAGGGTCAATACGAGCAAGGGATGGCAGAAGCTGAATAGATGCCTTCAAATTGAAAATGAGAGGCAGGATTTTATCTTCAAGAGGACGAAGCTGGATTTCGTTATCGTTCTCTATAAACCTTGTTTCTACTTCATTGAAGAAGTAAAGGTTGTCTTTCTCGCCTATTTTTTGATTGTATAGCGGAAGTTGTACACCGTTGAAAGTAATATGGTGATTATCTGGCGAGATAGAGTAAATGGAAGGGATGGCAGACTGGCATAAATCGGCCAATCCATGCACTTTTTTCAGGATTTTCTTAATCCGTAATTCTTCTCGGTAGTCGAATGGTTTTTTTCTTCCTTTTCCAGCATGGCAGTTAAGTTTGTTTTGATGTGGGGACGCGTGAACAGGAGCGAAGTTATTCAATTCCTGAGGGTGTCCATCCGCGTAATTATAGATATGGTCGAATTCGATTTCTTCCCTGGTATAACCATCAAGCGGTTCATTGCATATGTAACAGCTTTTATGTTTTGTGAGTAAAGACGATTTCTCTTCTTCAGTTAGAATACGCCGTTCTTCGTTAGGCATTAGCGAAATCCTCCGTTTGACTATGTTGTCTCAAGACTGAGCCGCCTAACTACTGAGTATATGGAATCCGTCTTTTCCTCCCATTTCGGTATCTTAGACGGAATCCGCCCAATCTGCTCCCAAGGTTGCATTTGCGGAAATTTTGTGTATAATAACCTTGTTCCCAGCCCTTTTGCGGAATGTGCCAGGTTGCCAGATAAAAACATTATAAAGCAGAATCCAGGAAAAGTCAACCTGTACGAGGGAAACCGCGATGGAACCAACTTCTAAAAAACTGCTCGATCGAGTCCGTGCCTGCACTGAGCCTGCCGAAGTGACGCCATCCGCCTCAAACACTATTCCATCCGTACCGAGGGCTCCTACGTGAGTTGGATCCGACGCTATATCCTGTTCCACGGCAAGCGCCACCCTAACGAGATGGGCGCCCCCGAAGCAGTGTCCTGAGCTTGTCGAAGGATCGAGACCTTTCTCACCCACCTGGCGGTGAAGGAGAACGTCGCCGCCTCCACCCAGAATCCTTGCACTGAGCTTGTCGAAGTGAGGCCCTCAGCGCCCTTCTGTTCCTCTACCGTGAAGTGCTCCGCCAAGACCTGGGACCTATAGACGCCCTGCGCGCCAAAAAGCCCAAACGCCTGCCCACTGTCCTGACCAAAGAGGAGGTGCACCGTGTCCTCGGCCACCTGCCGGGCACCCACC
>JACNGQ010000049.1 GCA_014384025.1 Planctomycetota bacterium | reverse complement strand
ATCCAGTAAGTCAGCATAATATGAAGCTCCGTTTGAGTCCCCGCCCCAACCCATAAACCACATAACTACCCGCTTCCTTCCGGTATATCAATTCCTCCCCCGTAAACGGATCCAACAGCTTCACCTCCAAATACCCCGGCACCAACTCCGCCAACGAATCCGGCAATTTCCCTTCATCCAACCGATACCGCTCAATCACACACACCACCCGCATACTTCTGTTTATCGACATATTCCTTCCATATATTTTCATTGACAATAAATACCCTTTGAATTTGCCGACGTTTAAATCTGGTTCTTGTTGGTATAAATGTTTAACCGCCCTGTAATTACCAGGCCACTTACCTTCCATCAGCCCAATAATCTTAGCCCAGCTTTGCAATTCCCCCGTTTGCAGCTTATGTTTACGCCATCCTTTTATCGCTCCGCAATGCTCATCTGATTCCTTATTATTTATACCCAACCAGTCTATTGCCAAATCAGCTAATCCGTAATCATAATTTTGATCCACTTCTTCAGGACGGTCATAACGCCATGTGTTATTCCTCATTTGATGTATGCCTTTTAGCCTCTCCGTTATAACCGCATCTCTTAAAGAGCCGCTCTCTTCCACCTGTAAAAGTTCTCTATCAAATCTTATCAGATTCTCCCGACCTGACTCGCCCTGCTCTATAATGACTTGAATATCATTAATTATTAATCCTGCGCATCCTTCTCTAATTAAAAAAGCCAAGTACTCTGGATCATGGTCAAAAATCCGCAACATTCCCAACGAACTGTTCAACGACTCAATCGCTTTGTCAGTTTCGCTTTACAACACATAATATCTTGTCCATAGTGATAGCAATCTTGCTAATGTTCTTAATTTACTCAAACTGACCGATTGAAGGAATTTTGATGGTAACGGTGATTCAACAAAAACAGCCTCATTTGCCGATAAGTATTTTGCAAACAGATACTTATAAGCATGGAGGCTGTATGATTACCATCGGTAAAATTCCCAAAAAACTGCAGAGTTTTTTCAAGCCTCTCAAAAGACAGGTTTCCGAACATGTCCACAGCTATTTCTGGTCTTTGGTGCTGTCGATCTGTATCAGTCATGGCAGCACAATTGACCAACTCGTCAAGTTGTTGCGAAACACTACGCATCGTACAAATCACGGTGAATTTCTCTGGCGAAGCAATTGGGACGAGTCGTCTGTCATGCAGCAAATCGCCCTGGATACCCTGCGAAGATTGTTCAACAAAAAGGACCGCCAATTGTTTTTCATTATCGATGATACCCAGACCCTCAAACGAGCCAAAAAGATGGAAGCGGTGGGGAAACTGCACCATCATGCTACCGGCAAATATGGAACCGGTCATACCATCTTGAAGGTGTGTTTGTATTATCGTGGTATTACGATCCCCTGGGCTTCGTTGTTGTATATCAAACAAGAACATGCCCGTGGTTTGAAAGTCCCTTTTCGTAAGCTTACTGAACTTGCCGGACAGGCAATCAGAGAGGCGGCTTTGCCGGAAAAATTCAAGGTCACCGTTTTGTTCGATGCTTTTTATCTCTGCCCCAATGTGGTCAATGCCTGCAAAAAGCGAAAATGGCATTATATAGGTGTAGGCAAGTCGAATCGGTGGTTTACAGTCGGTTCGGTTAAACGCAAACTTGCCCAATACGGCAAGAATGTTCTGCGTAACAGTGGCCTCTGGTGCAACATTACCGGCTTGCGTAAAACCAAGGCATACAGACTGACTGAGCGAATTGGTAAATTGAATAAGTTGGGTACAGTCAAGATTGTCTTCTCGCGCCGCAAGGGAGAAAATAAACAGATCGCACTTGTCACCGATGATCTGCGTGCTTCGATGAAAACAATTGTCGCCAACTATCTGAAACGCTGGTCCATTGAGATGCTGATCAAGGACGAGAAACAGCAATTGGGGCTGGGCGATTACCGTGTTAAACGGTACCGGGCTGTGGTTAGACACCTGCACCTGGTCGATTGCGCCTATGCCTGCCTGACCCACGCAGGGATTAAAGCCTGCCGTGCACAAGGCCAAAACAAATCCAAGAATGTGCTGCGACTTGAACCGATTAGCAAACTCAAGGACAGAATGCGTCGGATAGTCTGGCAGGAGAACGTTCAAGATGTTATCAAATATAGTCATGAAAAACCTGTTATTCGCCGCCTGGAAAAACTCCTCGCGGCATAAAATCGGTCAGTTTGAGTTATTTATACTTTTCACGATTGAGTTTTCCCGTTTTCAAGCGGCTTGAATGTGAAAGTTTTCAGCCAGCAATGTTTGCAATTCCGGAAAATATTTCTTCCGCTTTCGGAAAAAACTTTCGCAGGCCCGCTTGAACTCCGCAAATGTTTCATAATACCGATTATTCAGCACGGTTTTCTTGAAAAACTTCCAGTACCGCTCAATCAGATTCAGATTGGGCGAGTACGGCGGCAAAAATATCAATTTGATCTTCGTGCCCTTCAGCATGTGCTTCAGCCACCGCGAACGATAATACCGGGCGTTATCGACAATCACATAAATTACCGTCGCCTGAGGGTGTTTGGCTTCCAGGCGGGTGAACAAATCCTTCGCCGATTGGGCGTTGATCGTCTCGTAAAACCGGACTGTCGGTTCCAGCGTCTCGATGTTGACCGCCCCGTTAATATTTAATCGCTGACGGCCGCAATTGGCCTTCAGTTCTTTGTCCTTCCCCTTTTTAATCCACCCGTAAGACGGAATGCTGTTGTGTTGCGGATGGGTCGCATCGGCAAAGTAAATCGGGTCGTTTTCACCCTTGTGGGCCTTGATTCGCTCGTATTCGGCTAAAAAGGCCTGCTGTTGGGCAGGATCTTGTTTGCCGGGAACATGGGCCGGTTTCTTGTAGGAAAAACCCAGCCGATGCAGCAAGTCCGTTACGCCGCTCAGGGAGTAATGAACCCCATACTGCTGATGGATATGAGCGATGACGGCCTTGGCATCCGGCAGGATATGCGCTTCAAGATACCCTTCAAGTTCCCATTGTTGATGCGTATTAAGTTTGGGGTCCGCACCGGCATAATGGTCATCCAGCAATGCCCGGAGGCCGCCTTGCTGATAGCGGTCAAAATACTGTCGGGACGTCTTTTCGTCCAGCAGAAGCATTTCAGCAATATGGGCCGCGGACCAGCCTTTGGCTAATGCCAACACCGCTTTGATGCGATCGGCCTGACGCTTGTCATGTAAACGGCGATGCGTTTTTTCCAGTTCGGCCATTTTCTCACTTGATAACGAATAATCGTTCATGTAGTATTTATCGGACACAAGACAGTACGAATTGAAAAAACAGGATTTTTCAATCGGGAGCAGTATAAATCCTCTTTGAAGTACACGGGCGATTAGCTCAGTTGGTAGAGCAGCTGACTCTTAATCAGCGGGTCCTGGGTTCGAGTC
>JACNGQ010000236.1 GCA_014384025.1 Planctomycetota bacterium | reverse complement strand
ATATCATTCTATATCGGCATAAAACGGAATTTAAGCCACTTCTCACACACGCTCTAAGGCAATGTCCCGCTTGACATGGTCTATTATCTGCTGATAAACGGGCCTGCCTGAGGCATTGTCTATTCGAATCTGCATAAGTCACCATTAATATATGTACTATTTCAACTATTACAAGTATAACACAAAATCATCCTTTGTCAAGCGCCATCAATAGAAAAATTAAAAAAATTTGAGGGTCGGAAAATCCGGCCTATAGCTTGAATTGTTGTTGCAGCCCAGGATCTATTGCCCGCCGATTAGGATATGGAAGGCCAGGAGAGGCAATTACGGCTCTTTACTCCGTAGCTTTCAGGCATAAACAAGAGCAAAATCACCCGTCAATTGAGCAGTTGCCGGGTCGAAGAGTATGTTAAAATATTTTAGGCATGCAAGTTTTGCATTCTTTTGCGCTTTTCGTAGTCGTTTTTTGATTAAGTGGTACTCGTGGTATGGCAGTTTGCCTTGGATAAAATCCTTCAAAGGGGATTTCAAGATTCCCGCCGCCTTTTATCTTCACAACTATTGTATCCGTGAAAAGGCTCGCCCGGCTTCTTTGGGCTGGTGGTGTTATACTCAGCTCAAGCTCATAACCGTCGTTAAGCTTTTGGCTGCTCACAACCTGTACGATACCTTTTTTGGAGCGCACTGATTCAAGCTCGAAGGCATCCTTATAGTTGTTTTGTATCCGAACTTTCTTTTTTACAGCATTTTTCGCCTGGACGCCGTGAACCACAATCGGGTGTGGTGCTACGTTGAATCTTGGCAATGCGTTAACACCGATAGCAACAGTCTTGCATTCCGGATGAGTCAGTTCAATCTCGATACGCCCATTCAAAGTTTGTTCCAGTTTGGCCATATCGACCATTGGCTGAAGAACAAAACTTGTCGCCATCTCCGAAGGATTATAGGCGGCGGTTATAAAATTCGCGGTCGATTTGAAACTGCGTATTGAAAAAGGCTGATTGTCAAGGCTGCTAAGGGTTATTTGCGGACAGCCGGCATTTTGATGCTTTAGTGAAAGGCTCAGCGCCTTCGGTTCAAAATCTACCTTTGCCGCAATCCTGGCCTCTATGTTCAGAGCAATCTTCGGATTTCGCCTGTCGTTGCTGTACACGAACAACTGTTTCTTCGTGCTGCCGTATGGCGGCTCAGCATAATATCTCACTCTCAACGTACCGCTTTCGCCCTGTGCATATTCAGTTTTGTCCAATGAAAATGGCGTACAACCGCATACTTTAGTAACATCGCCTATTTTTAGGACGCTGTTTCCGGTGTTGGTAAATCTGAACTCGCAAAGATGGTTTGTTCCCGGGCCTACATCACCGAAATTATGTGTTACTTTTTCAAATGCAATTCCAGGCGCCACTGTGACCATGCGCTGTGGAGCTTGTTGGGATGTCTGTTGGGATGCCTGTTGATTTATTGCCGCCCAGGTCTGCTGTTTGAACCAGTCGGGATTGAGAGTTCTCGGCTCCATTGCCTCTTCTTCACAGCCGGCCTGTAAAAATAAAATACAACCCGTCACAAGAATTGTAAGAACAGATAAAGTCAACCGGTTCAGCTTCATATTCCTTTTCTCCAGGTAACATTAAAACAGGACTCATCAGCTAATCGGCAAGAAGTTTCAACTTAAACTTATAAGAACACCTCTGAAAATATGGTTGTTCAGATGACCTCCTCACTGGCCCCATCGAGTTTTATTAATCATATTATTATACCCGAATCTACCCCGAAAGTCAAACTTTTTCACGGTCATTTACGGTTTTTTTCATTGCTCGAACCGGCTTTATTTGCCACACTTTCGACCTATAATAACCGTCTCTGTTGCTGTTAATAAATACTTTTTAATGCCTTCACAGGATTCACAAAAGGCGAAATGAGGGGCTTTTTTTACCACACGAGCTTTCCATAAAAGACCATAAAGACAGGTGCATCCGTCTCTTGCACAGAACAAATAATTGGCCCCGGGAATCCTGCTGCCGAAGAGGCAGATTATTGTTTGTGAGGGTTTGAATCGGCGAAAAGGTCTATTCTGGTACTAAGGCTGATTTAAACAAACACAGCGCTAAATATTTTTTAGGTCTTTGTCCTTGACGAGAATACTTTTAAGTGATAATTGATAGTTGATAATTGTCCCTTTTCCGGGGGGATGGTAATATTATCAGTTATAAGGACTGAATTAGGTTGAAGGTTGAAAGGAGGCCATTATGGCAAGGATAGTTCTTAGCGCAGCGATTATCGTCTTATTGAGCGTATCACTCGGATGCCAGCAAGCTGACAGCGGAAGAGGCCGGCTTATATCGAGTCAAGACACAACGGCGATCGGAACTAACATCTCTCAAGCGGGCGAGACCGACATTGTCGAGCAGATAGCAATCAATAGGAGGGCATATCAGCAGGGACTGGAATTGCTGATAAGATATTACACCAGAACCGGCAATAATATGAAGCTTCGTTGGGCAAATGAGGAATTAACGGCACTGGATTTGATACCGCAATACAAGTACATTATTGTAGCCGAAACACTCGAATCGAATTTGAGAGCGAGCACATCGATCCCGGAAGCTGACGAACTGTTTAAGGACGCCCTGAAGCTTGAAGATGAAGCCAGCTTTTTACTCATCGGTAAAAATAATGACAAATTACGTGAGGCGCTTGATAAATATGACCGGCTGATAAGAAGTTATCCCACCAGTGACAAAATTGATGATGCTGCGTTTAATGCCGGCGTAATTTACGAAGACTTTCAGGATTACTCGATAGCACTTCTGTACTTCAAAAGAGCTTATCAATGGGACCCAGAAACACCTTATCCCGCCAGGTTCAGATCGGCACGTATTCTGGATAAACGCCTGCACCGCAATGCCGAAGCACTGGAGCTTTATCGCGAAGCCGTCAACACCGAAGGCAAGTATGGAAAACGCAGAATATGGGTAGAGTTTGCCCAAGAGCGAATACGGGCGTTGTATAAAACCGAGGGTGAAAATAACTGATGTTAACAACAGTTTGATATAAAGACTCTATAATTATGAACTCGGGCCTGGCTGATATCAGGCCCGTTTTTTTATGGAATAGAAGGGAAACCCGCCCTGAGGCAATCCAGGAGAGATGTTGTCGGAATTCGAAAAAAAAGTCGCCGATTTTATAAAAGCCAATGCGCTTTACGGCTCGGCGGATAAAGTCTTGTTGGCGGTTTCCGGAGGAGCGGATTCAACGGCTCTTCTGTATGCACTCTCGACACTCAGCAGTAAGAACGTTTTCAGACCCGAGCTGCTCTGTGCGCATATAAACCATCAGTTGAGAGCAGCCCTGGCGAATTCCGACGAAGATTTTGTCATCGCACAGGCCGCCGGGCTGAAGCTGGCCATAACAACAAAGCAAGTGAATGTGCGCGAGTTTGCCGCTCATAAAAAGCTGTCGATTGAGACGGCCGCCCGGCAACTGCGGATTAAAAATCTTATTGAGATTGCAAAAGCTAACAACTGCATTACAATAGCAACCGCACACCAAAAAAATGACAATGCCGAAACTCTCTTACAGCGATTGAGCCGGGGAACAGGCTTTCGCGGACTTGGGGGTATCTGGCCGAAGCGTATTTTTAATAATGAATTCAAGTTCGTAAGACCTTTACTGTGCGTCGATAGAAATGAAATTATTCAATATCTGAAGCAGCAGAATCTACAATGGCGCCAGGACCATACAAATGCCGATTGCACATACAGAAGAAACTACATTCGGCACCGGCTGCTTCCCCAGCTCCAAAAAGACTGCTCCGGCTCACTCGTCCAGCAATTGTCCGAGCTGTCCGAATCCGCCCGCGGGTTCTATAAGTTGATTTGCCGTAGGGTGGATGAGGTTTGGCCGAAAGCCGCTGATTGCTCCGGCGAAAAAGTGACGCTGAATTTAAAAATGCTTTTGGCTCAACCGCAACCGGTGATAGTCGAGCTTCTTCGGCGGGGCTTGACGGCTCTCGGCTGCGGCGAGAGAAACTTATCCCAAAATCACTATGAAGGAATATTACAATTAGCTCAACAAAACACCAGCGGCAGGAAAATAGACTTGCCGGGCGAATGTGTGGTTGGCACCGAATACGGAAGTTTGGTTTTCGCCAGACCTGAAAAAATATCTCATCCCCCCAAGCTTACTGACAAAAGTATAACACTGAACATCCCGGGACAAACAAGGTTCGGCGGGTATTCGATAGAGGCGGCTGTTTTCCAGCACCGTGAGGAGGAATTTAAAAAATTCAAGGTGGAAAAAAACAATTTTATCGAATGGTTTGACTTTAATAAAATAAAACCTCCATTACTTGTACGTTTTCGCAAGACCGGCGACAGGTTCGTCCCTTTGGGTTTGAACGAAGAGAAAAAGGTGGGCAAATTCCTGACCGCTGCACGGGTTCCACGGTACCTGCGGCAAAAGCTTCTTATCGTCGCAGACAGTGAAAAGATAATCTGGCTTTGGCCGATTCGAGTATCCGAGCAGGCTAAAGTGACCGGCGAAACTCGAAAAATTATTCAACTGCGAATAACCGATATGCCAAAAACCTCTAAAAATAACAAGAGGAAACAAGTATGAAAACATCGAATTTCTCACGTCGCAACTTTCTAAAGGCCCTGGGATTAGGCGTAACCACAATTGCTTCACATGGCTGCGCGGGTATCACTCGACTGAACTCCGGAGAAAAACCAAATATCATTTTCATCCTGGCCGATGACCTGGGCTGGGCCGAGCTGGGCTGCTACGGCAACAAGTTTAACGAAACTCCCAATCTCGACAAGCTGGCAAGCCGGGGCATGAAGTTTACCGAAGCTTACGCAGCAGCCCCGGTCTGTTCACCTTACAGGACGGCCCTGATGACAGGACAATATCCGGCAAGGCTCGGCATTACCGACTACCTCCGTCCAAACGACGCTAAACACCTTTCGACCGATTATGTCACTATCGCCGAGATGCTCCGCCAGGCCGGCTACACAACAGGCATCATCGGCAAGTGGCATCTCACCGGTTACGCTAACCATGGCGCCAAAGAAGTAAGCCCCGACCTCCACGGCTTCGACGAAGTAATAGTCTCGGAAAATCGCGGCATCGGCGGCGGAAGCTACTTTCACCCATACCACTTCAATCGCGAAATCGAAAAACGTCTGCCCGGCAAAGAGTATCTGGTTGACCGCTGCAACCTCGAAGCGGTAGAGTTTATCGCCCGGCACAAAGACACGCCGTTCTTTCTCTACCTGAGTCATTACGCCGTCCATACCAGATTGCTCGGAAAAGATGAGCTTCTCGCCAAATACGAAAATAAACCCGGTGCCGGAAAAGGAAACAGGGCCAGGCTGAACAACCCGCATCTGGCCGCACAGCTTGAAAGCATCGACGAAGGCGTCGGCATGATTATGGACAAGCTCGATGAATTGGGCATTGCAGACAATACCGTATTGATTTTCACCGGTGACAACGGCGGCGAGGACCGCGTAACTTCCAATGCTCCATTGCGGGCCGGCAAGTCCACACTTTACGAAGGCGGTATTCGCGAGCCGCTGATTGTCCGCTGGCCAAAGGTTATTAAACCGGGCGGGCTCTGCAATAAACCGACAAGTAATATTGACTTCTACCCGACTTTCCTCCAGCTCGCAGGAAGCAGGCCCGACCGCACTCAGCATCTTGACGGTGTTTCCATCCTGCCTTTACTGAAAAATCCGAAAGCCGAACTCGGGCGGGACACATTCTATTGGCACTATCCCCTTGAAAAGCCTCATTTCCTCGGCGGACGCTCCGCAGGAGCGATTCGACAGGGCAAATTCAAACTCATCGAATTTTTCGATACCGGTCAGGTCGAACTTTACAATCTCGCTGACGATATCTCAGAGCAGCACAACCTGGCTTTGGAACTGCCCGACAAAGTAAACGATCTGCAAAAACTCTTAGCAAAATGGCGCACCGAAGTCGGAGCGAAGATAATTTGATTGATATAATAGTATCAGCAAAATAAAATGCGAAGAAACTTGCGCCGGACGAAAAATTTAACATAACCGGAGGAAAAATATGAGCAGACTGAATTACTCACGTCGTGATTTCTTAAAGTCAATTGGTTTGGCTGCGGCCTCGTTAGCTATGCCGGGCTGTGCGAACGCCTATCAGCGCTCCGTCGGCAAAGCCTCTGCGGACAAACCGAATTTCATAATCATTTTCGCCGACGACCAGGGCTATCAGGATGTCGGCTGTTTCGGTTCACCAAATATAAATACACCGAATCTCGACCGCATGGCCTCTGAAGGTATGAAGTTCACTGATTTTTATTCGGCCGCTTCGGTTTGTTCACCGTCCCGCGCAGCTTTACTGACAGGCTGCTATCCTCCCCGCGTCGGCATAACAAAAGTTCTGTTCCCGGGGGACAATATCGGTTTGAATCCAAAAGAAATCACCATCGCCGACTCCCTCAAGTCCCGCGGCTATTCGTGCGCCTGTATAGGCAAATGGCACCTGGGCCACCTGCCGGAGTTCCTGCCAACGAGCAACGGCTTCGATTCCTATTTCGGCATCCCATACTCAAATGACATGGACGGCGTCAAGGACAGGGACAAAAATCTTGACCGGGCGTGGCGGCAGAAGGACTATTCGCCATGGAACGTTCCATTAATGCGCAATGAAGAAATCATCGAGCGTCCTGCCGACCAGACAACCCTTATCGAACGCTATACTGACGAAGCGGTCGGATTCATTCGCAAAAACAAAAATAATCCTTTCTTCCTTTATCTGCCGCACACCATGCCGCATATTCCTCTGTTCGTCTCTGATGAATTTTTCGTAGGCGACGTTTATAAAGCATACAAAGCAACTATCGAGCAGATAGACTCCTCCGTCGGGCAGGTCCTTGCGGCCATTAAAAAATCAGGTCTGGATAAAAACACCCTCGTGGTCTATACCAGCGACAATGGCCCGTGGCTGGGTAAAAAACATCACGGCGGCAGCGCTCTGCCACTGCGTGACGGTAAATTTTCCACCTATGAAGGAGGAATGCGCGAGCCAACTATTATGCGCTGGCCCGGCAAAATCCCCGCGGCTAAGGTGTGCTCCGAGGTCTGCGGTACAATCGACCTGCTGCCGACGTTCGCCGAATTAGCCGGTACTAAAGCGCCGTCCGACCGCGTTATTGACGGCAAAGATATCCGGCCATTGATGTTCGCAAAGCCCCGAGCAAAATCACCACACAAGGCGTACTTCTATTATAGAGGTAACAATCTCGAAGCTGTCCGAAACGGCAGATGGAAGCTGCGCCGCAGCAAGAAAAACACCGAGCTGTACGACCTTCAAGCCGACATCAGCGAAAAGAACAACTTGTCGGATAAATATCCCGATATCGTCGAACGCCTCACGACTATGATGAAAGAATTCGACAGTGAATTAAAGGCCAACGTTCGACCACCGGGAAAGGTTTCCTAAAAGAAACAAATAAGAGAAGGAGGAAAAATATATGAGTATATTGAATTACTCACGTCGTGATTTCTTAAAGGCGGTTGGTTTGGGCGCATCATCGCTTTTTATACCTAAGTTTTCTTCAGCAGCAGAATCCAATAGGAAAAGGCCCAACATAGTGCTGATTTTGGCCGACGATTTGGGATTTTCAGATTTGGGCTGTTATGGCGGAGAGATTCATACGCCGAACCTGGACCGCATGGCCGCCGAAGGCCTTCGCTTTTCACAGTTCTACAACTGCGCTAAATGCGCGCCAACACGCCATTCCATACTAACAGGCCTGTACCATCAGCAGGCCGACGTCGGAAAGGGTAAGAACTGCGTTACCATCGCCGAGGTACTCCGCCGGGCCGGATACTCAACTTTAGCCTCAGGCAAATGGCATGTCGGCGGAACTCCTATGGATCGCGGCTTCGAGAGGTACTTCGGTATGCTCGCCGGCTCATGCAGTTACTTTGTCCCCGATAATTCTTTCCGCCTGGACAGAGAACTGTTCACAACAAATGACAAAAACTTTTACACCACAAACGCCTTCACAGATTACGCTCTCGATTTTCTCGATGAGGCAGGCCGCAAGGACAAACCATTTTTCCTCTATCTGGCCTACAATGCGCCGCATTATCCCCTGCACGCCCTGCCCGAAGACATCAAAAAATACCGCGGCAAGTATATGAAAGGCTGGGACCTCGTACGCAAAGAACGATACAAACGGATGATACGAATGGGATTGATAGACAACAAGTGGGCCCTGAGCGCTCGCGGCGCCGACAAACATAGATCGTTCAGTGACATCCCCCCCTGGGACTCAGTCGAAGACAAACAGGCTGAAGACCTGAACATGGCTGTCTATGCCGCAATGGTTAACAGATTGGACTTCAACATCGGACGAATCCTGAACAAACTTGAAGAACTGAAGGCCATGGACAACACGCTGGTGATGTTCCTCTCCGACAATGGTGGCTGTCCATACGAACGAAATAAAACAAAGGACATCCCCCCCGGCCCGGCTGAATCATATCGCACTTATGACTCGAAGTGGGCCAACGTCAGTAACACACCGTTTCGGCTGTATAAGCGTTTCAATCACGAAGGCGGCAACGCCACGCCCTTTATCGCCCACTGGCCGGCGGTTATCAAAAAAGGCGGCACTATCACTCATCAGATCGGCCACATTATCGATGTAATGGCCACCTGCGTGGATATTGCACCTGCACAATATCCCTCGCGCCACAAAGGAAATAATATCACCGAGTTGGAAGGCAAGAGCCTGCTGCCGATTTTCAAAGGAAGCAAACGCAAAGGTCACGATGCGATATTCTGGGAGTACATGCGCAATAAAGCCGTTCGCAAGGGTAAATGGAAACTGGTTACCGTTGGCGATAATCCATGGGAACTCTATAATATGGAGACCGACCGAACCGAACTTAACGACCTGTCGACAAAAATGCCTGAAAAGGTCGCCGAATTAGCCAAACTGTACGATGCCTGGGTCCGGCGCTGCAAGACGGCTCAAAAAAATATTTCGTGACATAACTAAAAAACGAAAAGAAGGAATGGTTAAATGAATCGACGCGAATTTATTGAAAGTCTAAGTGGCGGCGCTTTAGGCCTGCTGGGTACGGCGGCTCTCGGAAGTTGCGCACAGACTATGTCACCCCGAAAGCCGAAGAAACAGCCGAATATACTTTTTTGCCTCGCGGACGACTGGTCATGGCCCCACGCAAGTATCGCCGGGGATAAGGTCGTCAAGACACCGACGTTCGACCGTGTGGCCCGCGAAGGTGTGCTCTTTGAAAATGCGTTTGTCTCATCACCTTCCTGCACGCCGTCGCGCGGAGCAATCCTGACCGGTCAGTGGCACTGGCGCCTGGAAGAAGCCGGCAACCTCTGGAGCACGCTGCCTGCAAAGTTCGACGTTTATCCCGACCTGCTGGAGTCGGCCGGTTACCATGTAGGTTACACCCGTAAGGGATGGGCACCCGGCTACGATGAACCGGGCGGGCGAACACGCAATCCCGCCGGCCCGCAATATAAAAACTTCACAGAATTTATGAAAGCCCGCCCGCAGGGCAAACCGTTCTGTTTCTGGTTCGGCAGCCAGGACCCGCACCGGGCCTATAAGTGGCAGTCCGGCGTCAACAGCGGCATGAAACTCCAGGATGTCGAAGTGCCCGCGTGCTTCCCCGATAGCCCGGAGGTGCGAACGGATATATGTGATTACTACTGGGAAGTTCAGCGCTTCGATACCGAAGTTGGTGAGCTTTTGAAGAGCCTCGAAGAAAATGGCGAGCTTGATAACACGTTGGTTGCAATCTCCGGCGATAACGGCATGCCGTTCCCGCGCTGCAAGAGTAACCTTTATGACCTGGGCACAAATGTACCGCTTGCTGTTCGCTGGCCCGCGGCGGTCAAAGGCGGCCGGACCGTTGAAGACTTTATCAGCCTCGCCGATTTGGCGCCCACGTTCCTCGAAGCAGCCGGATTGAAACCAACCGCCGATATGACCGCTCGAAGTTTTCTGAACGTGCTGACATCGAATAAATCGGGCCGAGTGGACCGCAAACGCAATCACATCCTTACCGGTAAGGAACGGCACGTACCATCTCAGGAAACCGGCGCTGACGGCTATCCTATGAGGGCGATACGGACGCACGATTTCCTGTACATCCGCAACTTCAAACCGAACCGCTGGCCCTCCGGCGCCGCCAAAGGCTACGCTCAACCAACAGAAATAGACATATCAAAACCGCGAGGTACATTTTATGGCTATGCCGACGTCGATGCCGCTCCGACAAAATCCTATATGTTGAAGTACCGAAACGAGCCGCAGGTCGCCAAACTTTTCGAGCTTGCCTTTGGAAAGCGCCCCGCAGAAGAGCTTTACGACCTTCACAAAGACCCCGACCAGCTAAATAATCTCGCCGGCAAGCCTGAATACACCATGATAAAAAGCAGGCTCGCCGCCGACCTGTTAACAGAACTCAAAGCGACCAAAGACCCCCGTGTTTTAGGCCGGGGAGATGTCTTCGACAACTATCCCTACTATGGCGGCGGAGTAGAAGGAGTCTCACAAAAGCCAACACCAAAAAAAGATTAACACACGATAAACGCATAAAAAAAGCCGAGTCAAAATACTCGGCTTTTTTTGTATCCATTTCCTGAACAAATTTATTTCGGAAGGTTTTCAGGCGCCACGTCCCTTACGCTCAAATCGCCATAGATAACGCGATAGGTTTCAGCGCCTTCCGGCTGATACCAGAATATCGCCGTCTCGGCATCACCGAGCTTCACACCATTGCCCGCATAATGCCACTGCCCCTGGCCCTTGAAGAACCGAATGAACAGTAAATGCCGGGTAATTTTCATCCCCAGCTCAATCTCCGCCTCACCAGCCAGTCCGAGTTCATCGATTTTCTTTTCCATTGAGGGGGCCTCTTTGATAAAGTCTTCTACAGCAACACTGTCGGGAAACTGATCACCCCCGAATACTTCTGCGCGGATACGAAGGCCTTCGATAAAATCCTCCTCGGTAGCTCCGAGTAGATCAAGTTCCGCCTCCTGAAGCGTGTAGCCCTCGGGAACTTCCATACTGAACAGCGATTCATCCATTGGCACATCGAACTTGACATTTTTACAGATGATCTTCATTTGTCCCCCTACCTGTTCAAGCCGCACAGGCAGCGCCGTTTCAGAGTCGGCCCAGATTGTCAATTCCACTTTCGGATGCCTGGCTAAAAACCCGATAGCTTCCCGTCCGTCTATTTCCTGTGTGCCAAGTTCTTCGACCTCAAAATCAGGCTTCTCCTGCAATTCGCTAATAATATTTCTTAGCGTATCCATATAATTCGGCATCGAAGGCAAACCCTTCAGGTCAATATATGCCGCCTCTTTCTTGGAAACAGTCAGAGTCAAAATCCTCATGGCCTCCAGGTCAATAATGCTGACTTCATCATCCATACTAGATATTGTTCTCCTGATTCGTGAGCCCTTTATCTGATCGTGGATGACCGGCCCGCCTGCTTCTTCCTCGCCAATGATAATGTCTAATACCGCAGTCTGTGCATTTAGAATTGGTTTAATAACATCGGCAAATGTCACTGTTCCCGTGGATAGACCCGAAAAGTGCATCGCTATAAGCACCCCGGAAACGATTACTACCGCAGCGGCTATTTTTGTAATTGGACTTTTCATAATTGTTCTCCATATCGAAATAGTGTTAATAGATTCTCTCAAATGCCCCGACCCATTTGACGAACTTGCCTCAAACGTCTTCGTAGATTCTTCCTTTAGTTTGTTCAGGAACTCACGGTCAGGTGCAATGCTCTTACGCTCCACAGAAGAAAGTAGCGAGCTGAACTTCGCATCATCTGATTGATTCTTTTTATTAAATTTCATGGCGCCATCTCCAATATGCCGGGCGTAGATTGCGTCAACCTCTTAAACACCTGGCGAAAGGCTTTTTTGGCTCGGGCCAGTTTCGACCGAACAGCCACCGATGAACCGTTGGCTTCTTCGGCAATCTCTTCTACCGTTAAACCGTCAACATATTTTGCCATTAATAATGTCTGATATTCCGCGGACAATTCTGCCAGTGTATATCTGACTAAAGTTGCCAATTCAGCGGACTCAAGCACTTCGGCCGGTAGCTTCTCCCTGCCTTCGATCCAATCAGATGTTTGGCCGTCTAACAAGCTCCACCACTGCTGAGCATGAGCAATGATTGCCTTTGACGTTCGCTTGCGATAATGCAGGGCTACCTGCCGTTTCGCAATGGCCCATATCCAACTCCATAATGAACCCCGGCGAGGATCGAAATTCTTTGCTGAACGTGCAGCAGATAGTAAAGTCTCCTGCACCACGTCCGCAACAGAAGCTGGGTCATGAACCATTAGCCTTGCAATATTACACCATAGCTTTTCAGCATACAGCTCATACAGACTCAACCAGGCATCGCGATTACCCTGTTGCAATCCTTCAGCTATTTCCATGTGTGCTCGTTTATTCATATCAGACAGTTTAATGGACAGGTCTAAGCCGCAAAAAGCTTTACCTTCACTCTATAGTTTGCGCTTCCGGCAGGAAATGTGTCGATAAAAATCTTTTATTTTCAACTATTTTATAAACAGACCGCTTTTACATCACTACACTGAAATGACTCTGGGCTTTTTATAGAGCAAAAGCACACAAAAAAAGACGAGTCAAAATGCTCGGCTTTTTGATGTATCCATTTTCTGAAACATTTATTTTGGAAGGTTTTCTGGCGCCACGTCCTTTACGCTCAAATCACCGTAGATTATGCGGTAAGTTTCCGAGCCTTCCGGGCGATACCAGCAAACCGGAGATTCCGAATCGCCAAGTTTGACATCCTTGCCCATGTAGTGCCAATCGTTCTCGGCTTTTAGAAGTTGAACGAATATGAATCCAGGCCCCATCTTCAATCCCAATTCCATCTTTTGCTCTTGTGTTAGTTTCGCGAATTTCTCACGATTCTTTTTTACATCATCAACATATACCGGGCCGCTAAGCTCTCTGGGGAAGACACCATCCAGTATAACCTCTGCCCAGATACGAAGTGTTTCGATCAGATCTTGTTCAGTCGTACTCGCAATGGGAAGCTCGCCACTTGGAAGTTCAGAATAACCTTCAGGTATTTCCATACTGAACAGGGATTCGTCCATTTCGATATCGAATTGGAAATCCGTACAAACAAATTGCATCTGACGCCATTTCTGTTCCATTCGTATTGGCAGGGCGGTTTGAGGGTCCGCCCAGATCGTCAATTCTCCATCAGGGCCGGCAGCCCGAAAACCTTTTGCAATCCGGCCATTTATTTCCTTCTCGCCGAGTGGCTCGACTGAAACATCAGAATCGTTCTGTATTTTCGTAACCATGTTTCTCATTTCTTCCAGGACGTTTTCGGGCTTCTCCGGTATGTCTTTCATATCGATTAATACGGCCCTCTTCTGCTTCGGGATAAGCTGAAGCATCCGGGATGTATCATAATCAACGATTACTATCACCTGTACAGTCTTCCCATCTAACGATAACACTTCGCCTCTAACCCGTTGCGTACCCATGTTCATGACTCTGGTAACGGGAACATTTTCTCCCTCGACTGGAAGAACATTGAATACCACAGTGCGCGCGATTAGGATGGGCCGGACGACATCAGCCCACGCGAGACCTTCAGTTGGAACACCAAGAAAATGTATGCCCGCGACTACTGAGACAATTATCAGTGCCGCCGCGGATAATTTTGTAATTGGACTTCTCATAATTATTCTCCATTTATCAGGTGCGGCTGCACCCGCTTTGTGCTTCTCACATTCATCCAGTGCCCGCATAACATTACCAAGGATCCTGTCATGCGTTTCGGCGCCGGCCTTGTAACGCAGTTGCTTAATTTGTTTGCCAATATCTTCTGCTGGTCTCATCTTTTTACCTCGTTGTTCAGGATTGACCGCAGCTTGTCCAATCCGTACCGGTACCGGCTCTGAACTGTCTTTACTGAAATATTCTGCAATTTGGCTATTGCCTTAAATCTCATTTTGCCATGCAATCGAAGTATTAATACTTCCCGCTGCTCATACGGAAGTTCGGTAATCGCATAACTCAACTTTTGAAGCTGTTCACTGCGCAGCATCAATTGAACCGGATTTTTTACCATCGTTTTTGATTGTTCTGCCTGATTAACCAGCAAAGTTTGTCGGCGCCTGTTCTTTCGAATATAATCACGGGACCGATTTGCCACACAGGTTGCCAAATAGCTTTTTAGACTTCCCCGAAGATGAAACTTTTGCACGGACCGCACGAATGAGATAAAAACATCCTGTACAACATCTTCGGCATCCGCTTTGTCATTCAGCAGATTGGCCGCCAACGTCAGTAAACCATCGGCGTACTTCTGGTAGATAAGCCTGAAGGCTTCTCTGCTGCCGTGCTTGAATCTCCACAAAAGTAATTTGTCTTCGAGCATGTAAAATTCACTTATCTGATATCAGAACAATCGATTGTCATTAATATAACGTTTGATTGATATATTTTGCTCTAAAGAAAATCATTTTTCCCGCTAAATTTAAAAAAGTGAAAAGGCCGAGCTTATTCAGCCCGGCCTTTTGTAGTAGATATTGATGTTGGTCGATAAATTTACTTTGGTAAATCACCGGCGCTCAAACTCATCCGCGCTGACATTTCGAACTACGATATCCCTTTCAATAACAGAATTTACTTTGTTCGGCGGCATGGGCAAAGTCACCTCGGAGACGACAAGCTCATACATAGTGACCTTTTTGACCCAGTTAGTTAAAAGGTCTATATAAATATCGCCCTTGTAGTGTGAACTGCCTACAACCCGCATTTCCATATCCGGCGCAGGCTTTACAAACATCTTGAACGAGCTTTCTCCGGAATCAAAACCCACCATTGCACAGGCAGCCCGGGCCACGCGACTGAGGCCTTTAAGCTCCATCGTCACCTGGCCGTTTTTGAAGGTTGAGCCCTCGGCTATGCTGCTGCCTAAATTTACAGGCGCTTCTGTGTTCGCCGCCGCGTGCACAATCCTTTGACCGATGCGTTTCAAATCCTGGACACTCTTACCGCCTTCTATCCGCTCGGCGAAGATGTCACAGAAACCATGAAAGTCGATGAACGCATTATAGACATGATATGATTTGTCCGGAGCTAACGCCTTGCCGGAGGCGTCCACAAGATTCGCGAATTGGGCATGATCAATGCCCAGGGTCTGTCCTTTGTCATCGATACCGGTGGGGGGAACCTTGAAAACATAAGTCCAGTTCTTAATCGCAGGGACCTCAACCTCCGGCTCATCACCCAATTGCACCGTGAATCGGGTACATGTCCACTGGTCACCTTTCGTGCCGGCAGTCTTTGCGGGTACACATTTCAAACGAAGCCTGAAAACATCGGTACTGACGCGCTTGCCGTCAAGAGCATAAGTAAGAAGCTTCGATTCCATCATAAAGTACTGGATTTGCTGGGAACGTTCACATCCCAGATTAAAGGTCTGTCGTAAGATCGCGTCGTCTTTAACAGATGGACCGGCCGTAAGAACCGGCGCTATACCGCATATCATCATCAAACTTAAGATCATCAGCATTATTTTATTTTTCATAGCTCTAATCTCCAAACCACTTAAATAATCATTACGAATTCGTGTTTAATTCTTAAAAGGCCGGGCTGAATCAACCCGGCCTTTTGTTGTAGATATCAAAGTTGGCTGATAAACTTACTTCGGTAAATCACCGGCTGCTACGTCTTTTACACTCAAATCACCGTAGATGACACGGTAAGTTTGAGAGCCATCCGGCAGATACCAGAATACTGCTTTGCTTGCTTCGCCGACTTTTACGCCGCTGCCCGTATAGTGGCTATCTTTAAGGCCCATGTGGAACAACATTCCCTTGCCTAATGTCATGCCCTTTTGCGTCCCTTCTTCGGCTGAAGTTATTGTTTCAGCAAGCTTTGCTTCGACCTGAGGAAGCATTTTCGTTAATTCCGTCATGCCTATTGTTTCCGGGAAATTGCCGTCCAGCAGATCTTCCGCCAAGAAGCGTAAACATTCAACGAGGTCCTGCTCAGTGGGTGTGCCCATGTCGAATTCGGCGCCCTTATTCTCAACCAGATTATATCCATCCGGCATCTCCATGCTGACCTGTGACTGTAACTCTTCTACAGGAATATTAAACTGGAAGTTCTTGTAAATCGCAGTTAGCCCTGGTTCCTGAGCCTCGATGCGTACAGGCAGGCCTGTTTCAGCATCGGCCCAGATCGTAAGGTTCCCAGCCACAAAGCCAACAACTTTTTGTCCGTCGATTTCTTTTTCACCAAGTTCTTTGGCTTCAAAACCAGGATTGTTCTGTACATCGGTAATAATTTTCCGAAGAGAAGCCACGTAGTTTTGCGTTATGTCCTGAACAAGGCCTTGTGTATCCGAATATACCGCTATATTTCCTGTGGTATGGAGTGTGAGTAACTTCGCATTTTCTGTGTCAAAGATGTTGACTACATGTTCCTGGGTGGAAACGACCCTTCTGATTCGCTGGTCCACAATTACATCATGCATGACAGGGTCTGTGTCTTCATCGACACCGGAGCCGCCTATGTTGACAACGATGTCCAGAATCAAAGTCCTCGCATTTAGGAGAGGCTTGACAACGTCGGCAAATGTGATGGATGGCGTCGAAATAGAAAGGACGCCGATGGCAGCTACGATTATTACCGCGGCCGCTACTGCTACTTTTGTAATTGAACTTCTCATAATTAGTCTCCTTAGTTTGAGGCCTGCACTGGCTTTGCCGGCTGCTTTGAGCCTCACATTCTGCTCTCTAATAATACGGTTTAAGACCTCATTTTCGAGGTCACTCTGGGTCGCTGCCCTGCCATTACTGACTAAGCGCTCCTGCAGGTTTGTTAGCTGCTTTACCTCGGCCCGACATGAGTGGCAGTCTTTCAGATGTTCTGTGACTGCGTGTTTTTGGTCTTCAGCTAACAGTCCTTCAAGATATGCAACCAAAATTTCTTTACATTCTGCACATTTCATTTTTGCACCTCACAACTTTCTGTTTCACTTGGCTGCTGTAACGACTTACGCAACATGGCATAAGCACGCGACAATGTTTTAGTTACTGTACCCAACGGTAAATCGAGCTGCTGAGCTACCTCAGAGCATGACCGGCCCCCGTAATATCGAAGCAGAACAATCCTGCGGTAGCTTTCAGGCAGCTCGGCAATCGCCGCCTCGAGCCCGTAATCCTGAGACAATTCCGGGCCGGGGGCTTCTGCTGAGAACGAACGGATAACTTCCCGCTGCTGGTGAAGCATTTCTTTTCTGTGATGTTCTTTCGCTACCCGGTCAGCGATTCCAAGCAGCCAGGAAAAGAACGAACTCGGGCTTCTCAGCTTGTTCATATTGAAGTAGGCCCGGACGAAAGATTCCTGTGCGGCTTCTTCGGCCTTGTCCCTGCTGCCTAATTTTCCGGCTAAGTGGGCGAGCAAAACGCCCTGATACCGCCGGACTATATACCGGAAATCATCCGGATGGCCGTCCAGGCAACGCTCAATGTAATATTTATCATTCTCAGACATAACAGCACCTCATAAAATTATTAAATATCCGTGTTCTCGGTATATAGTGCACGTTCGGCCGGTTTTGCGACAATAAAAAAATAAAATTGGCACCCTTAAGGGTGGTAAATTCCGCGAGCAGCATGATTAAAACAATCGTAAGGCTCCTTATCC
>JACNGQ010000154.1 GCA_014384025.1 Planctomycetota bacterium | reverse complement strand
CGGGGTGTTGCCGGTCATGAACAAGCAGGCGTACGAATACTCCGTCCTGACGGCGATGGCCCTCGACTGCCGGATACCGACGTTCACCAAGTGGGACAGAAAGAGCTACTACTATCCCGATTTGCCGAAGAATTATCAGATAAGCCAGTACGATTTGCCGCTCGGCGAGAACGGTTTCATCGAGATACCTCTCGAATCGGGCCGGACCAAGAGGATCGGAATAACAAGGGCGCACCTCGAAGAAGACGCCGGCAAAAACCTGCACACGGCGGGCAATTTCTCGCAGGTGGATTTGAACCGGACCGGCACGCCTTTGCTTGAGATCGTCACCGAGCCCGACATGAACAGCGGCGCCGAAGTGCGGGCGCTGGCGGTCGAGTTGCAGCGAATGGTGCGGTTCCTGGGTGTCTCCGAAGCCGATATGCAGAAAGGCCACATGCGTTTCGAGCCTAACATCAATCTGGCTATCCTCAAAGACGGCGTCGAATACAGAACATCCATAGTCGAGATCAAGAACCTCAACAGCTTCCGGGCTTTGGAACGAAGTGTCAACCACGAAGAGCACAGACAGCTCGACGAATTCCTCGACACGGGCAAGGTCATGAAGATGGGCAGCAAGACCACGCGGGGTTGGGATGACGAACGCGAGGTTACCGTCCTGCAACGAGAGAAGGAGGAGGCCCATGATTACAGGTACTTCCCCGAGCCCGACCTGATGCCTGTGAAATTAGCGCCTCGGTGGCTGGATGACATCCGCTCGCATATGTGCGAATTGCCGCTCAAGAGACAGATGCGATATGTCGAGCAGTACAAGCTGAGCGATTATGATGCGGGTGTGCTTACGGCTGAGCGCTCGACGGCGGATTTCTTCGACGAGGCGGTCGAGGCCGGCGGCGAGCCGAAGAGGGTCTGCAACATACTCGCGCAGACAGGCTTGAGAAAGGCAAATGAGAAGGGATGCAGCATAGCGCAGTTGGGTGTTCAGGCTATAGATGTGGCGAAATTAGCACAAGAGATTGAAACCGGAAGAATCAACGCCTCTTCAGCGAAAACAATATTTGAAGAAATTGTAAAGCTGAAAGCGAATGTCTTTAGTCGCGCGACAGTCGAGGATCCCCTAACAGTTCAGCGAATAGCGGAACAACTCAATCTGATTCAGAAAAGCGATGCAGGCGAATTAGAGGCAATAGTTGACCAGATAATTGCGGAAAATCCCAAAGCAGTTGAGGACGTCACCAGCGGCGGTAAGAAGAGCAAGAAAGCCAAAGGCTTCTTGCTGGGGCAGGTTATGCAGAAGACGAAGGGCCAGGCAAATCCGAAAGTGGTCTCTGAAATTCTGGCCAAGAAACTTGGCTGAGGTATTGTGACAACGAGAGGGACAGAGCATGAAGGTCGAGAGAAGCAGCAACATAGCTAAGAAGCCGGTAGAGATCGATGGTGCAAAAGGCGCAGAAATGAGATTGCTCATTTCCAAGGCCGACGGGGCGGAGAATTTTGCCATGCGGATGTTCGAATTACAGCCCGGAGGTCATACGCCCTTGCACACGCATGCGCACGAGCACGAGGTGTTTGTCCTGGAAGGAAACGGCGTATTTGTCTGTGAAGGTCAGCAGCACGAGTTTGGCCCCGAATACGTGATATTTGCGCCGCCGAACAAAGAACACCGCTTCAAGAACACGGGCGATTCGGTTCTGAGGATGCTCTGCCTTATTCCGGCGTCGGCCGGGTAGGGCTGGCGCCTGGGCCAAGACACCGCAGATGCCGAGCTACATTGGCTGAAATTTTCCAGGCTCTGGCGGAGCTGATACCGCAATACCTTCCTTTGCCATTTATAGGTCTCCATCATCTCTATTTTGGATTTTGGATTAGCACTACGCATCCTCAAAAATCTATTTCGCTAAAACTTCATGAATACTCGTTGCCACCTTGAAGTTGACTCCAATAGCATCAAAGTGGGCCTGGCCACAGTCAAGTTTCTTGTTTTCAATCTCACGTCTTTTGTCACGGTCGTGACTACTCTTGGTTTCTCTAACCAGTGACTTATTTCACCTTGTATTCTCTGAAATTTATCACTAATTCATTAAAACTCTTTGGCTGATATTTACTGAAACTATCTTCATCTAAAAAAATGAAATCATACCTGATGGCTGATTGCGCCTTGTTAATATCAATACACCACTGCCTCAACCTGTCCATTTTCAAAGGCGCATCAAGATCTTCCAGTCCTTTGGTTTCAATTACAAACACCTCTGTTTCTGACTTCCTGACAATAAAGTCAGGGTAGTAATTGGAGATATTGCCATTGGCATTGACATAATCAATCTTAAAACCTACAGCAAAATAATTCTTAGCATAGGAAATAATGTCATCACATTTTTCGAGAAAAGCTGCAAATGCTAATTCCAGATGGCTGTCGCCAATCATTTTGTTAAAAATACTTTTCTTCGGGATCATATATTCCTGCTCTTTAGCTACGAACGGGCGTGTTTTTCTAAGCTTTATATAATCCCGTATTTCGGCGTCGCCCTTATCCTGCACGGTTAAATCGTTAATCTGTTTTTTAAACGTTTCCACTAAAGTCTTGTTGGCTTGAAGTTCCGACAGATTCCGCAAGGTATTCAAACTGTCAAGGTCCGCCAGTTTATCAAACAACTCATCCCTGATAAAAGTTTTTACCTTCCCATACAGCACATCATAGCCGCTAATCAGCCTTAAATCCTTCATAATAACCTGAGTAAAGTAACCAATCACTGAGCGATAATCTGTCACACCGGATGAATCCAGCATGGTCGTATGGCTGATCTGGCCTGTGGTAATATCCCTGAAGACAATCTCTCGTTGCTGTTCTTCGCTGAACTCAAGGTATGCAACCTTTTGATGTCCGAATCGCCCGACATCCAGACTGTCAAGATTTTTATACTCCCGATAGATTCTTGCTGTTAAGACCGGAATCTCAATATCAAGCTTTTCGATATCCTTGTTGGTGTTTTCACTATCAACTTCAACGATGATTGGCGTTTTGGGTTTTGTCCCTTCACCCATTGCCTTGCGCTCCAGTTCAACACCTTCGGACTGGATCGACTCCACAAAGTCCATAAAGGCGTCGGTTCCTACGACACTGACATATTCCTGAACATTATTACCGGGATACATCTTGCGCAAACCACGACCTAAAGTCTGCTCCGGTAAAATATTGCTCTTGGCAGAATAAGCTCTAAGCCCCACGATAGTAGTAACGTTTTTGACATCCCAGCCCTCTTTCAACATCATTACCGATACGATGGCCTTATAACGACTATCCCATCCGTCAATTTCGTTTGCCTGCTTGCGCAGCTCTTTCAGTTCATCCTCTTTTTTTCCGCTTACTGACTCGCTGATCTCGCCGTTATTCTTGGTATGAATCACCAGTACGGCATCTTTAAGTTCGGGGTAAGTAGTTTCCAGATATTCCGCC
>JACNGQ010000358.1 GCA_014384025.1 Planctomycetota bacterium | reverse complement strand
CCGGCGGACACCTGGTCTGTGTTGTGGGGCATTCAGTAGATACGGGCGGGCACCTTGTCTGTGTCGTGGGGCATTCGGTTGATACCGGCGGGCACCTCGTTGATGTTGACGGACATTCCGTCGATACTACCGGGCACCGAGTCGAAACAGGCGGACACACCGTCGGTTCTGCCGTGCACTGAGTGGGCGCAGGCGGACATTTTGACACCACAGGTGGACATCTTGTCTCAACTATCGGGCACCTTGTTTCTATAAGGCCACATTCGGTCTCTGTTGGTGGGCATTTAGTCAATGCAGATGGACATTCGGTCGATACGGGTGGACACCTTGTTGATGTTGGCGGACATTCAGTTGCTACAGGCGGGCACCTCGTCTGTGTCGTGGGACATTTAGTTGATACAGGCGGGCACACGGTCTCTATGGCAGGACATTGAGTTTCCACACCCTGACAAATAGTAGGCGTCAGAGAGCATTTAGTCTCTAAAGGTGGGCATCTGGTTAAAATAGACGGACACTCGGTCTCTACTGCCGGGCACAGAGTTTCTACCGGAGGACAGACCGTTTCTAGTGCAGTACATTGAGTAGGAACAGGTGGGCAAGCTGACAGCACAGCCGGGCACCTTGTCTCAGCCGGGGGGCATGTAGTTTCTACCACCTGGCACTTAGTCTGCGTGGGAGGACACTTGGTCAATACCGGTGGGCATACGGTCTCTATAACCGGACATTGAGTTTCCACACCCTGACAGATAGTAGGTGTCAGAGAGCATTTAGTCTCTAAAGGTGGGCATCTGGTCAAAATTGGTGGGCACTCAGTTTCTACTGTTGGGCACTGGGTTTGTACTGGAGGGCATATTGTCGCGGCAGTCGGGCACTGAGTTTTAACAGGGGGGCACGTTGTCGCTGCGGCCGGACACTGAGTCGCAACAGCAGGACATATTGTCGCAGCAGCCGGGCATACGGTCACCGAAGTTGGGCATTGCGTTTGCGCAATTGGACACTGAGTAGCACTGACCGGCCGTGTTGTGAATTGTGGGCTGCTCTCCACATAAACCTCGTGGTCCTCGACTTCACCGTCCGGGGCCGGGCCTTTGGGGCTTAAACCACCCTGTTTGCTTATTCGAAATCGTGCGAAGGTCTGTCCTGCTAAAGTACTAATCGGCACGGAAATCGATATAGTGTAGATACCGGTCGGTAGGAAACCATCGTATATTTTTTCAGATGCGTCCCAGGTCATATCGCCATTAAAGTCAATCCACCCCTGGACAATACCGCCGCCGCCGTTGACCTCCACTGTTAAATTCGCCGGCTGGCCCGGAATCAGCGTGGGGATAGTAATCCCGTTTTCGTCATCGTTGACAGCATTATCGTCACCGAGGGCATTGGTGTCCGGCTGGCCGTCCGGCTCGCTTTCGGGCCGATCGTTTTCGTCACCAAGCCAAGGACCGGCAATCACATGATTGGCGCCGCTGTTAAAGAGCAGTGTCGGGTAACCTGCCGCGACCGTTCCGGTCGGAGCATCACCCCAGTCGTATTTTAGCGGCTCACCTTCCCGTCTTGGATAAATCAGGTAGTCCTCAGTCTCTCCATAATCGTACCCACCGGCCGGTCCGGCACCACCGTGCATAACACCGTCCGCAGCACTCTGCCACGGTTGCAGCGATATTGTGATTCGCATCCATATCGGATCCAGCTCTGCGTCCGTCGGTGAATGCCAGCACATGAATGCAGGTGTGGTAAGGACAGCAGAGCCGACGAAGTTATTGATAATTGTCGAGTTCTGAACCGCCCATTCTGGTACAGTAGTGCCGTCAGGACATTTCATTGTATCATCCCAGTCACCGTCACGGTTCCAGTCGAACCACACATTCACATAAGCCGGAGTGTCATTAAGGAGAGGATTGACAAAAGTCACCATGTATTCGAATGTGGCCTGTTGACAATCGGGCAGGACCATTGTGAGCCTGACACCGTCATCCCCTCCGTCCAGGTCGGATAAATCATCGGCCGGAACGAGATTGTTCTTAATATCCTCGTCATACCCAATATCCGCCTCTGTTTCGTTAGTGACAATCTCACCAAGATATACCCAGGCATGAGGCAGCCAGTGAATCGGGCCGTATGGTGGTGAGCCGATCACATAAACCGTTGGGTAGTTCCCTATGACCCCGCTCGGATATGCCAGCATGGATTGCCCGGGTGAGCTGTTGGAACTGTCCGGCGCATCGCCAAGGTCATGTTCCCCTGGGCCTTCCGGGCCTTCTTCATCCCCAGTAATTACAAATGCCAGATCAAGTGATTCTCCCATGTATTCATGCCCTTTAGGGTACTTCATTGGGAACGAAACAAGTTTATCATCAAAGAAGAAAACAGCCGCGTCATTCCATCTGAGTTCATGAATAGTTGTTTTCCATCCGAATCTATAATCTGCATCGTCAGGTCTGAGTTCCTTAACGCTAAGCCAGTAGATAGTTCCTTCCTGCTGGATGAAGGCACCTTCTTTGATACAGAAATTATATTGGTAGGCTTGCATGTGATTGTCAGGTAAATAAAGCTCTTTCGCCGGGTCGTACCAGCCTTCCGGACTGTCATCAAGCTTGCGAATTGAATACTCACCGGGGCTGAATTTTCTGCTCCAGAGCAAATCTCCCGGCATGCTCCAACTGTTCTCTCCGAATAAATGGTGATTTCAAATATCATGCTGTCTGGCCCATTCGGGGGCAATACATCATCTCGAAATGAGCCCCAAAAATGAATATCATCGATAGAACCGGTGGCCCTACACATGAAATCATCCGCAAAAAAGAACTGGGACATATCTACATCTATACCCGAAGTACCGAGATCAGGCAGTTGCGGCCAATGCATCTTATGACCGTCATCAGGATTCCAGTCGCATTCGTCATCGCATAAGCCTTCTAACCTTCTTACCCTTAAGAAGTAGCCGGTCGCGTTGCCATCGGCGTCAAATATCTCAATCTCGTCCTGGCTCTCAAAGGAGTCACAGGGTGCCGCCGGCTTGTGTGTAACCACGCCCCTCAGACGCATCGGGTCAAGTGTTGTATAAGATTGCCCGGCGCTGGGAAGCTCGATCTCAAAAAACACGTCGAAAAAGCTGTCAGCCGTGCCAGGTGAAAATGGTGGAAGGTCCAGCATGCCCGGCGTGTTGTTAGCCTGCTCGGTTATTTGTCCCAACGATGGAACATTAGGATTGACACGAAGGATTACTTCACCCAGCGTGGGGCTTGAACCCTTCAGTTCCATTGCTACTATCTCTGTTGACACTTCATCCAGACCGTCTTTGTCGTCATCATTTGCATCTCCATCACGCTGACTCTCAAAATGGACATGCAGAGTCAATGGTCCGCTCAATAGTATTAACTCACCACCTAACTCAATCTCGACCGAAGAGATGAATTCGTCGATTTCAAGCGCAGAACCGTCTTGGGCAGTTGCAAACCGCCCTGCGGTAAAGGTAAGGATTAGTACGAAGATAAATGAGAACGAAAGTAATGAATTCTGATTCAACTTTTTCATTAGTGTTTCCTCCTTAAAAAAGTTCACAGAAATACCATCTAAGAGTTGTACTCTGCTACTCGATAAACACAGAAACTCCTCAAGTTGTTCCTCCTCAGTTGCCACACTGAGTGTTATCAGCATATCAAATTTTTTGAGAAAATTCAAGAAAAATTTATTAATTTTCTATTTTTTCAGAAACAACTTCAGAAATAAGGATAATGTTCGCAGGTTATTTTTGCGTGAAGTTTCTGCTTGATTCCCTGCTTACTCATAGCTTACAATCTGCGTACAAATGGTTTTTTGATGGCATAATAAGGATTAAACGCCAGTCCCGATTGACGGCATCGGATTGGCTGGTCCGGGCTTAATTGTCTCCTCATAAGTGCACAAGGCCCGTTGTTTACTTTATTTATACCGAACTGGAGCTATGTGAAAGATAATCAGATATGGATGCAGTTTTACTTAACAGTTTACAGAAGTCCTTCGGTGAAGTCCGGGCAGTGAATAATCTCAGCGTTGCGGTTCACCAGGCTTCTGTCTATGGATTTCTCGGGCCTAACGGTGCCGGTAAGACCACTACGCTGCGTATGATTATGAACATCATCCGCCCGGACAGCGGCCAGATCAGGATATTCGGGGGCTCCTCGGTCGAGCAGGCAAAAGCCCGGATCGGCTATATGCCTGAGGAACGTGGTCTCTACCGAAAGATGACAGTTGCCAAGGTACTTGCGTTCTTCGGTGCAATCAAGGGCCTTACCGGTAATGAGCTGTCAGGCCGCGTCTCGCACTGGCTTCGGCGTGTTGAACTGATGGATTGGGCGTCTAAGAAGGTAGAGGAGCTTTCAAGAGGAATGCATCAAAAACTACAGTTTGCCGTCACCGCAATTAACGAGCCGGATTTGCTGATACTTGACGAGCCGTTTGCTGGCCTCGATCCGCTGAACACAGATTTATTAAAAGCCATTATGCTTGAAATGCGAAATGACGGCAAAACCATCATCTTCTCCACACATGTGATGCACGAGGCAGAAAAGCTCTGCGATTCGATTCTTTTGATAAACAAAGGCCGGGCTATCCTGGATGACAGTCTGTCGCACATCAAGTCGCAGCGATCATCTAACGTGGTAAGCGCCGAGCTTGAGGGCGATACGGATTTTATTGAGAAGCTCCCTGAAGTAAAAGCCGTGGAATCTGATGGACATAACTTTGAAATTACTTTGGCCGGCAATGTGGATACTCAGCAGTTGCTAAAGGCCCTGGTAGAGCGGCTGCGAGTGCAGAGATTCGAAGTGAAGGTTCCTTCTCTGCACGAAATATTTGTTGATTTGGTTGGAGCAAGCAATGCAGAAGATTCTTAAGATTGCCCAGCGCGAATATATAGAAACGGTTAAGACCAAGGCATTCCTCCTCGGTATTGTGATGCTCCCTCTTATTATCGTTGTGATTATTGTTGTCATGAAAAGAATGTCACCTGACAAGACCGGGCCGCAGCCGCCGGTAAAGGTCGCAGTCAATGATTTATCAGGTTTACTTGCTGATGAGATAAAAACTTCATTTGACAGTCACAATCAAAAAAATCCTAATAGGCAGATTCAGTTTCACAAGCTCGAAATACAGCAAAACTCCGACGCTGTTGAAGAGCGGGCAAGAAACAATCTGCGACAGGGACAGGTGGATGTTTATGTTGTCCTGGACAGGGACGTTCTGGATGGTTCCGGCAAAATACATCTCTATACCTATAAACAGAAAGCCAGCAGCATAGATATATTATCGACCATCGAATATATCTTTTACAAGACTGTTGTCAATCAGCGGTACAAAATGCAGAACCTCTCTCAGGAGCTTTTGGAAAAGCTCAGAAATGTCCCAATTGAGCGGGTGGAAATTGGCTATGCTGAAGGTCAGGATCGCGTTCAAAATAAGACTGACACTGTTTTGAAAATGATGGTTCCCTTCTTTTTTATGTACCTGATGTTTTTGGGAATCATCAGCTCAGGTCAACATATGATTAGTAGTGTAATTGAAGAAAAGAGTTCACGTGTCATAGAGGTACTTCTATCTGCAGTAAGCCCGTTTGAGTTAATGGCGGGTAAGATTTTAGGATTGGCCGGCACGGGCTTTACGCTTGTAAGTCTGTGGGCCGGCGCGGCATTTTTCACTGCGAGCTCGCAGGGGCTCAATATTGACGTCACTGCTGAACTTGTATTTTATTTTGCAATCTATTATATTCTTGGTTTCCTTCTGATTAGCTCAGTCTTGGCGGCGGCAGGCTCTGTCTGCAACACGATCAAGGAAACTCAAAGCCTGATGATGCCGATCATGATGGTCTTCATAATTCCATTAGTGTCATGGTTCAAGGTTGTCCAGGATCCCAATGGAACGCTGTCACGGGTATTTTCATTCATTCCGCCTTTAACGCCAATGGTAATGATATTGCGGCTTTCTTCCGGCTCTGAAATCTGGATAATTGAGATAATAGCGTCCATAATCCTTTTGGCCGTAACCGTCCTTGTAGCGATGTGGGGCGCCGCCAAAGTCTTCCGAGCCGGTATCCTCATGTACGGTAAACGGCTGAGCGTGCGGGAAGTCTGTCGATGTTTATTACAAAGTTAATCCCGTCTTTAGTATGAATCCGGCCGATGTGGCTGATTAAGGAGACCTTACGAAATGAGTGGTCTGTTTTACAGTTTAGGCAGAAAAGTAGGGCCGAAAGTTCGCAAGGTTAAATGGTTCTGGCAGTCAATTGCAGGCTCGGAAGCCGACGCTATAAAAGTAGAGTATGAGGTCGGCAGAGACCTGGCTCACGAAGTCAGATGTCAATTGGACCTTGATAAGGAACCCCAGGCCGAAAAAATACTGAACGAAACATCTCGCCGTTTGACTGCCTGTGTCGTCAACAGGCTTCGTAAATTCAGTTTTGAAACCATCAAGGGTGACGAACCTAATGCCTTCGCTCTGCCGGGCGGATTCATCTTTGTTACCCGCTCGCTGATGGAGCTGTGTCAATACAATCAGGACGAAGTTGCATTTATCCTTGCGCATGAAATGGGCCATGTCATCCGGGGTCACGCTATGGCCCGTATAATCAGCAATTCGGCAATTGCCACCGCGTCCCGGGCCGCACCCATCCGCGGCGCTCTTTCCGGCTGGCTGCGTAAGGTCGGTGTGCAGTTTCTTGAAAGCGCTTATTCCCAGGATATGGAGTCTGATGCCGACAAGCTCGGAGTGCGTCTTGTTGCCGCAGCCCGTTACGACCCTCAGGCTTGTGTTCGGCTGCTTTCGCGTTTGGCCGAACTGAGCAAGCCGGCCGGCCAATTCGACCTTGGCGGTTATTTTTCCTCGCACCCACCTTTTAATGACCGCATCCGGAATATTAATCGTTTACTGCAAAAGTGGTCGCTTAAGTAAAATTTATCCTTCACAAATTTATAGAAATGTGCTTGAGTACATTACTGGTTCTGATAAAATGCGGAATCAGTAAAAAATATTAGCGGATTATTGCCGTTACGGATCGAGTAAAGGTTTGCCTGGTACGCATTAGGCGGAAAATATTGGAGGATTACGAAGATGCTGAAAGTGGGCATAGTTGGTTTCGGATTTATGGGGCAAACGCACTACAAGTGCTGGAAGGCCCTGGAGGGTGCACAGGTAACAGCGATTTGCGATGTGAATCCGAACATAGAAGAAGATACAAAAAGAGCGGTAGGTAATATCGGCGACACGGATCAGGCGGTAGATTTCAGCAGTTTACAGTTATTCACCGATTTAGAGCAGATGCTCAATACTGCCGAGCTCGATGCCGTTTCGATTACACTGCCGACCTGTCTGCACGCCGACTGCTCGATAAAAGCATTGGAGGCCGGAGTCAACGTTTTCTGTGAGAAGCCGATGGCGCTTAATGTCCAAGACTGCGAGCGGATGATTGCTGAAGCGAAACGCAGCGGTAAAATCATGCAAATCGGGCACTGCGTACGATTCTGGCCCGAGTACGCCAAGGCAAAGGAGATAATCGACAGCGGCGAGTACGGGAGAGTCATTGCTGCAATGTTTCAACGCCTCGGATCGGCCCCAACCTGGAGCATCGACAATTGGTTCCTGGACGAAGAAAGAAGCGGAGGAATGGCCCTGGATCTGCATATCCACGATACCGATTTTGTGCAGTATCTTTTCGGGATACCGAATGCCGTTTCCAGTTTTGCCGCGAAAGATGCCAAGGGAGGACTGATTCACATAGTTACGCAATATCTTTACGATGACGATAAGGTGATAACCGCAGAGGGCGGCTGGGCTATGACGCCGACCTTCGGCTTCGAAATGAGCTTTAATATTGTGATGGAGAAAGCAACGCTTGTTTATGATTTGACTCGCGATCCGATGTTTAAGCTATGTCCCGCCGAAGGACAGGTCATTACTCCGGAAGTCAAGAAAGGCGACGGCTGGTTACTGGAAATAGAGCATTTTGCCAAAGCCATAAGAGGAGAGAAGGTCGAGGAAATAACAACTCTGGAGCAATCACGCGATTCTGTGAAAATCGTAGCGGCGGAAAAGGAATCAGCGAGGAAAATGGAAAAGGTCGCAATTAAATAAGCAAAACAAAAAACATTTGAATTGGAGAATAGCACGATGAAATGTAAGGATTGGCCTATAGGGATTTGCAGTTGGTCTCTGCAGACGGACGTTGCCGGCGTGGCGGATGCTATGAGTAAAATCGGAATTCAACATGTGCATTTGGGTATCAGAGCTGCGGTGGGTGAAGGCGGAGACGATTACCTTGCCGCCGTACAGAAGCAAAGCTGGACGGTAAGCAGCACAATGATAGATTTTCCGCAGGAAGATTATTCGTCCCTGGACAGCATAAAAGTGACAGGTGGAATTGTGCCCGATGACTGCTGGGAACAAAATCGCCAGCTCTTCATCGGTGCCGTTGATGCAACTGTTAAGCTCGGTGTCAAATACCTCTCGACGCACGCTGGCTTTATCGATGAAAGTGACCCGGCATATATTGAGAAATTTTACGAGCGCATCACAATTTTTGCCGATGCCGCCGAAGAAAAAGGTTTAATGCTTTTGCTGGAGACAGGCCAGGAAACCGCCGAAGAGCTCAGGCATTTCCTCGAAGAGCTGAACCATCCCGCCGTTGGAGTCAATTTTGACCCGGCCAATATGATTCTTTATGACAAGGGCAGTCCCATCGAGGCGGTAACCGTGCTGGCGCCGTGGATAAAGCACATCCATATTAAGGATGCGACTCAGACCGAAGAGCCGGGCACATGGGGCGCCGAGGTCCCCTGGGGTGACGGCCAGGTTGGCCCGGATGCTTTTTTGGGTGTTCTCGAAGACATAGGCTTTGATGGTGTTCTTGCAATCGAGCGGGAAGCCGGCGATGACAGGTTCGGAGATATTAAACTGGCGGCTGAGAGGCTGCTGGAATATAACGCATAAAGGACAAATAGAGTAAGGAGAGCAAAATGGATAAGGCCTCAACAGGTATTAGAATTCGTCTGAGTGTCATGATGTTTCTTCAATACATGATGTTTGCTGTCTGGTGGATGCCACTGGCGGCGTACCTGTCGAATATGGAGATTGATGGAGCCTATAAGGCCTGGATATTGAGCGTAATGCCGCTGGGCTGCCTGGTCGCCCCTCTCTTCTGCATGGTGGCCGACCGCCATTTCGCTAGCCAGAAGGTACTGACAGTCTTGAATTTCGGTTGCGCTGTGTTGTTCTTCATCGGCGCCCGACAAACGAGCCCTGCGGCGATGTTCATTATCCTGCTGCTGGCGATGTTCTGCTATATGCCGACATGGAGCCTTACAAACGCTATCGCCATGTCAAATTTCCCGTCGGATAAGTTCCCGCAGATACGCGTCTTCGGCTCGATTGGCTGGGTAGCCTCTGCTGTTTTCAGCCTTATCGCCGCAACGAGCCTGTTCGGGGACAAATCCATCGACGGCACTGCGATTCCCCTCTACTGTGGTGCAGGCACGGCTCTTCTCGCGGCGATTCTGAACCTGACGCTGCCCAACACACCGCCCCCGGCCAAGGGCAAGGAAGCCTCAATCGTCGATGCGCTGGGCCTGAGGGCGATGACACTGCTCAAAGACCGCAACTTCGCCTTGTTCATCATCATCTCGATGCTGGTCATGATTCCATTCACGCTGTACTTCTCGCTGGGATCTCAGTTCTTCGAAAGTCAGGGATTCAAGCAGATCACGGCTACCATGAATCTCGGACAATTTGTCGAGATATTCCTGATGCTTCTCGTGCCGTTGGCCCTGGCAAGATTCGGCGTTAAGTGGACAATGGCGGCTGGACTGGGAGCGCTGGCGATACGATATGTCGCTTTGTGGGGTGGAGTCGCGGCCGGCCAAATATTCCTGTATTACATTGCAATCCTTGTGCACGGGGTAATTTTCGGGTTCTTCTTCGTCGGCGGTCAGGTGTACGTTGACAAAAAGGCACCGCCGGAATTACGCGCTCAGGCGCAAGGATTGATTGTCCTGGCCTGTTATGGTGTTGGCATGTTGATCGGTACCTTCATCAACGTCGAGTTGATAGAACGCTATACCACCGATGGTGTGTGTAACTGGAATCCGGTTTTCGTGATCATTGCCATCGTCTCAGCCGCCATGCTGGTTGCATTGATTGCATTCTTCCGCGACGATGTAAAACAGGCTTCTGAACCGATATCTACCGATCAAGAGCCACAGCCAGAACCGAATATTGAATAAGCTGATAGTTTCTAAGGCCTGGTTAGGATACCAGCCGACTCAGCGAAGGAAAAGAAACGCATTTAGGGAGAACAAAATGGACACGAAACTGTACCTCGCCTTAAGCTTTGCTATGTTTATGGAGTATGCGATCTGGGGCGCCTGGATGCCGGTATTGGCGGCAAGGCTTCTCGGACCGCTGAAAATGACCGGCAAACAGACCGGCTGGATTTACGCCACCCTCCCGCTGGCCTGTCTTTTTATGCCATTGGTGTCAGGACAGCTTGCCGATAAATATGTAAACACCGAACATATCCTTGCCGTTGCTCACTTGGCCGGTGCGGTTCTAATGTTCATTGCCGTACGTCAAACTACTTTCAAAAAACTTTTTGTGGTCATGTTTCTTTACTGCTTGTGCTTCGCTGCAACACTGCCGCTTGTCAATTCCTTGATGTTCAGCCATTTAGCTAAAAACAACCTCGACCCTGCCGTTCATTCAAAGTGGATCTTCTTCTGGGCTCCAGTTTCCTGGGCGCTTATCGGCTATGGTCTCACTGGCTGGCGGTGGAAGTTCAAGGCCGGCGAACAGGGACGCGACTGTCTCTACCTTGCAGCTATACTTTCGGTGATTATGGGTGTAGGATGTTTCTTCATGCCCAATACACCACCTGCTGAAGCCGGCACTGCCCCTATACTTCAGGCGATGGGTATGCTCACAGAGTTTAATTTCCTTATCTTTATTATTGTTTCGATGATCTTCTTCGGGCTTATGCAATTCTATTTCCTGGGTACCGCCCAGTTCATGCAGGATATGGGAATACCAGCCAGGAACGTCCCCGCATCGATGGCCGTCGCACAGGGCGTACAGGCAATAGCCACTTTATTACTAATGACCTTGTTGCTCGGCAGTCTTGGAGCAAAATGGACTTTGGTTATAGGAGCTACATTCTGGTTGTTGTTATATATCGTTTACATTAATGGAAAACCGCGATGGCTGATTGTTTGTTCCCAGGCGTTTCACGGCCTGGCATACGTGCTCTTTGTCATTGTAGGCCAGATATTTGCAGAAAGCGTCTCAAAAATTGAAATAGTAGCTTCCGTACAGTCCCTGCTTTTTGCCGCCACGACCGGCGTTGGATTGTTTCTTGGAACTCAGTTCGCCGGTTTTATAATGGACAAGTTCAGAAAAGAAGAAAAGTTCCAGTGGCGTCAGATTTTCATGGTGCCGGGTGCGATTGCTTTTGTGAGCATTTTGGTTTTGATTATATTGTTTAAGTAGAAGCAGATTAAAACTTGATAATAGACACTCGCTCCCCGGTTATCAGTGAAAACCGAGGAGCGAGTTATTTTTTTTTGACTTAAGGAATATTCAGCGGGTCGATATTCTTGATTTTGTCGGCATAAATCTGGTACGTATATTTCTTCAGAACCTCATTGCCGTATTGCTCAAATACTGCCTCTCTCTGATCGCTCATCATTTTTTCTTTGACGCGAGATTCTATATCTTTTGAATATCCGATTAATTCACCCGGATTCTTTTCCAGGATTTTGACGATTCGCCAATTGACTCCGCTGCGTTGAAAGCCTTTTATCGGCCCGATTATATCGTTCGGGTCGCCTTTCCATAAATCCTTCCAGAACAATCCTTCACTACCGGGATAAATATTATGTGGCTTGGTTGTCTTTTCCAGAGATAATTTTTGTTTTAATGCCTCGAAATCCTTGCCGCCGTCCAATTCGGCCTTTGCCTGTCTGGCCGTTTTAAGGTCCTGGCACCAGATTACGTCGATCTTGAGCGTCTTGTCTTTTCTGAAAATTTCCCTGTTCTTACCGAAGTAGATCATAATCTCCTCGGTTGTCGGTTGTTTAATCTCCTTGTACTTGTCGGACCTGACTTTAGACAGGAGCCTGCTGTCTTCGTAGTCTCTGATCTTCTGTAAAAAATCTTTATCCTTATCGACTCCCAGCAGTAAAGCTTCGGCCAGAAGAAGCGGCTTGCTTAACGCTCTGTCCAGAAGCTGTTCGACACCCTTTACGGTATCGAGGTCTTTCGGACGGCTCGGCGGCGACATTTCACATAAAGCATCGAACCAGTCCTTCAATGTCACCTTGCCTTTGTCGAACGTTACAAGGACCATATCTTTCTCTTCCTGCGTCAATTCCTCTTTTGTCTGAGTTATGCGGATAAATGCCCCGGTGCGCGGCTTCTTCGGCTGAGTCAAGAGTCTTTGGTGAATTTCAACGGCCTTGGTAAAATTTTCAGTCAGCTTTTTTGCATGAAACTTTTGGTATATATAATTGTAGTACTGGCTGAACAACATTCGAGCCTTCAAATTTTTAATGGTTGCTTCGGCCCTGGCCCGTGTGAGCTTTGGGTCGGCCTTCATTCTCTTTTCTATTTCGGCCTCCGTTACCGTTAATCTGGGCTGAAGCTGCTTTTGTAACAATAATTGCACGAGCTGCTCGTCCCTGTATCTTTGAATCAATGAAGACAACGATTCATCTTTAAGATAGTCCCCTTTGCGGCCCTCGCTGACTATGGCTTTTTCGGCAATCATTTTCACAAGCACCTTGTCGGTCTTAACCGGCTCGGGTTCTTCGTTATAATTACCGTAGTTATTGGGGCGAATTTCCATCATCAGCCTTTTTTCCAGCTCCTGGTCTGTGATGGTGTAATTGCCGATACTTGCAACTATAGTTGGCGGCTTTTGGGCCGGTGTAACTTCCGCCGGTTTCACTGCAGCCGGTCTTGAGGCGGCCGGCCTGCCGGTCCTAACACGTGGTGCTTGTGCCTTGGCTATGCATAAAGTGCAGAATGCAATTAACAGTCCAATAAAAATCAGCGTCAGTTTGTTAAAAGATAATTTTATCATAATTGTTTTCCTCAATAATTAAAGATTTTCATTCGATACCAACCATTTTTCGGTTGTTTTAATCCCCCAAATACCATTTTTTGCGTACTAATATTATAGCTTTTTTCGCTCTTAAAGTCAATTCAAATTATCCTCAAATTAAGGGTTTTCTCATAGGCTTGTGGGCAACCAGACCTGGAGGCGATTGGGTTTGTATTGGCTTTGATTGGGTTTGAATTGGGTTTGTTTTGGCTTAAATTGGCTTTGAATTGGCTTTGAATTGGCTTTGTTTTTTGGCCTGAGCCAGCGGATAAAACCTTGTAATTGCTTGTCATATCTAAGGTTATATTCATTTTGTCATTTTCAAAATTGGGTTTGTTTTGCATAATTTGCTTATAAATTCGTACGTAAGAATTCGTAGAATTTATATAGCACAAACTCGACATCCGAATATCGAAATCCGAAACAATATCAAAATCCAAACGAATCAAATTCAAAAAACCCTTAAGGGTTGTAAAATCCGCGAGTAGTGGTACTAATATCATTGTAAGGCTCCTTTACCGCGTAAAAACGGTAATTGACGACTGGATCGGCGATTACGACATTCGAGGACAAGCTCGGGAAGTAAAAAAAGCCTCCCTCTATAATTAGACGAGTGTCCGCTTTTGAGTCGAAAAATTTGCTATTTTTTGTGGGACGTTGGCCGTAAGTTGTTCAAAAGAAAGGAGATAAAAAATTTTGAAAATTTAGATTTTTGTTTTTGAGAGTGAGCGTTTTTGATCGAAAAATGAGCGATTTTTCGATGCGTGGATGAGTTAATGGGGATAGTCAAAATACAGCCTTTGATTTTCCTTGTATGGCAATATTCAGGAGATTATAATCACATTTACAGCTAAAGGCGGGTCTGTGCGGAAACCAAACCTTCGCCTCAGACAAACACCATTATGTAGCGGTTCTTTTTATCGTATATCTAAGAGTTTTTGGCTTTTATCAGGAGGTTACAAGATGAAATACGTTAAGTACATTCTTGGGTTTATTCTCGTGATTATTTTGTCTCGTTTGATTGGCGGACAAGTTGGCCGTTTCTTAGCCGATCGTGCTAATCAAGTATCTGAACCAACCTACTCTCTTACTCAGTACGAGTATACAGACCAACCTTCAACTAAAATTGACTTACCAGAATATATCTCCCCAAAACACAGTTTTGGAGTACGATTTTTTACACAGCCCAGCATAACCAATTACGGAAAAATAGTCCATTACGAATTTGGAGCGGAGACTGAGTTGGAAGCAGCTTATAATATCTTTATAAATAATTATGAAAAGCCATTGTTGACTGACAAGGCTATTCAAGGTGCACTTCAGGGATATTTGCAGGGCAGGTTGCTCTTGTTGGGTGAGAAAGGGAAGCTGATATACTCCAGAGAAGTCCTATTCTTAGGTCAAAGGGCATTAGATTACGAATACACAAAAGATATTGATAGCACGAGGGCTTACTTTAAAGGAATATACATTGTTGTGGAGGATTTAGGATATGCCGTAAGTGTTACATGTTCAGAGGAAACTAAAAAACTTGCTTATTCTAAATATGCCGACTTTGTCAAATCCTTTCGTCTAATAAGAGAGCATTGAAAACAATTTAATCCTTCATAATTATTTTTGCTCGACTTGGGTGCGGTGATGGTGGAAAGAGATACAGGCTTTGAGGATATGAAAGAAGGAATTGCTTGGAGTTATAGAGATTAAAATATAAGGTGAAAAAGGGAAAGAATAAACCTAAACGACACCATATTGTGCCAGTTTGGCTCTTAAGGAATTTCGCCATAAATGACACAGTGTGGGTTACTGACCTACATGAGAAAAAGTCTTATGCGTGTTCAGTCAAAAACATTCTATGCATAAGCGACTTTTATACAATTTCGGCTGTTGAGCCTGTTCGTGATTATCGTATTGAACAACTCCTTTCATCAATTGAGTCTGATGCCAAGCCAGTAGTTGACTCTATCCGCAACAAAATGCGAATACCTGAGGGTACAGAAAGAAAAGCACTTAATATATTTCTTGCATCATTGCATCTTCGAGGGCCACATTTCCGACAGGGAATGTTGGAAGTATTTGAAAGCACACTTCAGTGGTTTAGAGATTTCACAATAACAGACACGTCACTTGGCTCATCTATCTTAAAAAAAGCGGAAAAATATAATTTAACTCAAGAGCAAGCACGGAAAATCATACTCGATTCCAAAGTGGTCGCAAATCTGCCAAGAGAACATTATATTGGTATTTTTTTAGACTTACTACCACGAATTACATACATACTCAACAAAATGAAATTGCAAATAATGTTCATAAACCCCAGCAGCAAATATAGATTTGTCACCTGCGACCATCCTTTTGCAATGGAGTATGTCGCTCCAAATCCAACGCCAGCATACGGAAGGGGTTTCATAGATAAGGATTTGTTCATACTTGTTCCCATAAGCCCTCTTACCTGCCTTTCCTTTGATTACAATTCTGAACCGGGGATTATTCCCCTGTCGAACCCAAAAAGCATCGCGGGCATAAACGCATCAATAGTAATCGCAACCAGTCGATACATTATATCTAAAACAAGCGACTATGTTTGGCTTAGGCCAGATTGGAGTTTAAGCAGTTCAACAGAAGAATTATTTGGGCTATTTAGTGAAACGAAAAGAGAAAGCCCTCAAATTGATATTGCAACAAGCAACCGCCCAGTAACAGCTCGCAGCCAATGGAACGTGCTTAAAGGAAAAGGAAAACCAAGACAACCCGAAAAAGCATAGTTTATAACTACCCCTAATCTTCCAATTTAAAGCTCCTTACAGGCCGTTGTAACGATTATTTCTTCTGATATCGCCCCTTCGTGTCTCCACTCACTCCGTTCGGTCGAAATGACAGTCTTTTTATTACTCCATTACAGTCGCCCCCGACCCCCGGCCCACGACAGAAAAGCAAGTAGCTAACATCGAGGGTAAACTCCAAAACAGGTAAGCGCACCCGAGGGTAAACTCCAAAGCAAGTGAGCTAACATCGAGGGTAAACTCAAAAGAAAGTAAGCACTCACCGGTCGCTTTATTTTCTGATTGCGTCAAGATTGGATAGCACTTACAATAAGTTTTAACTGGCAGGTGGCCATGTCGGATAAAATGCTGATGAGAAGAAGGGAATTTCAGCCCAGTAAGAAGGAAAACGGAAACTTTTAGCGGGGTAAATTCGGGAGCGATAAATGTTCGGGAACTTAACTCATAAAGATACGAATCGCAGGTTTGTAAATCAAATGTGTTTTTGTGCTCTTGTTATGCTGACTTGGTGCGTTTTTTGTCCGGCCGACAGAATCATTCTCAAGGAGGGCCAGACCATAACCGGCGATATCCTGGCCGAGAAGAAGGACCAGATTTATATTGATATCGGCATAACGGTACTGGCTGTTCCGAAGGATGAGATACTTGAGTATGAATACTCTGAGACTCTTACTGTTGACGATACCGATGCAGGCCAAATCAGCGGTTCGAGTAAAGAGCCGGCCAATGCCGAAGAGACAGACAATAAATTATATAAAACCGCAAGCCTTGGAAGAACAACTATTGAAAAATGCGTAGAGGCGGTTTCCGAAGCGGTTGTATTGGTTTCAAGCCCCGGAGGCTCAGGCTCGGGCTTTTTCATAAATGAAGATGGCTACCTTATAACTAACTATCACGTAATTGAGAAAGAAACAAGAATTGAGGTCACCGTCTTTCGCAAGACAAAGAACGGCTTCGAGAGAGATAAATTCAAAAAGGTCAAAATCGAGGCCATTAATCCTTTTGTTGACCTGGCTCTTTTGAGGGTCGAAGACCTCGAAGGCAGGAAAACCAAATTCGTTCACCTTGGCGATATCGACCGCATCACAACGGGCGAACAGGTTTTCGCTATCGGCAACCCGCTCGGCCTCGAACGGACCGTTACCAACGGTCTTATCAGCACTAAGAACAGGGCTTTCCAGGGGCTTCTATATATCCAGACCAATGCCGATATCAATCCGGGTAATTCCGGAGGCCCGTTATTTAATCTGGCCGGAGAAGTCATCGGCGTTACTAATATGGGATATGTCTTTTTTGGCGGACTCGGCTTCGCCATTCCCGTCAACTATGTTAAACATTTCATAGATAACCGCGAGGCGTTTACTTATGATAAAGATAACCCGAATACCGGCTATAGATACATCCAGCCGGACAGAAGACGCAATAAATCAATGCCGAAATCCCTTAAAGGCGACAGTTAACCCAGATTTACTGGGGCCTCCAAGTTAGTGAAAGGTGCCAAAATGAACTACTTTGTGAAAACATCTCGTAAACTCCAATCTACTATTATACTTTTTTGCTTTTATGCCCTTGTGCTTTTATGTTCATCGGCTCCTGTTTGGGCATTGACACTTCCAGATACGGCAAAGCTTCTTCCGCCGGAAACAGTCCTGTTGGTTGATATTCAAGATATGAGCCGCCTCAAACAACAGCTTGAAGAAACTAACTTGTACAAACTCTACAAAGACCCGGCAATGAGACTCTTTTTCGATGACTTTAAAACCAAGTGGCGGGAAAAATCCCGAGAGCGAAAGAACAAGTCTCTCGGATTACTCGACGGTATAGATGAGCTGCCCGAGGGCAGAGCAGCCCTTGCTTTAGTATTTAACGATCGCTTAAAAGACTCCAATGAGCCGCCGTTTTTGCTCATAACCCAGTGGGGGGAATGGCATGAAGATAAGCCCTAATTTCTTATAGAAAAAAGACTTGAAAAAAGGA
>JACNGQ010000092.1 GCA_014384025.1 Planctomycetota bacterium | reverse complement strand
AGCAATTACGGGATTTTATCCGGCTGGCGGGGCCAAAAAACAAAGCCAATTCAAACCCAATTCAAAGCCAATTTAAGCCAAAACAAACCCAATTTAAGCCAATTTCAAACCCAATCAAACCCAATTTGTCGAAAGGGCAAAAATGAACGCTTTTGCGTGGATAAGGAGCCTTACGATTGTTTTAATCATGCTGCTCGCGGAATTTACCACCCTGAAGGGGTCCAATAAAATAGCTTTGAAAATTTATCCATTCAGTATAAACTGTCCGATTGTATTTGAAGAAAAGCTTTTTTCAGTTTTTAGGATAAGATTATGACAGAATCAGAAATTGAAAACCAGCACAGGCGGCTCACCGACAAGCTGATTGAGCCGGCCCAGAGAATAAAACGTCTGCCGCCCTATTTGTTCGGTCGGCTAAATGCACTCAAACTCGCCAAGCGGCAGGCCGGCGTTGATATCATCGATTTGGGCATGGGCAATCCGTCCGACCCGGCCCCGCAGATTATAATTGACAAGATGTGTGAGGCGGCACAGGACCCGCGCAACCACAGATACAGCTCATCGAAGGGTGTTACGAATCTGCGCAGGGAAGTAGCGAAGAAATATAAGAGCAAATGGAACGTACAGCTTGACCCGGAGACCGAGGTATTGGCCTGTATCGGTTCTAAGGAAGGCTTTAGTCATTTGTGCCTGGCGATGATGGGCCCGGGCGATACCGCGATCGTTCCCAACCCGGCCTTTCCGATACACAATTACGCTGTGGTATTGGCAGGGGCCAATGTTGTGTCTGTGCCCTTGGGCAACGACGAAAAATTTATAAACAACGTCGCTATGGTAATTGAAAATATGTATCCCAAACCCAAGCTGCTGATTCTCAATTACCCGCATAATCCCACGGCTATGACTGTTGACGAAGGGTTTTTTGAGCCGGTGGTGGAGCTGGCAAAAAAGTTCGGCGTAGCGGTTATTCACGATTTCGCTTATGGCGAAACCTGTTTTGACGGCTATAAAGCTCCGAGTTTTCTTTCGGTAAAAGGTGCCAAGGACATCGGGGTTGAATTTACCACGATGAGCAAGCCCTACAATATGGCCGGCTTTCGAACGGGTTTTGTCGCGGGCAATAAAGATATGATTGATTATCTCGCCACAATAAAGGGCTATTACGATTACGGCATATTTCAGGCGATACAGATAGCCAGCATTATTGCGATGCGGCACTGCGAGCAGGATATAATCGACCAGAACCTGAAGTACCAGTCCCGGCGGGACGTCGTTTGCGAAGGTCTCACAAGGCTCGGCTGGGAAGTGGAAAAACCGCGCGCTTCGATGTTCGTATGGGCAAAAGTGCCCAAGGAACATTCCAAAGGCAAGGGCAGTATCGATTACGCACTGGACCTTATGGAGTATGCCGAAGTTGCAATCGCTCCGGGCAGGGCTTTTGGCGAGGGGGGCGAGGATTATATGCGAATAGCTCTTGTGGAAAACGAGCAGCGTCTGCGACAGGCGATTCGCAATATAGGCCGGTATGTGCGTAAAGACCTATAATAAACCACTAAGACAGGCTAAAAAAAGGGAGCTAATCATCCCGGCCGGCTTACCATAGGTAGTTTATTTAGGGCTGTAATAGTTTGCCGAAGCGAAAAAAACCTTGACTTTTTGACCAAAATATGGTTTAATAGTACTATATAAAGCTTGCAAATTTACCCTTGAAAAAAAAGTGTAAATTAAGTGCATAGCTGAATTATGTCACTGGGGGCAGTGTGATGAAACCGGGGGGTTCACCATTCTTAAGGTCTAAAAGTTTAATATCAGCCCTTGCTATAATTGTCGGCTGGCTGTTTGTGCCCGCATACTGCCAAACTTCCGATGTTGCGCTTCTGCTTCAGCAGACACCGAATAAAGGCGGCGCAATTACACCGGATGCAGGTGTTTATCATTATAAGCAGAATTCAGAGGTTATTGTAACCGCGGCGCCAAAACCGGGATATCAATTCGCTTACTGGATTGGTGATGTGAGCGATCCGGCGGCAATCAGCACGATGGTTTACCTTGATAAACCGAAAATCATAATAGCGGTGTTCGAGCAGGGCGGAAATGGTGTGCCGGCTGCGGAAAAGGGCATCTCCGGCGGCGGAGGTGGTGGCGGCGGAGGAGGAAGCGGTTTTGTTAGTCCTGCTATGACCTTTGGGCAGGCCGGCAGCATAAGTGGCGTTGCCGGGGGTGTAAAACCGAAAATATATAAGTCCGCCTATCCCAAAAGTGAAGTGATACCGGAGCCTGCTACATGTTTGTTGTTGGGCTTTGGCAGTTTGTTTGCCTTTGTAAGACGCAGAGCTAAAAGCAGGCCTTAGTCAAACTTGTGGCCGCACGTATCTTCGGTAATAAACTCAGATTCTGTTCGGGGATATTTTCTGCAATTCAAGGGTCGAATTATATAGATGGAACAGTAAGATGTACCGTCCGGTTTATACTTTAGAAACGAGCAGGTAATCGGCAGCTTGCAACATTCCCCACAACTTATACATTGACCTTGGCGTTTTTGTGAGACAGGTAATACCGAAGTGAAAGTCCTCTTTGTTTTAGCCGACCAGGTATTTAATTTTTTATTAGCCATAATCCTTTATGTTTACATCAACAACGTCAAGAAGGTTCATACTCAATGAAATTATTTCCGTATTTTTTAGGGTTCTTTATCCGGATCCTGTTGATCTGCATTTGTTGCCAGGATTTGGGTTGCTGTTCTATAAGAAGGTGATTGTTCGTTTTTATCTAAATTTATAACTTTTTTTGCTATTTGCTTTGCTTCGGAAAGTCTTCCGGCTTCTGCGTGCACAACCATCTGAACTGTAAGGGCAAGCAAGTGGTTGGGTTTGCTCTTCAGGAGTTCTTCTGCAATTTCCCGGGCCTTTGTGGCGTTTTTGCAGTTGAAGGCATAGATTATGAACGCTTCCATCGCCGCCTCATGGGCTATAGGCATTCCGGTATTTTTAAAAAGCTCTACGCAATTGTGCATTGCTTCATCGCCGGCCTGTTCATGTCCAAGCTTAAACAGCAATAAGGATATTTCTCTGTAACATCGCAGTCCGGTCGGGGATAATTGGCTTTCCTGTAATTCCAGAGTGCGCAGTAAATTGACAAGCATTTGTTCATAATCTTTTTTTTCTAATGCGGTATTGAACAAGCTTCCGTATTGGGCCATTCCATCCTCGCGGGTTTCAAAGGTTTGGTAATGGTCAAATCGCTGCTGCATATTTTCACCGGTAACTTCATTCACAGCCTGCAGCATATCCTGGGCAGTTCGAGTTTTTTTTGTGAGTATCTTATCTATAATCTTACGAACACATTCAATGCCGTTTTGTTCGATCAACCGTTGAGCTTCCTGGGTCGCGTAGGCATATCGTGCGAGAGAGAGATTGTTTTCGTATTCCAGCGGTGTTTTAATACAGAAATTCAATCCCATCCAGTAACGCAGGTTGATTTCCTTCTCAAGCCCTTTATAGGCGTTTATGTAATAGGCTTTGGCGAATTCATCTGCGATTTCAATCCCGGCGTACTTTTTCAAAATCTCGAAGGTTATCGCGTTTGCAAAACCGTCGCTGAACCATCGCCAGTATGAGTCCGTGGGTTTGGCTCGATTCAATAAGCTCGATTCTACGACTTCGTGAATTGCGATAAAGAGGTTGGCACTGCCCAGGGGTTTTTGTAAGATTTGAAAAATAAGGTCGATATTTTTCTCAAACGTCTCCTCAGAAGCGACAAGAAAAGTAAAATCTAAATTTTTAACAGGGCCATCTTTGCCTGTAGTTTTGAATTCAGGGTCGTAGGTTATGGTATCGCTGTCTTTATCATAGGTGAAATTCGGCAATCGGCCGCCTGAGGATAAAAAATATTTTGTCGTTTCCTGCAGAACAATGTAGAAGGTCATCTTTTCGATGGAAAAAGCCACTAAAAACCCCGTTAAGAGTTTTTCCTGCTTATCGATATCCGGTTCAGTTATCCCAAGGATTGTATTGATTTCAGCGATGATTTGTTTCTTTTTGGTTTCGATATTTTTGACTTTTTCCTTTTCGGCAAGGAACTCTTTGTACTTTCTTTCAAAGACAGGCAGTTTCGGTTCAAGGGATTTTTCGTAATAAATGGTTGTTCCGGCAATGCTGGTAGAGCTTAGGTTTAGTTGTTCCCAAACTTTTTGCTCTTCCGCAAATAACCTGCATGTCGAGACAAGGATTAGAACAAACAAGAAAACTTTCTGTTTGGTCATAATTAACTTCATATTGTTCACTTTTTTATTTGCTGCTTTGTAAATATTGCACGTCCATAGTTTTCGTCAGCCTAAGTCTGATTTAAGTTTTTATATGTGAAATGTTTTTATGCTTTTCTAAATACTGCTACGACGTTTTCGACCTCGACCACGAAAAGGCGATTATCACCTTCGAAATCGACTGGAATGGCACCCTTGGGGTTGAACAGAACTTTATCGTATTGACGCAGTGGTATATCCGGTGAGTTTTGGACTTCAGCGGAAATAGTTATGATTCGGCCGGTTATCGTGGGGATTTCAATGTTGTCGGGCAGTTGAATACCGCCTTTGGTTTGTTTTTTATCCTCGTCTTTGCGAATCAGTACGCGTTTGCCTATCGGCTCGACTATCTCGAGCGGCTTTGTTTCGATTTGTTTTTTTTTGTCCATTTTTGCCCGGTTCTCAGTAAAAATCTGTTTTAAAATATTATAATTATTATACATTTTTTTGGTTGTTTTGCAATTATTTATGATATAATCATTGTAAGCCAACTTATCGGCGAAATATATTCATTTTAAATAGGAATTCGGTTTGGAAGAGCCTTCTCAAAAAAGAAGGAGAGCTTTTATGCGAAATCGAAGTGGATTTACGTTAATAGAGCTCCTGGTGGTGATTGCCATCGTCGCTTTATTGATGGCGATATTAATGCCGGCTTTGCAGCGAGTAAAGAAACAGGCTCAGGCCGTTGCCTGTATGTCGAACATCAAACAATGGTCATACTGCTGGCATATGTACCTCGAGGATTCCGGGGGAAAGTTTCCAAGCGGTGCCGGTGCTTCCGGAGACTGGCCCAACAAATTGCGACCTTTTTACAAGGACCGTGGGAAATTGACCTTGTGCCCGACTGCAACAAAACCATATACCGATGGAGGCAAGGTTCCCTTCGGAGCATGGCGATGGACAACTGAGGGAGGAGGCTGGACGGACTTTGAGGGCAAACCGGGTGAAGATTACGGCAGTTATGGAATGGATGAATGGCTCGGTGACCGGGAAGATGAAAACTGTTGGAGAACACGAGAGCAAAAAAAGGCAAACAACATACCTCTGTTTTTTGACTGCGTAGTCTGGGATACCTGGCCAAGTCATACACAAGGGCCCCCTGAAGTTGACGGCCTTGTTGTACTTCCGAATGAAATGCACTTAGTATGTATCAACAGGCATAAGGGTTATATAAATACCGTCTTTTTGGATCTTGGTGTAAGAAGGCTCGGCCTGAAGGAGATATGGACACTTAACTGGCACCGCAACTTCGATACCCAGGGCCCCTGGACCTCAGCCGGTGGTGCCGTTGCCAGTGACTGGCCTGTATGGATGAGAAATTTCAAAGAATTTTAGAGATAGTTGTAATAGAGATAGTTGTAAAAGACAGGAGACATTATGCACAAGCGAAAAGGTTTTACATTAATTGAGCTTTTGGTGGTGATTGCTATTATTGCATTGTTGATGGCGATATTGATGCCGGCGCTGCAGCGTGCGAAAAAGCAGGTGTGGGGAATTCTCTGCAGGTCGAAACTGAATCAATATGGCCTGGCGGGGAGGATGTACCTGGATGATAATGAGGGTTCTTTTCCTTATTCATTCACCTGGCTCTACAAAGATGGCGGCACAGGATGCCGATGGCACGATCCAAGTAAGAATCTTGATTCAAACCCGGAGCTTGGCGGCGCGATGTGGCACTATTTGAAGGACAAAGATATTCACCTGTGTCAGGAATTCGACGTTGTAGCAAGAATGATGAGCTGCCCTTCCTGCAGGGGAAGGACGATTCCAGTCGAACCTCAATATAGTTATGAGATGAATTCCTACCTCAACGGTGATGCATGGGGTGCGGTTCCCGCACAATATCGTACCAACATGGAGAACGTTCGAAAAGAATCACAGGTCAAGAATCCGGCACGAGTATTTTTCTTCTCTGAGGAGAATCCATTTGCTATTTCGGGCCTCAGCGGCGCTGCAGTAAATGATAACAATTTGCGTTCCACGCCTCCCGGCAACACAGACTGCTTCGCTACCTACCATCGCGCTCCGGGCGGAGACCTGGAAAAGGGTTATGCCAATGCGTCGTTTGTGGACGGCCATGTCGAAGAGGTCTCAGCGCATCCGAGGCCTAATACTTTTATATTGAGCTGGCCGAGCGGTCCACCAATACCTGAATGGTAGAATTTAGTAGCGATATGGGTAAATTAAATGGTTTAACCCCGTTAGAAACAGGGATTCCCAATCGGGAAATAGGGAAGGTTTCTACCGGGGCTTAGCTTAATGGAGTATTTGGAGTCGATTTCCATCATAGTATCATTGATATCCGGTCAAAAGCCGGGGGTGCTGAGAGTCAGTGACTGGCCCTTATTGATGAGACAACTTCAAGGAATTTTAGAGATAGCCGTACAATAAAGGGGATGTTATGGACAAGCGAAAAGGTTTTACATTAATTGAGCTTCTGGTAGTGATCGCTATAATAGCGATATTAATGGCAATATTGATGCCGGCACTGCAGCGGGTAAAAAGACAGGCCAGTACAATTCTCTGCAGAAAAAACCTCAGTCAGTATGGTATTGCCACGAGATTGTACCTGGATGACGAGGATGGTCAATTTCCTTATTCATTCACCTGGCTCTACAAAGATGGCGGCAGAGGCTGCCGATGGCACGATGAGGCGAATAATATGACCAATAAACCCAATGGCGGCGGGGCAATGTGGCCTTATCTGAAGGACAAGGATATTCATCTATGCCCCGACTTCGCCGTTATTTCCAAAATGATGGGCTGCGGTTGCGGGGGTAATCCAATTCCCGTCGAACCTCAATATGGTTACTGTATGAATTCATATCTCAACGGTGATGCATGGAATGCGGTCCCCGCGCAATATCGCACCAACATGGAGAACGTCCGGAATGAAAGCCAGGTGAAGAATCCGTCACGTGTGATGAACTTCTCTGAGGAGAATTCGTGGTCTATTCCGGAACTGCAGAGTGCCCAAATCAATGACAACAATTTACGCGGCACGCCCGGCACCGGACAGGACCACTTTGCTACCTTCCACAACGTTTCGACCGCGAAAATAAATGAAGGCTACGCCAATGCAGTGTTTGTGGATGGGCACGTCGAACAGGTCACGGCATATCCGGCCGGCAACACTTTTATATTAAGCTGGCCGAGTGGAGCACCAATACCTCTTGACTGGTAAAATTTGGTAGTGCCATGGGCAAACCCCGTTAGAAACAGGAATTCCCAATCGTGAAAAGGGAAGGTTTCCAGCGGGGTTTACCTTTATATGGCTTTTGACGGTGATTGCCATCGTTGCATTATTGACAACGTTATTTCTTGACTTTTATGCGCTCCCTGGCTTTTTTCCTTCCGAGGATTTCGTCGGCTTCTTCCCATGTTTCGGGCGGCCATTGGCCGGCTGCCTGTAACTCTTTTAGATGATCCAGTTGTTTAATGCTTATTATGGTTCTGCACTTCGGGAACTTGCCGCAGCCCATAAAGGGCCCTTTTTTGCTTTGCCTGATTACCAGTTCGCCGTCTTTACATTTGTAGCATTTTATACCTGTTGGTTCCGGCGGCGGCTTTGGCGGCAGGACGTTGCCTTCCTTGTCTATTTTGAGGGTTGTTTTGCATTCCGGATAGCCGCTGCATCCTATGAATGGGCCGAATCGGCCGTTTTTTTGTATCATCGGCTTGCTGCATTGGGGGCATTTATGGTCGCTTACTTTTTCTTCGAGCATCTTGCCTTCTTTATCGCAGGGACAAGCGAATTTGCACTCCGGGTATGTCGAACAGCTCAGGAACTTGCCGTTTTTGCCGAATCGGTATGAAAGTAGCTGACCGCAATCCGGGCATTTATATTCACTGGGGGTCATTTCGGCTTTGGCGTGTTTCATTTCCGCCTGCGCCGTCTCAAGATTTTGCTTGAACGGACTATAGAAGTCTTTCAGGACACCAAGCCAATCGGCGTTATGTTCTTCAATCTTATCAAGCTGCTCTTCCATATAGCGGGTAAAAGCAATGTCCATTATCTTCGGGAAGTACTCACTAAGTTTGTCGGTTACTACTTCACCAATGTCGGTGGCGAAGAATCTTTTGTCCTGTTTCTCTACATAGCCGCGGTCCTGTATTGTGGATATAATTGTGGCGTATGTACTTGGTCTGCCGACACCTTCTTTTTCGAGGGCTTTTACCAAAGATGCTTCGGTATATCGAGCCGGTGGTTTTGTGAAATGCTGCTCGGCCTTGATATCGACCGTCTGTAATTGTTGGCCAACCTCGATTGAGGGTAACTGCTGATCGTTTGACGTTGTCGTCCATATTTTCGTGAAGCCGTCGAATACGAGCACTCGTCCGGCGCTTTTATAGCGGCATTCACCCACCGATGTGTCGGCTGTGATATTCAGGTTTGTTATGTTCCATTTGGCCGGTTCCATCTGGCTGGCTACGAATCGGCGCCATATCAAATCATAGAGTTTGAACTGCTGATCGCTAAGAAACGGCTTTATATCGTTGGGTGTAAGGTCAACATCGGTCGGGCGGATGGCTTCATGGGCCTGCTGGGCGGCTTTCTTTGATTCATAAACTTTTGGTTTGGCGGGAAGGTAGTCCTGGCCGAGATGCATACTGATATAATTTCGCACCTCTTTGATAGCTTCGTCCGACAGGTGAGTGCTGTCGGTTCTCATGTACGTAATAAGACCCAGGGAACCCATTGATCCTAAATCAATGCCTTCGTATAACTGCTGGGCCATTGCCATAGTCTTTTTCGCGGTGAAGCCTAACCGGTTTGCAGCTGCCTGTTGTAAAGTCGAAGTTATAAAAGGAGCCGAAGGTCGTGAAAGGGATTCCTTCTTTTCAATATCGGCAACCTTAAAGTCCGCATCCTTCATGGCCTCGAATATTCGACTGGCCTGTTCCTGATTAGAGGCATCGAACTTTTCGCCATCAACCTTGTACATCTCGGCTTTTAGGGCATTGTGTTTTGTAAGCCATTTGTTCTGTTTGGCAATCGTGGGGGGAATGTCGTCTTCGGTTTTTGGCGTAATAAAATCGAGCCATTCCTGAGTATAGTTGCTTTTCAGGTCGGTTGTGAAAACAGCGGGTATAAGCCAGTATTCGTCGGGTTTGAACTGTTGAATTTCCCTTTCTTTTAGTACGACTATCTTAACCGCCACGGACTGGACGCGACCGGCGGACAAGCCGCGGGTAACTTTTTTCCACAGCAGCGGGCTTATCTGATAGCCGACGATTCTGTCGAGGATGCGTCTGGCCTGTTGAGCCATGACCTTGTCCATATTAAGTTTGCCCGGCTCGGCAAATGCGCGCTGTATAGTCGTTTTGGTTATGGCATTGAATATCACGCGGTAGGTTTTGTCCTCGGGGATACCAAGAATTTGTGCGAGGTGCCAGGCAATCGCTTCGCCCTCTCGGTCAAGGTCGGTAGCCAGATACAGTTTATCGCATTTTTTCGCTGCGGCTTTTAATGATGTTACCGTGCGTTTCTTGCCCGGCAATATATCATAAGTCGGCTCGAAATCATTTTCTATATCAACATTGAGACCCTTTGAAGGTAAGTCCCGTACGTGTCCCATCGAGGCCTGCACAACAAAATCGGGACCGAGATACCTGTTTATTGTCTTTGCCTTTGCGGGTGATTCAACAATTACCAATGATTTTTTTGATACACTCGATTTTGTCATAATAAAACTTATTCGATTACTGCTAATAGTTACGATTCAGTCAACATGAATCAGTTATCGGTGATTTCCACAACAATATTTAAAAAAGGACAAATATAGATGAACTGCGGAAATGTCAAGAGAAAACGAATCGGTTCACTGAAAATACCGACCAGAGCGTTAAATACCACTATTCTCTTTAGTCTTTATCTAATCTTTTCATCCGGTAGTTCTGCTTTAATCCCTAAATATAGCGGCATTTTATCCGGTAATGCTCCTGTCTGGGCCATCAGTCGGTGAAGTTCGGCTTTCAGCTCCCTAACTTTATCGGCATATTTTGGTTCGTCTATCAGATTGTTGGTTTCGAGCGGGTCACTCTTCAAATTATACAATTCTGCTTTGTACTGATCCGGTTTGCTGTCGCCGTTCGGATAATGAACATATTTCCACTCATCCGTTCTTACACCTCGAACATTTGGTGTATATGGAAATTGCTTTTCATAATCATATGAGTAATATAATGACTTTCGCCAGCCGCTTGTTCGGCCGGCAAGAAGCTTCTTCCACGACTTTCCATGGATATTTTTCAGTGATTTGGCCCGGCAGATATCGAGAATACTCGGTGCAAGATCAACGTTCATTACCATATTGCTGATGATTGTGCCCGGCTTTATAAGACGAGGGTATCTGACTAACAGCGGCACCCGGATGCTCGCTTCGTGCATTGTTCGCTTATCTGTCATTCCATGTTCGCCCAAAAAGAAACCGTTGTCACTGGTGAATACGAAGAGTGTGTTATCCAACTGACCAAGCTCTTTAAGTGTCTCGTAAACCCTGCCGACGCTGTCATCTACCGATTTAATCGTAGCTGTATAGGCCCGGACAAACTCAGCGAATTTCAGCACACTTTCAGGGCTGGTATCGGGGAAGTCTTTACGAAATCCGAATATCGGGCCGTATATGCCATGCCAGGTGTTCAGTCTCTCCTTGACCCACCGGGGCTTGCTTTCGAGGTTAAAAGCTGTCTTAGGGTAGTCTATTTTCGCATTATCATAGATATTCTCGTATTTCTTTTCCGGCGTAAACGGCGTGTGCGGTGCTTTATGGCCTATTATCAACAGGTATGGCTTGTTGTGGTCCTGCTTGAGCCAATCGATCGCCATATCGGTTACTCGATGGGTGTAATAACCTTTTTTGACTGTTCTTTTGCCGTTAACATTAAAAGTTGTGTCGTAGTAATTACCCTGCCCTTTGTGAGTAATCCAGTAGTCGAAACCCGGGCGGCGCTCGTCGCTTTGTTCGCCCATGTGCCATTTGCCTATGTAAGCTGTCTGGTAACCGCTTTGCTGCAGGTTGAGAGGATAACTGGCTAAGTCGGCGGGATAGTCGGTGAAGTTGTTTGTTACTTTGTGAGTATGAGCGTAAAGCCCCGACAGAAACGATGCCCGGCTTGGCGAGCAGAGCGATGTTGTAACGAACATATTGGCAAAACGTGCGCCTTCGTTGGCAATACGGTCCATATTCGGGGTTTCTAAAAAGGGATGTCCTTCGCAGCTCATACAGTCCCATCGCTGGTCATCTGTCATTATAACTACCACGTTGGGTCGATTGGATCTCCGGCTTCTACGATTATTTGCCTGGTTAGCCTGACTATATTCCTGTCCCAAAGCCAGTGAAGTAGCCGCGACAACAGAATTCCTCAGGAAACTTCTGCGATTTATACTGCTCATAATTTGTCCTTATTTATTGTAATTTACTGTCTTGCCTTTACCGGCGCTGGCGTCGGATTTTGCGAGTCCTATAATACACGTAATTAAATACTTATATCAAGCTACTTTCCAGAAGTTTTAATATTTAGCTGTTGTTCAGGAGTTTTTCAAGTAAGGGTTTTAATTTTCTGATTGCATTACCGCGGTGCGAAATAGCGTTTTTCTCTTCGGAGGTAAGCTGGGCAATGGTTTTGTTAAGGTGCGGCACGAAAAAAATCGGGTCGTAGCCAAAACCATTTTTTCCGATTTCTTTTTTTGTTATCAGACCTTCCAGTGTTCCCTCGGTTTCTATCAGGACTTCTTCAGGGCTCGCCAGAGCCAGAGAGCAAAAGAATCTTGCCGTTCTTTTCTCTTGGGGGACGCCTTCAAGAAGCTCCAGTACCTTTGCGATATTTCGATGATCAATCAGAGTCCCGTCATCGTTTATTGTTTTTTCGCCGGAGTAACGTGCTGATTTCACGCCCGGCTCACCACCCAATGCATCAACTTGAAGGCCTGAGTCGTCGGCAATTGTCCACTGGCCTGTGATTTGGGCGTAACCGATTGCTTTTTTACAGGCATTTTCGATGAACGTCTGGCCGTCCTCTTCTATCTCTTCTATTTCAGGGTAATACGAGAGGTCAAGCCATTGAGTATCTAAATCGAGCATCGTTTTCAATTCGGCTATTTTGCCGATGTTGGTAGTAGCAACAAGAATTTTCCGTTCCATGGGTAGATGATAAAATCTTCGGTTTATAAAATATTTAGTTTTTCAACTTCTTTCTTAATTTCATTTATAACTTCCAAGTTGTAGATTTCCTTTTTCCCAGTTGAATAGATGAAAAAAACTTGACCACCAAACTTGTTTTTGAACTTTTTATGATTTTCCTCGTGTATCCTTTCCCATTGATAATAATCCAATGGACGACCAGAAGAAATTGGTTTTATTTGAAGACCTATGTATTTACCTTTTACTTCTATGAAAAAATCCACATTATACCTTCTATCCCATTCATCGGGAGCTGGCTGTATTTTTTCATCTAATATCGACTCTAATTGGCCATAAATCGTACCAATTTCTTTTTGATAGCCCTCATACGTCCTATTTAAGACAAGGTTATAAACGTAATCGATACATTCTTGGTGATGAATTGATTCCAGTTCATTTTGAATAACTTCTGAAAGCTTTATATACAACTTTTCACCAAGTTGAGTTATGTGCTCTCTTGTTACTTTTATACCATCTTTCTTCTTTTGGTAGGCATTTTCAAAATAGAATATTTCCCAATCTTCAAAGATTTTAGGAGAGCATTTCCTTATGAGTTCTGATGTTGGACCGACACTATAAGCATAGTTTAAATTCCATCGATTCGTGGCCCAATTTAACAGGTTTTCCCTTTTGAATCTGAGATTTCTGCCTTCTCTGCCTTTTATCCATTCTTTTGCCATCAGTTTTTTTCCACTGTAGTTAGAAACTTTTCCTTGAACTTATAGTCCAGAGAGGTATCAACATCCACCAAGCCCCTCTTTATCAGGTGAGCGTTGAGAAAAGTTTTGTTTTCCAGATATAAATAGCAAAGTAAATTGTTATCACGATCATGTTTTATTGCATCGAACTTCATAAAAACCTTTTGTCCACATGTTTTATCCCGTAAGAATTGAATCGCCTGTTTGCTCATTTTGGGTTTTTTTCTTATACCTAAGAGTTTTATTTTCAATCCATCTCCAATAACCAGTTTTTCCGGAGAAATTACATCCTTCACAGGGTAATATTTTTCTCTTTTGGAGTTGTGGTTATTAATTTTGGAGCCAAACTGTAGTTTTCTCGGGTCGATTTTCTTGTCAAATTCGACTGGGTCTTTGAAAATGTAAGGTAATTGTGTGATCACTTCTTTATAATCTATATAAGATTTCTTTTGCTTGATTATTTCAAAATCGGTCTCTTCAAATATCCTTTGTTGTTCTAAATCCAACTTTTCTTTCATTAATGGAAGGAATTCAGAATTAATTTCATAACCGATGGAATTTCTATTAAGTTTTTTAGCCGCCAAAGAAGTGGTGCCACTACCGAGAAACGGGTCAAGAACCGTATCATTTACAAAACTGAACATTTTGATTAGGCGCCTAGGTACCTCTTCAGGGAACATCGCCAAATGCTTATCTTGTTTTTCGCCCGGAATATTCCAGTGGCCTGTAAAAAACTGGTTCCATTCCTCTATTGTCATCTTTGATGTTTCTTTAATTTCTTTACTTACTCTTTGTGCGACACCGTGCTTTTTGAAAATCAAAATGAATTCATAATCAATCTTGAGGATACCATTTCTCGGAAAAGGAAATGAACCCATTATTGTTGCACCACCAGTGGTATTGCAGGTTGTAACTTTTTGCCAAATAACCGCCCCCATATAGTCAAAGCCTATAGTTTCGCAAAACTTTATTATCTCGGTTCTTATAGGAATGACCTTGTATCTTCCGTAGTAAACAGAACGGGCAAACTGATCGCCGATATTCACACATAGACGGCAACCCTTATTTAAGACTCTGTGGCATTCTTTCCAGACAACATTCAAATTATTGATGTAATCTTCATAGCTATCATCAAAACCAATTTGGCTGCCATTTCCATAATCTTTGAGCTGCCAGTATGGGGGAGAGGTAATAATCAGGTGCACGGATTCCTCGGGTACCTCCATCATACATCTGGAATCACCAATAATTATTTTATGATGTGTCATTATTTTATTAGCTCAGGAGTTTTTTCAGCAGTGCCCGCTGGAAGTGCATGCGGTTCTCGGCCTGGTCGAACATAATAGAATTTGGCGATTCGACAACTTCATCAGTTATTTCAAGGCCGCGATAAGCCGGCAGACAGTGCATAATCTTGACGTTCTCCGGTGCAGATTTGACTAATTCGGCATTGACCTGAAAACCTGCAAAATCGGCCTGGCGTTTTTGCTTTTCATCCTCCTGGCCCATACTGACCCATGTATCAGTATAGATAATGTCGGCGTCAAGAACAGCGGTGCCCGGGTCATTTGTTTGACTCACACAGCCGGCTGATATCTGATTTGCCTTTTCAATTGTTTCGGTATCGAGTTCGTAACCGCTCGGCGATGCAACGACCATTTTCATACCCAGCTTTGCGCAGGCAAAGGCCAGCGACCGTGCAACGTTATTGCCGTCACCGATAAAGGCAATTTTTTTGCCATCTTCGTCTTCGCAATGTTCTCTGATAGTCAATACGTCGGCCATCGCCTGGCAGGGATGTGAGAAGTCCGTCAGGGCGTTTATAACGGGGACCTTTGCATATTCGGCTAATTCGGTAACGGTGCTGTGCTCGAAGGTTCGTGCCATTATACCGGTAACATATCGACTCAGGACCCTTGCTATGTCTTTGATCGGCTCGCGCTTGCCGATACCGCCGATATCTTCGGGCTTGACGTAGATCGCAGAACCGCCAAGGTCTGACATGGCTACCTGGAAGCTGATTCTGGTTCGCAGGCTCGGCTTCTCGAAAAGCATAGCTAAAGTTTTTCCCTTAAGGCATAAGTCCTCGCCTTTGCAGCTATATAAACTTTTAAGCCTGGTACTTAACCGCAGCAGTTCTTTTAGCAAGTCCTTCGGACAATCTTCTAAGGAAAGAAAATGTTTCATTAATCACCCTCTTTCATGACAGTATCAAGAATTTCAATCGCCTGGTCTATTTGGTCTTTCGTGGCTATCATCGCCGGCATTAACCGCAAAACAGTGTTATTAGTGCAGTTTATTCTCAAACCCTTCTCAAGGCATTTATCGACTATTTCTTTACCCGGGCCGTTCAGTTGAACGCCAATCATCAGACCGATGCCGCGAACACTGTCTATCATAGAATGCTTTTGTTTCAACTGTTCGAGCTTGTCTTTAATATATTGCCCCAGCTCGGCGGCATTTTCCAGAAGATTATCTTCTTCTATTGCTTTAATGACCGACACACCGGCCGCACAGGCCAGACAGTTACCGCCGAATGTTGAAGCGTGTTTGCCGGGCACCAGCGAGGCGGCTATTTCTCCCCTTGCCATCATAGCTCCTATGGCAACGCCACCGCCAAGTGCCTTTGCCATCGTTATAATATCAGGTTCGACATCAAAATGCTGGTATCCGAACCATTTTCCGGTTCTGCCCATTCCGGTCTGGACCTCATCTAAAATCATCACCGCACCTTTTTCATCGCAGAGCCGGCGAATTGCCTGAAGGTATTCGGCGGTAGCAACGTTTATTCCACCCTCACCCTGAATAGGCTCAACTAAAACGGCCGCTACTTCGTCACTGAAAGCCGATTCCAGTGCTGAAATATCATTAAAAGGTACGTAAACAAAGCCCGGCAGCAACGGCAGGAAGCCTTCGTGATATTTAGGCTGAGCGGTTGCGGTAACCGTGGCGAAGGTTCTTCCGTGGAAACTGCCCTCGGCTGTGATGAATTTATATTTTTCCTGTGAAGTGTACAAACGTGCCAGTTTCAGAGCGGCCTCGTTGGCCTCGGCGCCGCTGTTGCAAAAGAAGCACTTGCCGCCGAAGGCCCGTTCGCTTAATAGTTTGGCTAATTCACCCTGCTGCTCAGAATAGAATGTATTATCTATATGCAGAAGCTCGCCAGCCTGTTTGCGTAACGCTTCAACGACCCTGGGATGACAGTGTCCTATCCCGCTGACGGCCCAGCCCGGGAACATATCCAGTATCTTATTGCCATCGACGTCATACATGTAGCAGCCTTCGCCTTTGACGATAACGCGAGGCAGCCGACCGTAATTAGCGATAACATACTTATTAAACAATTCAATAGTCTCCTGCGTAGTCATAATATGAATCTCACCTATTGTGCTTCGTTGAAAAGCACTATTTCTAATTCTCAATTCCTAATTATTTCTGTCCCGATTCCTTTAGCTGTATATATTTCAAGCAATAGCGAATGGGCGATTCGCCCATCGATAATATGTGCCTTTTTCACACCTGCGTCCAGTGCTGTCAGGCAGGCCTCGACCTTCGGGAACATTGCGTCTGTGATAATACCTTCATCTATCATTTCCTTAATCTGTGTTTCATTCAGGCTCGAAATCCAACTGTCCGGGTCGTTGATGTTGGTTCGTATCCCGTGCGTATCGCTTACGACGACAAGCTTTTCGGCGCAAACTTCGGCAGCGACTTTACCGGCTGCGCTGTCGGCGTTTACATTAAGCTTTCCACCGGCCTTATCTTTGGCTACCGAGGCGATAACCGGTATGGTCCCGTCTGAGCAAAGTTTTGTTAACAATTGTCCGTTTACATTGTTAACTTGTCCGACCAGTCCAAGATCAAGCTTTCGGCCATCTTCGCCGGTTAGCCTAAGCAACTCGGCAAATAATACACAACTGCTCAGCGAATGCAGTCCCATCGATTCACAACCTGACTCATTTAGCATATTGCAGATGGGAGTATTGATATCATGCACGAGCGTATGCTCTGCTATTGTCAGCGTTCGCTCATCCGTATATCGTCGGCCCTGCACCCATAAGGCCTCGATGCCTGCTTTGTTCATCGCTCTTGTAATGGCCTTTCCGCCCCCGTGTACAATTATAGGACGTATCCCAACCGTTGCCATAAAGGCGATGTCGGTCAACAGCTCTTTTTGCAGGGCGATATCGTCGAGGACACTTCCGCCGAGCTTAACGACCACAATTCGCCCGCGGAACTGACGGATATACTCCATCGCCTCAATCAATGCGCCAGCTTTTGCTATAGCTTCTTCCACCTGTCTTATTCCTTAAAACCATACTTAAACAAAGAGGTGAGTGTATGAATGTAGGGCCGATTCGTCAAGTGATATTTGTATGTTATTACTTCACAGATCCAGATGTTTCGAATAAAACGGCCTGGTGCTTTTTGACAGAAATGTTACCAAGCTGTTTTTGATGTTGTTGACGTACAAATATTCGCCAAACGTGCCTTTTCCACTTAAAAGAACTATTCATTAATTTGTGGAAATTAGCCGATTTACTTATAATTTCTTTTTCCCTGTTTAGTAAGTTACCGATAGAATATTACCGATACGAACGGATATTTCAGCATTTGCAGAGAAAAAAATGGCTGATTCAGGGATTTTAGACAAAGAACAAGCTTCTGGAAAAACAGGTTTGCGACTGATTAAGGGCCAGCGATTGGGTAAATATCGTCTGATTAAAAGCCTTGGTGAGGGTGGAACCTGCGAAGTCTGGAAGGCAAGAGACAGCGTGGAAGGCATCTGGGTGGCCTTGAAGATACCGCTGGTGGGAATTAATGGCCTGCGTGACAATCAGAAATTATTGCGAGAAATTCGTCTCGTTGCAAAGCTGCGTCATCCACATATCATGCCTGTCAAAAACGCAGACATTATCGATGACCATGCCGTGTTGGCAACTGAAATTTCGGCAGGCACTCTGGATGATTGCTCCAAACCCATGTCTGTGCGACGAATCATCTCTATTATTATGCAGGTCCTTGACGGGCTGGCTTATGCCCATCGTAATCGCCTGGTACATTGTGATGTAACTCCCGGCAATATATTTCTGTTTCCAAACGGGCGGGCCGTACTTGGGGATTTCGGGATTTGTATGAAGCTGAAAGGCCGTATGAAAACTATAGAAGATTTCGGGACTCCCGGATATGTCGCACCGGAACAGGCTTACGGCTACCCCACATACCGAAGCGACTGTTTTGCAGTTGGATTGATACTTTACGAATATATCACGGGAACTTTGCCTCGATGGCCTTTTCACTGGCCGACAAGAGGTTATGAACGCTTGCGTGAGAGAACCAATTTATCAATAGTTAAATTTTTAAAGCAGTCACTTGTGGTTGACCCTGCCAAACGTTTTGCGACTGCGGAAAAAATGCTCACGGCGTTGTCCCAGTCCCTGCCCAAAAACCTGCAAACAGCTTTTGTTTTGAAAAACTCAGACAGAAAAAAACTCGATTGGCAAAAAATTCGACGCGGTGCTTTCCTGAAGCGATACAGTAAGGTTTTGAATCCTGTCTTTAGATGTGTAAATTGCGACGAGCCGATATCGGAAAGTATGCTGCTGTGTCCGTGGTGCGGTTCCAATCAAAATCGTTTCGATACAACCACACAGTTCAACCGGATTTGTCCACGCTGCCATAAAGGGATATCGTACGAATGGCATTATTGTCCCTGGTGCTATGGTTCTGGATTTGAATCGCAGCCTTCCGACAGAAAAACCGGCATCCGATACCATGCAAAGTGTAAATACTGCAAAGGAAATCTTATGCGTTTCATGCGGTATTGCCCCTGGTGCCGCCGTAAAATCCGACAATCCTGGCAGCTCCGGCCTTTTCCAGAAATATGCAGTCGATGCGGCTGGTCTGTAGATTCAACTTTTTGGCGTTGTTGTCCCTGGTGCAAACAAAATCTCACAGGCTAAGTAAGATGGAAAATAAGGAGTTCCAAGTGACAGAAAATCTCGACTATACATTAAAGCCCTTTTTGCCGATTTCATGGGGGGCGGCTACTCATATAGGTAAGGTACGAGAGGAAAATCAGGATACATTCCTGGCCGAGCCGCAGTTGGCTTTGTTTGTGGTATCGGACGGAATGGGCGGACATCGAGGAGGAGAAATTGCGTCCAAGATTGTCATTGAAGATTTGCCGGTCATGCTTGAGACCAGCCTTGACAAGCTGAAGGTCGGCAGCACAAAGACAATAAAGTCTTTGCTAAGCAGGGCTATTGCTGAACAGAGCAGGCAATTATGGCTGGAGGGTACGAGCGAAACCGGATTCAAGGATATGGGCGCAACGCTCGTTATAATCCTTCTGAGAAACAAACGCTGTTTTGTAGCCAATCTTGGTGACAGCAGGGTATATCTTTTTCGGAAAGGCCGGCTCTCTCAGCTAACACGTGACCATTCAGTTGTATCCGACCTTGTGATGGAGGGGCTGATAGGACCTGAAGAAGCTAAGAGCCATGATGCTCGGGGACAGATAACGTCTTACATCGGTATGGAAGAAAAACCACGTCCGTATGTACGTTCTTTCCTTCTTAAAAAAAATGATCGGCTGCTTCTGTGCACCGACGGCCTGACGGACCTGGTAGATGATGACGATATCGCTGCGATTCTAAAAAAGGAGCCTGATTCTCAGGCTGTCTGCAAAGCGCTTGTTGATGCTGCCAATGCTGCGGGGGGTTACGACAATATTACAGTAATAACAGTCGATTGGAATGGGCTTTCATAGGCTCTATATAATTGTGGGATTTAAAATAAGCGACCGCTGTCAAGTAAGAATGTTACAGGGCCGTCGTTGATGCTGCTAACGTGCATGTACTCACCGAATGCCCCTTTTTCAACTGCTGTGCCCTGTTCGGTAATCAGTTCAATTGCTTTTTCATAAAGCTGCCGAGCCGATTCCGGTTTAGCAGCGGTGTCAAAACCGGGACGGCGACCCTTTCTGCAATCGCCGTGAAGAGTAAAATTGCTGACTAATAAAATCGCCCCGCCAACGTCCTGCACGCTTCGATTCATCTTGCCGGCTTCGTCTGCGAAGATACGCAGATTCACCAGCTTGTCGGCCATAAACTGAGCGTCATTTACGGTGTCTTCTTTACCGACGCCGAGATAAACCAGCAGGCCCTTTTCTATTTTGCCGACTTGCCCGCCTTCTACTGTAACCTCGGCCTGTAAGACTCGTTGTATCACTGCTCTCATAGTATTTTCCGGCTAATACCACGGTGTTGAGGTAGCTCTTCGAATGTGCAGCTCATCTATGAAGGCATTGCCTTTATGTGTAACAAGGTAGAGAACCAATTCGGCAATTTCTTCGGGGTGTATCAGCTCATCCTTATTTATATCCGGCCGAACCGAACCTACCATTTCAGTATCCACACCGCCGGGACATAGTAAATGCACACGGATGTTAGAGCCTTTAAGCTCCTCAGCTAATGATATTGTCATCCCGCGTAAAGCATGTTTGGAGGAAGTATAGGCGCTTTGAAGCGGATAACCTTTTACTCCTACGACCGACGCTATGTTGATGATGTGTCCCGCTTGTGATTTTTTTAACAGCGGCAGGGCTTCTCTGCAAAGAATAAAAGGAGCACGTGCATTTACGTTGATACATCGCTGCCATTCTTCGGTTGCAGTATGCTCTAATTCTGCAGAGTGAGTGACACCTGCGTTGTTGATGAGAATATCGAGCCGGCTGAACTTTTCATTTGTTGTTTTAACAAGGTTTTTGATGGATTCTTCTTCGGTCAGCTCTGTAACGACAATCTCCGGTTTTCCACCTGCTTTTGTTACCTTCTCAGCGACTTCCTGTAATTTCTCGAATGAGCGAGCAGCTAAGACAACTGTCGCGGCCTCTTGTGCTAATGCAATGCTGATAGCTCTGCCAATGCCCCGGCTGGCCCCTGTTACTATCGCGACTTTTGAAGCTAATTGCTTTGGCATCCTTGTCAACGCCGACGGCGGGTTCCGGATTGACTGCCCTGTTGATACCCGCCTGTTGTGCCTCCTCTTGTTGCTCCTCTGCTGGAGCGGGTGCCTTGTTGATATCCTCCCTGGGTGCGCGGGTCCTGTGCCTGTTGTTGCGTTTGCTGCAGTTGTTCCATTTTGACGAAAAAAGCATTAAGCCGCATCTGTCGGGCCAGCAAAAGGCCGTCAATTGCTGCAGTGGTCTTTTTTGCTGCTTCTTCAACAGCAACATCTCTTATGGAAGTAACTTCTATCTCGATTTGTTCATTCACAGCCTCGGCAAGGTCTGATTTGTCCTCAAAGCTTGCCTGCAACCATTGGCGTGATTCATTTTCAGCTTCCCTGTCGACCGGCTGAGCGGGCTGCTGAGATGGCTGCCTTGTTGCGGCCGATCTGCCCGTAGTGTTGCCGCGACCGTAAGGATCTGAAGAATTTCTTCCATAGCTATCAGAGCTATCGTATTGTTGTTCATTTTGTGAACCCATACCTCTTGCGCTTCTGGTGGAAGTTCGACTTCGGCCGCGAGTGCGGGTTGACGTTTGCTGCGATTGCATCTGCTCTCTTCTCTGGGTCATAAGCTCTTTGCTGGTTGCTTTGAAACGTTCCTGTCTTAAGGATAATGCGCTGTCAATTGCCTCTGTTGTTTTTTGGGCTTTTTCACTGACAGAAACTGTTCGTATTAAATTTATCTCTTCTTCGAATTGCTTTTGTACATATCTTACCAGCGTTGTTCTGTTATCGGTTCTTGTCTGCTCCCATTGACGCGTTTCACTTTTACTTTTGGCGTCCAAATCATCCAATGCCTTTTGAAGTCCGGCAAAGGTCTTTATCCTGGCTTTAATCTCGTTCGGGTCGGCAAGTATATCCACCTCAACAGGCTGAATGGCAGCTCTTGAGCCTCTGGTATTTCTGGACGAGGTATTTGCCTGCACCTGAGGAGACGAATATAGATTATCCCCTCCCTGGTAATACCTATCTCCCATCAGGTCCTGGGGACTTGGCTCTGTGGCACCGTTTTTAACCAGGATGTCAATGATTTCTGTATTCCTTCTCTTTTGCGCTATCGTAAGAGCATTGTCACCGCTAGCCATGATATTTACATCGGCCCCCTTTGAAATTAACAGCTCAACTATCTCTTTTTGGCTGTTATTTACGGCGACGTACAGGGGCGTCTGCTGGCGATTGTTCGTTGCATTAAGGTCGGCTCCTTTGGTAACCAGCAATTCGACGATTTCCTGCCGGCGGTTTTGTACCGCCGTGTGGAGCGGTGTCCAGCTCATCCTGTTCTTTAAATTTACATCAGCGCCCTGTGATAGCAGTGACTGGACCTGGTTAATATCACCGTTGCGTACAGCATCGTGCAATGTTACATCTGATGTATCGCTTTCCTGTGTGGTGACGTTTCTCTGTTCATCCTCAGAGCCTCTGCGACCATATGGTCCTCCTTCTCTGCCTCTGCGAGGTTGTGCTTGTGCCGTTTGTGTTTGTTCAACCGGCCAGAAGACCTGGTCGCCGCCTTCATCACCGGCACCCCATCTGCTATGCTGGCCACCGTCATCATCGAAATCCGCACCGAAACTGTACAGAGTGAAGCCATCTCTTGTTTGCTTATAGACCAGGGGATTATCACTGAACGGATCTTTCGGTACCTCTTTTATATAGCCTGCTGATACAAGCTGTTGAAGCTCTCTTGGATATGAATCGCTGCCGGCATTATATCGCAGTAATGCAAGCGTTGTTATTAAAGCGTCTTCATCTGTCCTGATTCGATATTCAATCTCATTTATCTTGGCAAATGGCGGGGCTAAAGCTGCTAAAGGATCGGTTTCGTTTGTTGGTTGTGTTTGTTCGTTGTGTAGCTCCATCGGATTTTTGCTTGCCATTGTGTCGTACTGTTCAAGCGTTTTTTTAAGGTACGGCTTAAAGACGCTGTATTGAGGATCTGTTTCAACTTGTTCCTGCAGATAAATTTTTTCGCCGCGCAAATCCATGGGTTCTCGAGAGGCTGCCACAAGCTGTTTAAATCTATCTTCCAGAGTTTTCAACGAATTGTTATCAAGCATTTTCCTATCGAGCATTTTAAGCACAACTCTGATAGGTAAGCTCTTTACGGCAATTCCTACTAATTTTTCTACCAAAGGTTTTGGGCCAACGGACATTTGCGCGCCAATGGTATATAGTGTCTCTATGTCGCTGAGAGCACTTGTGATATTACCGTCTTCGGCCGATAACATTGCTCTGTTCTGAAGAGCAAAAGCTAATTGCCTCATAGTTGACAAATGGGGCATTTCTGTTAATTGCATTTTCTCGCCGGTTTGCTTTTGCCAATAATATGATTTTTGACCGGCAAGCTGCAGTTGCTCAAGAGCCCTGCTGTTATCCTGCACCCATTTTTTAAGCATGGCATGTTGTTGTGCGGGCTGGTCTTTGGGCCAGCTTCTTGTTGATACTTCTAAGTCATCGGGCTGTTTGACGAATAGTTCTATTGCCTTTTGGTAGTAGGGTGCTGCGTTATCACTTTCAGGTCGTCCGGCTATTCCGATTTTATTAAGTTCAGCGACATAATTGGTTTTGGCAGCAGTAGTATCCTCGCTGTCCGGATTGACAAGCTCTTTCTGCACTGTTAGAACATCAGTAATCTGGTTTAATCCGGCAGACATGGCAATACTGCTGAAAGAAGTGAACAAAAATACAACCAATAATGAAATAATTAGATGTTTCATAATATATCCTCCGAAACAGGATGTATGGACACCGAAAACAAATAACGATTTTTCAATAACTATTTATTTAACGTAAATACACAAAAAACACTCTTAATGTAATTATACAACATATTATTAAAAATCTAACGTAAAATTATAGAAAATCAGCTTTTTTGCGTTTCTTTTTAAGGTCTTTTTTCGACAGGCCAGAAGACCTGATCGCCGCCTTCTTCATCCAATCCCCATTTACTGTGCTGGCCGTCATCATCATCGAAATCGCCCCCGAAACTGTATAGTATAAAACCTTCCTGTGATTTCCTATAGACAAGAGGTTTATCACTGAATGGGTCTTTCGGCGGCTCATTAAGATAGCCGGCTGAGATAAGCTGCGAGAGCGATACAGGATACCCTTTTTTTTCATTATTGTATCGCAATACCGCAAGCGTGGTTATCAAGGCTTGTATCTCCGCCCTGCCGCAATATTCGTTTTCAATTGAACGTTTAATTGCGGGGTAAAGAATTTCTATCAAGGGATTTGTCGTAGATGTTAGATTTGATTTTTCGGTGTTAATTTTCCAGGGGGTCATTGCGGCCATCGTATCTGAATATTCGAGAGCGACTTTCAAATGACTCTTGTAAGAGGTATTGGAGGGCATTGCTTCAATTTTTTCCCGTATATTAATTTTCTCACCTCGAATATCAAATGCTTCATTGTAGTCAGACGCAAGCTGTTTAAATTTATCCTCCAAACTTTTCATCGAAGCGGTATTAAGCATTTTTCTATCGAGGATATTAAATCCCGCACTGACAGATAATCCCTTTACCGCAATTCCCACCATTTTTTCTCCTGTAAGATTTGGTCCTGATGCAACATGTACTCCTAATTTATAAATTGTAACTATATCGTTGATAATACTATTGATACTGCGTTTTTCAGGTTGCATAAAAGCACGAGACCGCAAAACAAAAGCTAATTCTATTATTTCCTGTAAGTGTGGATTAACGTCAATCATTGGGCCTGTTTTATTAAACCAGCAGTATGGTTTATCGCTGCCAAGCTGCAATTGCTCAATCGCTCTACTGTTATCCTGTACCCATTTTCTTAATAATGTTTGCTCTTGTGCTGTAAGCTCTTCGGGTAATCTTCTTGTTTTTTCTTTTAAGGCATCCGGCTCTTTGACGTAAAGCTCTATTGCCTTGAGGTAGTAAGGAGCAGCGTTATCACTCACAGATCGCCCTGCTATTCCGATTATATTTATTTCTGTTATATATTCGTTTGGCGTTGTTTCAGCTTCGTTTTTTTCTGTCTCTTTTAAATTCTGTCCTGTGTTGACACTCTGTAAAAGTTCTTTTATGTCTGCTTCAAAAACAGCTTTATCCCGATAGCCAACATACACACGCTGTATATTTCCAGACTTGTCAATAACGAAGGCTGTCGGTATGCTTCTAATGTTACCGTATGCTATAACAACCTGCCTTTCCGCCATCAATATCGGATAATTAATATTAAACTTTTCTTTAAATGCCTTTACGATACTGATGCCTTGCTGATCTACTGAAATTCCAATTATAGCAAGTCCCTGATCCTTATATTTATCGTAAAGCTCTATGAAATGAGGAATCTCCTTAACGCAGGGAGGGCACCACGTTGCCCAAAAGTCCAGTATAACTACCTTCCCCTTAAAATCTGACAAACTGACCTTGTTACCATTCAAATCAAGTAATGTAAAAGAAGGGGCCGACTTACCAATTATAGCACTTTGGACAGCATTAGCGGGTTCAATTATAAAAGAAAAAAGGATCAATAAAAGTGAAAATGTAATAATATGTTTCATAGTTTGTCCTTAGAAAAAATTAAAAAGAATAATGAAAAATCGGCATTTAGTTATATACATACATAACTCATAAGCAAAATCATACTCTTTTACATTATTACTTTTTTTATAAACGAAATGTTTTGTTTTTAAGTTTATTAGTATCAAAAACTATATTTTAAGCGAATATTTTAGACCTCTTCGCTACAGGCAAGGCCTATTCTTTCCGTTATGCTGTCGAATTCATCAAGCGAGTAAAATTCAATTGTTATCCTGCCTCTTTGACCATTTTTCCTGGTATCAATATTTACCTTTGTTGCGAGTTGGCTGCTGAGCTTCCTTTCCAGGTCAAGAATATGTGGGGGTTTTGTACGGATAGTTGTTTTTGCCTGGCTGGATCCTGTGATATACTTTCGAGCAAGTCTTTCAACCTCGCGGACGCTTAGCCGTCCAACTAATGCTCGATTGGCAAGTTTTCGGCGTAGCTCATCGGTAGGCAGAGCAAGTATAGCCCGTGCGTGACCCATGGCTAACTGGCCATCTGTCAACATTTGCTTTATTTCCTGTGGTAAGTCTAATAAACGTATATAGTTAGCTACTACGGAACGGTCTTCACCAAGTCTTTCAGCGGCTTTTGCCTGTGTTAGTGAGAATGTGCTAATATAATCCTGATATGCCTTAGCCCGCTCAATTGGATTAAGACCTACTCGATGTATGTTCTCGACTAATGACCATTCGAGTAATTCTTTGTCACTGGCAGAGCGAACCAGGGCTGGTATTGTTGTCATTGATGCTAATTTAGCTGCACGAAACCTGCGTTCACCTGCTATTAACTGATATTTCGAACCGGAAGGGCGGACAATTATAGGTTGGATCACTCCATTTGCTTTGATAGATTCTGCCAAATCAGCTAAATCCTGATCATTCCAAACCGTTCTCGGTTGATATGGATTAGGCGATATGGATTCAATGCTGAGTTCCTTCAAGGAATCCTGTAGCTCCTTATCAGGGGGCATGTTAGAGTCTTCTATTAAGGCTGGTGGAGATGCCTCTGTTGGCTCTACACGCAATTGGGTTATAGGACCAAGAAGTGATTGAAGCCCCCTGCCGAGATGCTTTGCTTTTTCTTTTTTGGACATATAAATGCTCCTTCATCAAATATGTTTTTAGAATATTTGCTTAGTTTTATTATCATAAATGACCTTAAAATCACATAAATAATATTTCGGGATATATAAGGGAAAAACTAAAGCATTGCCAGATAAAAAACATAAATATATAAAAAATAGTTTCACGTGAAACAGTCATGATGGTTAATAAGGGATAGTTAATATCTAAGGATAAGATTGCCTTGTAGATTGTTGTAATACATAAGATTAATATTATTAATAAAAAAGCGAGACATTTTTTAAAGATAATTTATAAGCATATTCAGTAAAAGTATAGCAATAATTTGGATTCATATAGATTTTATATTATTACAAGAAATTACATAACAAGGAAATATAAGTACCAAAAAAAAAGGCTAAGTTGTAAGAATAGTAAAACAAATTATCATTAATTTATTATATTAAGGAGATCAAAATAAAATTTTATATGTGATCATGTCTTGCTTAATAGAATTACATTAATATTTGAGAATGTTTCACGTGAAACACAAGATAAGGTTCAATGCAAATTTGTAGTCTGTAATACGAGAAAAATGTGGTTGTTTTCAGGATATATTAAAATGTTTTTTTGCTCAGAATTTAAAAAGAAAATATCACGATTAAATAAACTCTTGAGCTTTACATATCGAAAATATATTTTTAATCTTCCTTCGTAATTCAACGGATTTCAACTCGTAGAAAGAAGTATCTTATGAATTCGGTCAGGCGTAGCCTGTGCCAAAAAAATGAAAATGTTTTAATCCCTAAAAATTTACTAATAGTGGGGGGATAAGAATGTATTATTAAACAGAGATGATAAACACGTCATATAATGTAATAAGAGAATACTACATGTATGTTATAATATTAACATATAATACATTGTTAGGTTTTATTAAAGAAAAATAACCGTTCTTTAATTATGTTGGAATGATAGATAATTTGCTTTATACAAACTGGGTAAATTTATAATATTGAAATAAAAAGCGTCCATGTTAGTTGACATATTAACATACATAACATGGCTATGATATTCTTCAGATCTGCTCAGGAACAATAAATGGTTTTCGATAGTCTCTTGTTAAAAGTTTGTTAGCTTGTCTTGAGAATTTACCAAAGAACCTTTCCTTCTTAGAATTAATTCTCAACCATGGACCAAGTACGGGAGGAGTTTCTTTGAGACTAACGCAATTGGCGGAAAGATGCTTTTGGAAACGCAAAAAAGCTTCAAATGAATCTTTGTCTCCTTGTATAATTTCTCTGATTTGCTCGTTTGAAGATTCTTTACCTATACGATAAGAAATATTCCCCATATGACAAAGAGCTGTAGAGAGGTGTCCTTCGAAGATATCAGTCCTGATATCGCTGATTTTTCTGCTTCGTACGGCATTAATGAAACTTACCTGAGGTCCGGGACTGAATGATTTGAAACGCTTTATTTCCTTTCCGACATTATTGAAAGCTACCAGACTTGTCAGGTCAACATATCCGTCCTCACATTGAACTACTACGCCGGTGTTGGGTGAAGGGCTTGGGCGGCCGCTTTGCATAACTACACCGGCAGTACTGATCGAATGGTAGATATCCATATTAGAGTCGCCTTCTTTTGTTGGCAGGCCTCTTACCTCGTATATTATCGGAATGTCACCATATTCAAAAATTGTAATTTGGGTATTCGGCGTTTGGCCGTCATCATTGTATCCGAATCGTCCTCCGATACTCATTACCCTGTTAGGTAATTTGCTTTGCCCCAGGACCCAGCGACATACGTCTAATTGATGTGGGCCGTTGTTACCGATTTCGCCGCACCCTGTTGACCAAACCCAGTGCCAGTCATAGTGAAGATTTTTGCGCATTAATGGTTCCTTGGGGGCCGGACCGCACCATAAATTATAATCGACCGACTCAGGAACCTTCTGCGGACCAGATACTTTTCCCATGCTGCTGCGTCTTTTATAGCAGAAACCACGCACAACTGATATATTACCGAGTTGGCCTTGCTGAATATAGCGAACCGCTTCACAAAGGCCTTCATTTGAACGCAGATCAAGGTCTGCCTGAACAATACGATTATACTTGCGTGCCGCTTCGACCATTTTACGGCCTTCAAAAATGTTGTGAGAAACCGGCTTTTCGACGCATACATCCTTGCCCGCCTGGCATGCCCAAATGGTTACAAGCGCATGCCAGTGGTTGGGAGTTGCGGTCGAAACAACGTCTATGCTATTATCCTCCAGTAGTTCACGCATATCAGTATAGGCATCAACTTTCTGATTGCGGGCCCTGGATTCCGTAACACCGCGAGCCAGAATATCACTGTCTGCATCGCACAATGCCACGACTCGCACGCCGGGGATTTTCAAATACGAGTTAATGTGTGTCCTGCCGTGACCTCGAAAGCCAACTACGGCTGCACGAATATCATTATTAGCCCCGCGAACACGGGAAAAAGGCATGGTTAGGGAAAGACCAGCGGCCATCGAACTTTTAATTAAATCCCGGCGTGTTATATTTTTCATCGTTTAGATCCTGTTGTTTGTGTACAAAAAGTATATTTCTGCATTTGAACTGTATGATTAACAACAAAAATGATAGCAAAGTGCAATGCTTTGGTCAATTCAATTGATAACGGATTTGAGAGCAGATAAAATGATAACAAAGAAGAAAAATGTGTAGCGAAAGGGGGGGCATAAATTATACACTATCAGCGCAAAGGCCCACTATCAGCCTAAAACTAAGCAAAACAACAACTGCAAAAAACGATGGAAATCTTCAATTTTGTATAATGTTCGTCGTCTGTTGAATCCTCGTTCAAAGATAAATTACTGTATCCCCGTTTGTTTCACAAAAAGAAGCCTTTTAAAGTTTACGCTCTGCCAAGTGTTTTCAGGTATCTCTTTGACTTGCGAAGTCCCATTCTGGAGGCCTTCTTTTTTACTGCGTCGTTAGGCCGTCCCAGCGTTGCGGAAATTTTGGCAGTGGGATTGGTCGGGAAAAGCTTCTTGAGCTGACTCAATTCACCTTTCGTCCACAAACCTTTTTTGAGTTTCTTTCTTTTCGTCTTTTTTTTGGCCATCATGTGACTCCTTTTTACACTAACCGAAAATATGGCTTGCTATCCGCTTAAGGGACATTTTAACAAGTGACTCGGTAACAATCAAACTATTTAAATATTATTTTAAATAAATATTGCCTCCACCAGCCATTTTACCCTCCCTTACGGGTCCGGCAAAAGCCCGGAAGGGCGTGGTGGAAAATTGAATATCTTGATTAGAAGAAAGGCGGCATAAGCCGCCCGACGACTGTCCCATGACGAAACATATTTTATTTGAAAAAGCAAATAAGTTTTTGGCTGACAATGTCAGACATGATTTGTAATGAATTCGAATCTACATCAAAAACTTTTACCACATTTTCATATTCACTTTCAGAAGGAACAAAATCGCTCAGCAAATTGGGCATTTCTAAAAGCTTTTCCTTGTTGAATACTACGTCTTCTTTCTGTGGGAAGAGAGCTGCATAAAAAATATCACTTTCAACCAGGTCCTGGAAGAAATGCGTACCGAAGGAAAGTTCAGGCATCAAATTTCCGCCTTCGTAGGCTATCTCCATAAGAACAGAAATATTATTGATTTCAGAAAAGCTGACGGGCACACCCAAACTTGGTGTGGTTGTCCCCCACCTGCCCGGTCCGAGCAAAAGAGCCGGTGTCTTCTTTTTATCAGCTATCTGTCCGTTAAGCTTGCCTATCAGCCTTGCTATGCTGTATTTCTGTGAAATCCCGGCTTCTACATATGCTTGCGGCTCGACATAAATAATTCGTTTGATCGGCTGCGAAATGCTTCCTCCCATGGTATAACCGTCGGAAGCGAAAAGGACCTTTTCTAATGCAATGTCTTCGGGAATTTGCACGCTTGCTTCCAAACCCTTGGTTTGTAAAGGTCTGCACTGAACTAAATTAATCTTGAAAGTGCCGTTGTTTGCGAAATTTACCGTGAACTCTACATCAACCGGGTAATTGTAATAACTTTCCAGTGTCCCAAGCATTTTCTGCATTACCTGTGGGAAATCTGTTTTCGATAAGAATTTTTCAAATGTCAAAACCCATGCCCTTTGGCCTTTTATGCCCATCTCTTTCATTCTTTGGTCGGTATGACGGTCAGGGCTGGCCAACAGGTCTAATTGCATATCAAGGTTTTCCTTCAACAGCTCGGTAAAGCGAACCGTCCTTAAGCAGTTTTGGGTTGTATCAAGGAGGTCAACACTATGCTGCGAAAATCTTATCGCATCTTCCCTGTTACCGTATGGACGCAACAGCGGCTGATCCAGAGCGATAGTCTGTGGGTAATCGTCCTCAACCCGGTCAACCGCTCTTGTGCCAAGGCCAAAGACAAGCCTCAACATACCTGCTTTAGGGTCAAGTTCCTGATTCCAGACGAATGTGTTGTATGAAACGCCCACGCCCGCCAGGCTTGGGAAAAAGTAATGTTTTTGGTAGGATCCCGATACTCGCTGGACAAGTAAAGCCATTTGTTCGTCCTGCTGGTCAAGATTTCTTTGCAGACGGTATGTCAGAGCGTTCTGATCCATAGTACTTGCATAAACTCTCCTGATAGCTTCTTCGAACTCTCGATAGCGCTGTTCGGGATCACCCTGATTTACGAGGAACAAGCTTTCATATTTTCCTGCAAATGCGTTGCCAAATGAATCTTCCAGTAAACTGCTCGATCGAACAATAATCGGTGACTGGCCGAAATAATCTATTATTTCCTGAAAACGCTCACGAAGCAGACCCGGGAATTTACCTTTCAGGAGATTTTCCCTGATCTCGGGGGCTGCTTCGAAGTAGCCATCCTTTGTCTTTTGTTTCATGAGCAGTTTCCACCAGCCGTTTTCAACTATGTAGCTGTAAAAAACATCCGAGCCGATATAGAATGAATCGTGGGGTTCCAGATACTGGTTCCAGTCGAACGAATTGTCATTTGCCAGAATTTTTTGTGCCAGAAGCATGCCGGCCGCTTTACCGCCGATGAAGCCGCTTCCAATCAGCCTGCTCTTAATATTCATCAAATCTTCGAGAGTAAAGCTATTGTGGGCCAGTTCAGCGATTCTTTTTTCCCGACCTACCATTATTCTGCAAAGCTCCCGAACCAGTTCTTTGGCGTCTTCTGAATCCGGAGGTGATTTCATTAAGCCGTCCGCCTTCATAAAAAGGCGGTCCCAGTAATCCAGGGTTCTTGCCGAACAGTTCAGACCCTGCTGGGAGATATGGGACAATAATTTGCTTGCATCGATGCTGCTTACTAATGGCGAAAATTCTTCATCCTGCTGCAAGTGAGGCAAAAACATTGTTGGTGAATATCGCCTCCATACCTTCAATGGATGAACGTAAATATTTCCATCAAAGTTATACACGTCAAGAAGCAACTGGGTTGTTTCGCGGATACGGGCAATAGTTTGAAAAGAATGATGGTTTCGCAATATGGCAAAGTAAGCGATGGTGTCCAGTTCGAAAAGATAAGGGCAGGTTACCATAAAGAAGTTGCCAACCATCAGGTCTGTTGCCCAGGCGGCCAACAAATCGGAAAGGCAGTCAAAAACGTAGTATGCCTCGGTGCCTTCCTGCGAAATTATGGCATGAACGTGTGAGGAAAAACTCTCGAAGCCGCCCTTTGCGTCAAGCTGGTAAACAGTAACGTTCGACTGATTTTCAATGAGAGGTCTGTGCTGGGCAAATCTCATGTAAACAATGTTTCGTTTGTCTTCTAATGCTTTTTTTACGTATGGACTCACAAAACGGCTGTAATCTTCTATACTGTCAACCTGCCAGACTACGTTGTCGCCCTTTTTCAAATCACAAAGTGTAGCATCAAGGCCTTTAAGGCCGGTACTTGCCCAGGCAGTCATAAATCAACCTCGTTTCCTGCAGTATCGTTTGTAATCAATTTCCAGCTCCTTAACTTTGTATCCTAAAATGCGAGAGGTGGTTTTTAAATCGCGGGCTGTTGCGGCAAGATTGCCGTTACAGCGTTTTAACGCATCGACAATTATATCACGTTCGAACAGGTTGACCTTTTCCCGTAGTGAACCTATGCCGATGGTATCGGATGCGTCGGAGGTTTGCAGTGTCGGGGGAAGGTGGTGGCCATGTATAACACCGTCCGTACTCAGCAGGACAGCTCTCTCGATACAGTTTTCCAGTTCCCTTACATTGCCAGGCCAATGATAAGCCACCATCATATTGATAGCCGGTGTGCTGATTCTCCGCACGTCTTTGTCCATTTTTCTTGAATATTGCTCCACAAAATAATCGGCCAGCAAAAGAATGTCGTCTTTGCGGTCTCGCAAGTGAGGCAGAAAAATGGGGAATACATTTACCCGATAGTAAAAATCCTGACGAAATGTCCCTGCATCCATCGCTTTTTCCAGGTCACGATTAGTTGCGACTATAATTCTGGCGTTGGTCTTTAAGGTGCGGTTGCTGCCTACTCGTTCGAATTGACGTTCCTGAAGGACTCGCAGGAGTTTGACTTGCGTAACTGAAGAAAAGTCCCCTATTTCATCGAGAAATAATGTGCCGCATTCGGCTTCTTCGATGCGTCCCTTTCGGCTCTGTAATGCCCCTGTAAAGGCACCCTTTTCGTGGCCAAACAGCTCACTTTCAAGCAGGTTCTCATTTAAGGCGGCGCAGTTTACCCTTATAAAAGGTTTGTCTGCTCTGGGGCTTAAATAATGAATCGCATGTGCTACAAGCTCTTTGCCTGTACCCGACTCACCGCGTATAAGAACAATTGTGTCACTGGCGGCGACTTGATGGATTTGACGATATACATCACGCATAGAACTGGAATTTCCTATAATGTTTTCCGGCCTGAACCGGTCTTCAAGCTCGTGACGTAATCGCAGGTTCTCATCCTCAAGCTTTTGTTTTCGCAGGGCAATTTCGCGACGAATCCTTACATCGTTTGCTATCATACTTGCTATGATACTGAGAACACGCATATCTTCTTCGAGCAAATTTGTCTCAGCAAATGCTCTGTCAACGGAGATCGCCCCGATGACCTCCTGTCCAATCGAAATTGGAACACAAATAAAGCTTATTTCCTCTTTATTAACATTCCAACGCTCGAAACGATTGAGGAACAACGGCTCCTGAGATACCTTTGGAACAATTATTGTCTTGCCCGTTTGCATCACCTTTCCCGTAACCCCTTCACCCATCCGATATCGTATTTTTCGGCTATTTTCCTGTGAGAGGTTGTGCGCCACTTCAATCCGGATCTCGCTGCCATCCGGCCCCAGTAGTGTTACCGTGCCTCTGTTCAGCCCCAGTTCACTATCAAGAACGTCCAGAACCTCGGCGAGGGATTGTTGCTGGTTCTTTACAACAGACAGGATATGACTTATTCTGTAAAGTGTCTCCAATTCGTGCGCGTGACGCTCGGCGTGCGTTTCACTCTTTTGCAGATTATAGCTATTCGCTGACATAATTAAGTACCCAATCTTTTTACTTCGATATTATTATGCTTTGTGATTGTAGTATTCATAAAACAAATAAAACAAATATGTATTATATGGTGCCTTAATAAATCATCGTTAAATGACATACACTCTTGTAAAATAACAAGTTACAGCATATTATGTAAAGGAGTTTCTATTTTTTATTAAGGCTATTTTTGATAAGTAAAGACTGTAATATAAATACTTATATGTAGGCACATGATTGCAAACTACATATATGTTTTGTGGTATTGTGGGTATCATTCGCATTAATAATTCATAACTCTTTGTTACATAAGCGCATACAAGCAGTGATGAAAAACTATTTCTTTAATCGGGTTTGACAACAGTTGCTCAATAGCATTCGCTAACCACTGCGGGTGCACCTGTGCTTTCGATAGTCGTTAGCGGCACTTTATTGGGTGATTTTTAAACCGTTTGCTCCGCAGGGGTCTATTTGCTTGAACTTTTTATCCTGAAGAATTTTGTAGCAATCGGGCAAATCAAACGACTTCAATATGTCAGGTACAAGAGACGAAAGCGGCCATGCGTAATTTTCCGACTCGGCGATGTCGGTGTATGAGGTCAGGGCGTTTTTCAATGTAACTTGTTTGACCTGGTCAGACAAAACTGCAGCAAATGTTGCCGGCACTGTTCCCCAGCCTTTAGCTACCAGATGAATCTCATCGTGACCATTGCTTTTAAGCCAGTCGAGTACCCGAAGCAAATCATAAGTCCTTTGTCCCGGATAGGGCCTGTCTAACATGATTGAGTGAATCGCGTAGAAGTAATCGCTGCCGTAAGCATCGAGAAAAAAATTCTCGTTGCATGTATTCGGTTGTGATTCTCCGATGCCCCTCACATCGCATGAATAGAAAGCCGAGTCGGGTTCGGCTTTAAGCAGCTCTTTGACAAGCGGTTCAGCGCGAAGTTCGGCATCGCTGGATTGGTGCGAGACGTACAAAATAGCTCGTTTATGTCCCTTAGGCGGTCGTGACATCAGTTGCTCATCGGAAAGGCGGTACACGACTGCAAGAATACCCGGCTCAGTCTCGACAGTGTAAGTAGTCCAAAATCGCATCGGGTATTTGCGTGAGCTCCAGTTGCGGAGAATGCGATACTCGGGTGTTTCCTGATTAGTCCAGTTTCTAAGCCGAAGCGCCTTAACGGTAAGCCGCTGTAGCGCAGGTGCGGAGAGATTACTGCGCCGCTTTTGGTCCAGTGCCTGTGATTTGGCTTTGGTAAATGAGTAAATAGGCCGGGAGTCCAGTTCGCAGACCTGTCCTCGCGGCGTGCAATAGAGAGTTTCATCTTTCTCAATGACCAGTTCCGGCTCACCCTGTAAATCAGAGATGCCCGTAGCACGGTTGAACCAGTTATACATGGCCTCGCGGTTCTCCTGCGAGTAGCCATGGTAGCCCGGGCCGATAAAGTGTCCGACATCTTCTTTGGCTCCCAACAGATCATATAGACGGCTCAGCCGGCTATGGGCCTCTTCAAGCCCGCGGGCATCAAAGTAGTCCTTTTCTTTTCCCAGAATGATAATCGGCTTAGGCGCCATCGCGGCAAGAAAATCGGAATGGTCCAGCCCGAGAGCCAACGCCCGCGGTGGGCACTGCTCGGTATCGGCGGGAAGCTCGTTTTCCAGGTTGCGGCGGAACGTGATGACAAAACAGCTCGGAGCGGCCATTGTCCAGCGACTTTCGACGCCGCACAGCCAGGTCGTCATTGTGCCTCCGCCGGAGTTGCCGGTAACGCCGATACGTTTCGGATCGACTTCTTTACGTGTTAGCAGATAGTCCAGGGCGCGTATGCCGTCCCAGGCTCGCCATGAGCCGATGAAATCGCCCACAAGAAATTGCTGGTTGCCGGCGTAGAGGTGTTCGCGAACGCCGACGCCAATCTTCGATTTCAAGTTCTCGTCCGGGTACTGCAAGCGCTCGCCTTGTCCGATAGGGTCATAAATTAACACTACGTAGCCCTGTTTTGCAAGGCCCTGCGAAAAGGATTGATAAAATTCCGACGCCTTTCCGTTTGTCGAATGACCGCAGGTTCCCACAACAGCGGGGAGTGGAAATTTCCGACCCTTCGGCACATACAAGTTGGCAGTTACAAGAAAACCGGGCCGGCTTTCAAAGATTATTTTCTCTATCTTGTACTCATCCCGTTCGACAACGCCGGTAATACGCGGCTTGAGCGGTGTTTTCTCCGGCCAGGGTCCGAAGCTCTGCTGTATCTTTTCACGAATGTCATTTACGTATGCTTGGGCGTCAGCTCGGGTATTCAGAGCCGCCCGCCGTTGATTTGCCTGCTGTTCGACCCGGCGTGCAGATTTAACGAAATATTCCTGAACCATCCGGGGAAAACGATTGAGAGGCTCGATTGAATCACTGTTTGAAGACGACGAGGCCTGAGCCGGACTGATATACAGCAAGGCTATTATCATCAGAATAACGATGTTGATTACCCTAAAATGCAGGATATCGCAGCTTGTCAGTTTTTTTGTTAATCCTTTTGCGGTGGCGGCAAAATTAAACATTTTTAATCCTCCAAAAAAGTTTAGGTCCCCTACATTATAATGCCTGGCGGGGCAGGTGGAAATAAACAAGTTTTGTTTCGGACATACTTTTTGCGATTGGGTTTGTTTTGGGTTTGTTTTTGGCTTTATTGGGTTTGAATTGGGTTTGTTTTGGCTTTAATTGGGTTTGAATTGGGTTTGTTTTTTGGTGAAATCATCGTTTTCAGTTGAAAAACGCATAATATTGGGTTTGTTTTGCATAAAAAGGGGTGATTTGTAGAGAGTTCTCTACAGTTGTAGAGGGAAATTGAGTTAAGAGTGAGCTAAAGTGCCTAAAGTGAGCTAAAGTTGGATGTTTCATATCTCAGATTTCATATTTCATATTGTGGGCTTAGGCCCCCTGTTATATGCCAAGTTAGCAGCACTTCCCCTGTTGCACGCCAAGTTAGCAGCACCCGGGGATAAACTCGGGTAAACTAGGGGAGTAAACCCCATTAGAGTATATCCCATTAGAGTATAAGGCTCTCTAACGGGACAAGCGGCACTCTAGCGGGGCAAGATACTCCCTCTATAATTAGACGAGTGTGCAGCACTTATGATTTAATATTTACTATTGACTATTTACGATTGATGGTTTGCTAATCCCCGATTACGACATTCGGGGACAATTTTGATCCCATTAAAGTAAACGGCACTCTAACGGGACAAGGCTTGGCTATCTGGCCTGAACTTCCCCCTTCTGGGGGCTTTCGTTAGCCTGCTGGCTAACATATGCCCCCGACAGGGAAGCATGTGAGCTACCATCGAGGGTAAACTACCCTCCGTTGGCTTTTTAGCCAACAGAGTGTATTATACCATATTTTGGTCGAAAAACAAGGGAAATCGGTTTTAATCTCCAAGACTCCCCACTGTGTATCTGATGTTCGTAAGTCGTTATATGAAAAAGAGATAAAAATTTTGAAAATTTAGATTTTTGTTTTTAACTGTGAGCGTTTTTGACCGAAAATCCATCGGATTTTCGGTCAAATTTAGAATGGAGAATTTAGAATGGAGAAAAGTGGTTGATCCTTCGGCTCTGCTCAGGACAAGTTTTTGCTGGTTTTTGGTGTTTTTTTTTAGTTTTTTAGCGTTTTTTGTCGAAAATGTGGTTGATGTTGTTGGTTTGGGTAAAATGAGTAATTATAGCCAGAAAGGAATATTATCGGGCGGAAAAGCAGGTGGAATGAAAGCAGTTGTTATTATGAGATTGACAGGAGTAAAGGGAAGTTTGTTGGGGAGAGGAATTTCGGCAAGATGGTACTCCAGACACCCACCGCTTAAACTGCTTTAATATATGGTGAAGAGTTCACCTAAAAACCTCAAGTTTTTGTCTTGACAATGGGTAGGGATATATTTACAGGGAATAATATATGAATAAAAAAGACTACAAAGTGTTTTTAGAAGATATCTTAAAGAGAATTGAAGAGAAACCCAATAGCACTGTTTTTTCAAATTTGTATAATACCTTAAAGCAAGATGAATTAGAAAAAATATACAAAAAAAACATAGCAGCAGAAACTAAAAGAGCTATTGAACTTCTTTATCCAGTCTATTTAATTAACAACTCAAATTTTGATGTTAGTTACAAAAAAGCTACACTAACTATATATTGGACCGCATTTAATGAGGTGTATTCTGAGAGTAAAATAAACTGGTTTAATATTAACATAAAAGATTATCCACCATATGAGAATGAAAGAATAAAGGATTATGGCACAAGAATACTTTACAAAATACATATTAGATTGGAGAAACAAGAATTTGATATAGATGGTTGGTTATTGCTTAGCAATTATTGCCCTGTGTTGGAAGCATGCAAGACACTCAAACTTGACACAAAAAGAATTTGCAAAATAGGATTTTACAAGCAATATCAGGTCCTTTTGGATAAGATTGCGGAGCATTATAACGAGATTAATAATATTAAAATGGCAAGACGTTGAAATTGTGCCGATATTATAGTGAAATGAGAAGTCCTTTTTCAAAGTGTAAATTTTGTAAAGAGAAAGTAGATGATGTTTGATATAGTTAAAAATATCAGAAGAGAAATACATGGTAATTTCTCCAAAATCCTTCTTCTTTTTCTTCCATGTATTATGATAATCTATTCTACATTTATTCATAAATGTATTCTTCAATGGTTTTCTAAGATTTCTTCTCCAGATAAGCTAGATATTACATCAGTACTATTTCTTGCAACAGGTATATCAAATTTAGTTGCCCTCCTTGACATTAATGAAGAATTGATTATAGAACATAAAGAAAAAAAACATAAAGGTTTATTTTCTATATACTTTCTTCAGATAGTAGTCCTTGCTGTTTTTATTAGCTTTATATTATCATTATTTTTTTCTGAAATAAATTTTAACAATCAAGATGAATATTTAATGTATATTTTATTTGCAGGTGTTATTTCGACAACGGTAGGTCTTTATCTGGTTTTTCACAAAAAAGCCAAAGTTAGTAAGTATGGTTGCTATATTATATTCTTGGGCGTCATTTGTTGCCTTGCACCATTATGGGTTATCGGTTTCTTGCTCCCAAAATTAACTAAACATGGGGGAGTACAGCTTAATTTACTTGCCTATCCCATTTTTTATTTTGTCTCAGATAGCATAATATTTTTTATTATTAAGAAAAAACAGTTTAAACTGGAGACTTTCCTGGCAAGCACACTGCCTCTTGATATGGCCATTTTGTTAGTTAGTTTTACTGCATATACAGCTGGAATTAAGATAAAAGACCCATTATTTTTCGCAGGTTCATCGGCAGCAATATTAATATTAGGTAATTGTTTTTATGTAATTCACAAATATAGGACACAATCAAATATAGGACACAATCAAACAAAATGAATAATGAAAAGTCATGGCATTCCTGGAGTCGAAACCTTTGGAAAACAGGTGAAGATAGATGGATTAAAAGAAATGGACAAGACTACTATTATCGCCAACAGGTGGTTTTGCCAGCAATTAGGGAGAAATTAAGTCACCTTGCAAGGATTCCATCTATTATTGACCTTGGGTGTGGCGACGGATATACATTGAATGAATTGCTTGATGATCAAAATATACCTTTTAACGATGACATTTGTGTTGCCATAATCGATATATCTAAGAAGCAATTAAAAATTGCCAAGAAATTATTAGAAAAAAAAGTTAGGAATTTAAAAGTCGTCAAAAACGATTTAAATGATGAGAGTTGGACTGAATTAATAAAAGGGTATGAGGCACCAAGGATATTCATGAATATTTTTGTTTTACAGGAGATGTATTCCGTCCATAGTTTTTTTTCTAATATAAGTGAAGTATTGGAAAAAGATGATTTGTTATTATCGATAATTGTAGCACCTGAATTTGCTTGCAATTTATCTGAAAGAGAGCCTAAAATGGCACAAATTGGCAAGGGTGCTAATTTTGTAAAAGACTGGGACTGGGCAGCAAAATATCCCATTTCTACAAGCCCGTCTACTATTTATTTGCCATATTTTCATCGCACAATGTTGGATTACAAAAAAATCATAAGTAAGTATGATTTACGTATTGTTGAAACTAAATATCTGCAAGTTCCAGATAATCAAGAAGCAAGGAATATTTTCAAAACAACTGTCTACAAAGAAGATATCGTCGGAGTAAACTCGAGTGTTTTGATGTGTATAAAGAAAAAATAGGTGTACTAAGTATTAGGAGATAAAAATGAAAAAAATTACAATAATGCCTGAGAGACTTGCTTTTATAGTTGTCTCTGTAATCCTCAATTTAGGTATTGGCTTCCTTATTGCTACTGTTCGTTTACCTTTTTATCTCGACTCCATTGGTACTGTATTGGCAGCTTGTGTTTTAGGTCCTGTTTGTGGGATTATCGTGGGAGTGATTACAGTTTTAATTGGAGCAATTTATATGCCTACTTTACCTGCTTATGTAGGAACTGCTATTGTTATCGCTTTGTATGTTGGTGTTCTTAGAAGATATGGCTATCTAAAAAAGTGGATACCAACAATATTTTGCGGCATTGGCCTTGGAGTTGTTTCTGCAATTGTTTCTGCGCCAATAACGGCCATAGTATACGGAGGTGTGTCCTTGGCTGGAACAGATGCTATAACAGCACTATTGATAGCGTCGGGCAAAAATGTTCTTGAAAGTGTAGTTCTAAGCGGAATTGCTTCTGATCCAATTGATAAATTACTCACTTCAATAATTGTTATGTTGTTGATAAAAAGATTGCCAGCTACTTTTGTTAAAAATGTTTAAAATAATAGCGAAGCCTACATTATTAATATTAGCGATATTACTGTTTGCAGTGTGGACATTGTTTGTATGTCTACCGAACATCTATTCGCCTTTGCCTGCAACGCTTTTAATTATAATTGGATTATTCCAAAAGAATATCGTGTGTATTCTAAAATTCTATCTCCGAATATTAGCTATTGCAGCAATTTTTTTGACGGTAATTGCGCTGGCATTGGCAACTGGTGGTTTGCCTTATAAAGAGGCTATACTTCATTCCGTTAGTCGATTTGGGTTAATTTCAACATTGATAGTTACAGTTCTATATCTTTCTGCAATAACTAAACCATATCAATGGATGATCTTATTTGACAAAATAAAAGTGCCTAAGAAAATAACATATCTTCTGCTTACGTCAATTAGTTCTATTATGCTTGTAAAAGATTATGGTAATAAAACCGTTTCATTGCTTAAATTAAAAGGATATGCTTTCAACTCACTTTACGCTAAAATGACTGCTTATATAAGAATAATCACTCCTGTTTTTTATATATTATTTAACCATTTGCAAATTCATGCCAGAAGTTTATATTACCGTAATTTTTTGTGTGAATCTATTTGGAATAAACAGTTAGGACTACAATGGAATCGAGGTCAAATTTTTTGGGTCGTTCTCAGTATTTTCTTTATAACAATCAGCTTCTTATTTTAGAATAATGAATTTAAATATTCAAGCATTTAACATAATTACGCCAAATGAGAAAAATATTTCATTTGAAGGAGTTGATTTAACAAATACAAATAAACTCCTAATTACTGCTGATGATTTGGAGATTGCACGAATTGTAGCTTTAGCTGCCTTTAATTTTGACAAGATTCTTATTAAATTATCCGGTTATAATGTAGAGTATTCTAAAGTTAGCAATTTGAAAAAACAAACCGTTCAAAATGCTTATACGAGCCCTAATCCCCGTGCCGAAGTATCCAGGTTTTCTACCTCTGTGGAAGAAGAGGTTACTCTTGGCTTGAATACTAAAGTATTAGAAGCTGAATCTAATGAATTACTCAATTTTGTATCACAAGAAATAGGAATTTCGCATCTACTCAAAAGGAATCCCTTAAATCTTTCTGGGGGTGAGGTTGCAAAAGTTATCTTGGCGTCTCATTTGATACATATGCCCAAAATCTGGATAATCGATAGAACCTTAAATGAACTTGACAACCAGTCAAGAAATAGTTTTTTGGGGTTTTTGAATGATAAAAAAATACTTCCTGACACACTTGTAATTGTTATTGATTACCCGGAATTATTGGCCTCAGTAAGATTTGATGCAGTCTGGAAAGTGTCAGAAACAAAAGTAGATGTAAATCATAAAATTAAAAATTATTTAACTAAGCATGAGGATTTTTTTAGTAACGATCTAAGCATTTCTAAGACAAAAGTTTCTGATAATAAATCTGCATCACTAAAAATTGAAAACCTTAATATTTGGCGTGGAGATAAGCTAGTCATTGAAAATTTGTCTTGTGAATTTTGTTCCGGTCAGATTTCTTGGGTTATTGGTAAAAATGGAAGCGGCAAAACAACATTGTTTGAAGCACTAACAAATATAATTACGAATTGGACAGGAACAATTCAATATAATCATAATCAAAAAAAGCACCCATTAAGCGAAATGATTTCATATTCACCGCAAGAAACAGATATTGATATAACGGAAGATAATTTAATTAATGAAATTTCCTTTGCTATGGATAAGATAAAATATAATGAACAATCAAAGATGAAAGCAAAAAAATGGCTGTTAAATATTGGGATGACTGAGTATGAAATTATTAATAATACACTTAACAAAAACGGAGATAGAAAACTTGCAAGTGTATTATCTGCTTTTGCTCGAAACAAACCAATTGTGATATTAGATGAACCATCGCTTTTTTTGTCACAGAATGAAATGAATTATCTAAATGGTGCAATAAAAAATCATATCGAGCAGGATGGGATTGTCATAATAGCAACACATGATCCAAGGTTGTTTATTTAATATCTCATAAAGATTATCGAAAAGAATCCTATGCTCCAAATGGAGAAAAACATTAAGTAATCAAGAAAAAACGGCAAATTAAAAAAAGCCCCATCCCAAGACAGGGCTTTTAATATCAAGAACAGCCTTTTAAATGATTATTGATTAATGATGATTGATTATTGGTTATTTGAGGTTCCAGTTTCATATATCATATTGTCGGTGAGGCCCCCCACAGAATACAAGGCATTCTAAACGTGGTGGCAGGCGTAATTTAGTTTTGAGTTTTGAGTGTTGGATTTTGAGTTGAAAAACGAAGATTGCCGTCCCCGACCCCCGGTCCCCTACAGAAAAGCAAGTTAGCAAAAAATAGGGGATAAACTCCAAAGCAAGTAAGCACACCCGAGGGTAAACTCCAAAGCAAGTAAGCTAACATCGAGGACAAGCTCAATGGCTCCTTCGCAATGACGAAGTGAGGGATTTCACATTTTTTTTTAGCATCGTATAAAGTACGGGTGATTGTCCTGAAAGCTATCTTCAATGCAAGGAAGAGTTCCTTTGCCAATCCAATTCCCTAAAATGGACTTTAATCCGTACTATAATTGATTTCGAGTTTTCGAGCTATGAAGCTTGCAAGTACGAGTACGAAGAGTGTCAAAAGCACAATGCGAGTAACAGCGGTTAGTGTGGTAGCCGGTTGGGTTGGTGAAATCAAAAGGCCGAGGAGTGGCGGCAAGTTGTCCTGGGAAGCGGTCACCGGGCAAATGGATTGCAGATAGTAGATCATACTGATTTTCTTCATAAGAGGAGGCAGGAACGGATTGGCACTTTCCCACAGTAAGACCACGGCCGTAGGTATAATGGGATTGCGGAAGAGCAGGCCCACGGCCAGGAAGATGCTGCCGTAGCCTACGCACGCGAGGGCGGTGACACTTAAGTAGGCTGCGAATTGAGACCACCCCGGACTGGCCAGGAAGTCAACAATAACGCCCCGTTCGAACTGCCAGAGCATTGCCCACCATTGCAGTGCTGTGCTGGAGGTAAAGATGACTATTGTTGCCAAGAGTCCGGCGAAATACTTACCAGCGAGCAAAACCTCACGCCGCATGGGTGTAAGCAGGTAGAAATGGAGGCTCTTATCGAGCATCTCTCCGCGGAACAAGTTGACAAAGACACCCACGCAGCCAAAGAAGACGGCCAGACGCAGAAAATAGAACTGGAAGCTGGTAGCAAATACGAGTTGGGTTTGGGTCAGTGCATTGGGGTTCCTGCGATGGGTCCGGATAAGTTTGTCATCTTCGAATTGATAGGTAAAGTCAATCTTGCCATCGGTGTACCTGTAAAAGACAATACGGTGTTTTTTTCCGCCTCTGTGATAATATCGGGAATACTGCCTGTAAGGTTTACCGAGCTTCTCGATGACCTGGTCGGGGCTGAGTCCGTTTTTGATGTCATTGAACGCAGCCTGGGATATCGGATGCCTGGCTGCTTGCCGGGCCAAGCGCTGGCGCTCATGTGTGCCGTGGATTGAGTTGAACCCAAAGAGGACCACGGGAGCAAACGCGAGTAAATAGACCCATAAGCCTCGTTTTGAGAAAAAGGTCTTTTTCAGCTCCAGGCGTACGACCGATACAATCTGTCCAAACCACAGCTTTATCATAGGGACATCTTCTCCTCGCTGCCGATGAGGTAATCATATACAGAGTTGACATTGTCGTCGGCCGGAGTAACGCCCTCGATATCAATGCCGTTTACGGCAAGGTGATTTAACAATCGATAAAACCGGTCGGCATCACGCGTTGTTATGAGCACACCACTGCCTTCCGTGAGGAACTGGGCTTCTACGACATATTCATGCTCAAAGGCCCTGGAGGCCAGCACACTGGGCTGCTTACAGTGTATCAGTATCTTCACGGGGCGCTCTTGAATCTCACTCCTAACACCCTGTATCTGTCCTTCGGCCACCACATAGCCCCCACTCATGAGCACAACCTGATCAGAGATCATATCGACCTCGTGCAGGACATGGCTGGATACAAGCACATGGCGGCCTTCGGTTGCATAGCGTCGAAAGAGTTTGATTGTTTCGGCCCGGACCAGGGGATCAAGACCGTTCAGGGGTTCGTCGAGAATCAGCACACGGGGATCGTGTGCCAGTGCCTGTGCCAGTCGGATACGCTGTCGCATGCCCTTGCTGTAACCGGCGACCCTGCGCCCGGCAGCGTCACTGAGGCCGACTTGTTCGATGACCTGGTCGGCGAGTTGTTTACACTTAGCGTTTGAATAGCCGAACAACCGCAGGAAGGAATAAATAAATTGAAATCCGCTTAGCCCTTTGGGAAAGGCGTCGAATTGGGTGGCGTAACCTACTAATCCAAAGAGCTTATGGGATTGGGTTGGGGCTATCCCCAAGATTCGGATTCGGCCCCGGGTGGGACGCAGGAGACCGGTCATAAGATTCATAAGCGTGGTTTTGCCTGCACCGTTGGGACCGACCATGCTTGTAATTCCGGGCGGCAGGGAAAGTGTCACCCTATTAACACCCAGGACTTCGCCGTAAAACCGTGACACATTATCTAAGGTAATCAGATCGTTTTTCATTTGACCACCTCAAAAGCCCGGATTCGTTTTGCGAGCAGCCACAGACAAAGTGCACAGGTCACGCCCAGGACCGTCCAGGCCTCGTTGACCGATAGATCGGTACTGGAGCTGCTCCTGAAGAGGTCCGACCAGATGGTACGAACCACCTCCATCAGATTAATAAAGGCGCCGTATTTTGTGTCTGTTACATTATTGATGGCAGCACCAAAGCCGGCTCCGGCAAAGAAGACGCCCAGAATAAGAGCCCCGGCTGCGATTTTCCATTTTACCCAAGCAGAGAGTGCAAGGGCGATGAGCGAGAGAACAACTATCCATATCCAAAGTCCAAGCACAATCGAGCCGGCCAGCCAGGCATTAGTCCGCGCCCAATCCCATCCTACGCAACCGGTCTGAATCATGTAGAGGGCCATTCCGGGAATCCAAGTGATCAGTGACAGCAGCAGGAGCAGGACCGTCATTTTGCCGGCCACGTACTGGATACGGGAAAAGGGACGGCTGAGATACAGGAACATCGCCCCATTGGCAAGGTCCGGGGCAACCAGGCTCGGCCCTACAAAGGTTGTCAGCAGGAAGGCCAGGGACCCCTGGACTACACAATATACATTAAAGAACTGACCATCGATCGGCGGCATGGCCGCGGATTGTAAACGCAGGGCGGCCAGCAGCGGGCTGTTGTGGCTGAGGTAGATGAAGACTGCACACGAGAAGGGATAAAACATACATGCCGACAGAAAGAGGACCAGGAACCTGGATTGAAACAGACGCGCATAACTGTAACGTGCCAAGATGAAAAAACGGAACCAAGGCGTTGTTCGCTTGCCACTGTAGTCTTTATATGTTTGTTTATAGACCGCCATGTCAGGCCTCCATCGCCGTGAGAAAGATGTCTTCGAGGGTATCCCGTCGGTAGTTCAAACGCCGTAACAGCATGTCTTGTTTGGCTGCCACCCTATAGATTTCACGTAAATCAAAATTCTCCGGCAACACCATCTTAAGACGTCTGCTGCCGTGGATAGTACATGTACAGCCGATCTCGGTCAAGGCCTCAGCCAGACCGGCATGATCGTCGGAGGTCTCTATTTCTACGAAACGCTGATTGACGCTACGTTCCCGAGCGAGGTTCGCATAATGAACAATACGTCCCTGCTTGAGGATGAGCACCTCTTCACAGGTCTCTTCCACGTCGCGCAGCAAATGGGAGCACAGCAGGACATGCATTTGGCCCGAATCTCTGATGTCACGGATCAAACGAAGCATACGCCGGCGTGCGCTGGGATCGAGGCCATTGGTCGGCTCGTCAAGGATGAGCAGGCGTGGTCCATGTACAATGGCCTGGGCCAGTTTTACCATTTGCTTCATACCCACTGAATACGTACCCAGCTTGCGGTAGCGTGCTTCGCCGAGACCCACATAAAACAATACCTCATGCGCCCGTTCCAGCGCCGACTCTGCCGGCAAACCCGACAGCTCACCCATCATGCGTACAAACGCCACTGCCGTCATGTCGGCGATAAAGGAGTCATTTTCGGGCATATAACCGACCAGGGCAGTAACCTGCTTTTTGTGGCGTCGAATATCGTGTCCCAGTACTCGGCCCGTTCCCCTTGTAACCGGGTAGAAACCAAGCAGAGTCAGGATCAGGGTTGACTTGCCGGCACCATTAGGCCCGAGCAAGCCAATGGTGCGTCCGGAAAGCTCGACGGTAAGGTCCGTGAGAATCTCACGTTTACCCAAACAAACCGACAAATTGGCTAATTCCACAACAGTCTGCAATGATTCGATCCTTTAATTAATCAGTGTCATTACGATAGTAGCCGGGGGTAGTCTAAGATTATTTCTGTAAACTGACATTTCCCATATTAAAAGCATAGCTACGCCGTTAAGCCTAATTTCCATTAGAATATCAAATCCACTCGAAAAGTAAAGATTTTTGATTTCATTTCGAGGATATTTCAACCACAATAATCGCAAAAATAAGTATTTTGCAGTTGATTATCAATGTTATGACACACCCTTTACCATTGTCTTCTGTTCCTAGCACGACGCACTCACCAGAATGACACCACGAATGTTGATTTTGCCAAAGTCGAATCCGAATAAATGTCAATATTTTGCGAAAATATCAGGATTTTTTGAAAATTTCGGATTGAAATCGGATTTAGTACCCGGATGAAAAGAAATATATCAAACAGAATAATGTTTTAGGCTTCACGTCCCTGTGAGGATGATGGTATTATAGACAAGATGAAACATCTCTCTTCATTACTGACAATGTTTTGTCTCGTATGGCCTTGTATAGCTTCCGAACAGCCAACATGGGTGGAAATCGAAAACACTGTATATGGAGCCAAGTCTGACGAGAGAGGACCAATTGGTGGTGGAAACGGCTATGTGAACATCATTGTCAAGGGTGATTACATTGTGAAAGACCTGGACGAATTGCTTAAAGCGTTGTCAAAAGCAAAAGCAGGGCAGACTGTCTTCATCCCCGCAGATACAGTAATCGACCTGACTGCCCGCATCTACATCGAGGAGGTCGTGCTCGATGTCCCCCAAGGCGTTACCCTGGCTGGTAATCGCGGACATGGCAGCTCCAAAGGTGCGCTCTTCACAAGTGATGCACTAAAGACGCCGGTTATGATTCGTGCAAGTGGGCCGGATGTACGCATCACGGGCTTGCGTATTCATGGGCCTAATCCCAAGCGATACATGGAACATCATCGCCGCTCATTTGGCGAAGGTGGTGAGGGACATAAATACTACTACAAACTCCCCACCTCGAACGGCATAACAACCAAGTATCCCCGTCTTGAGGTGGATAACTGTGAGATATCCGGTTTCTCCCACGCGGGTATTTACTTAATGACAGCCGAGGGACATCATATCCATCATAACTACATCCACCATTGTCAATACCAGGGTCTGGGATATGGCGTATGCCATGACACGGCATCGTCATTGATAGAACACAATTTGTTCAATTGGAATCGGCACTCAATCGCAGGCACAGGAAGGCCCGGAAACAGTTACGTGGCTCGGCATAACATCGAACTTGGGATCTCGCTGAGTCATTGTTTTGACATGCACGGGGGACGTGATCGAAAGGACGGTACGGACATCGCTGGAACATCGATCGAGATATATAACAATACGTTTCGATCTCAGCAAACTCCCATTGTGATTCGTGGTGTACCGGAGGACAAGTGTGAAGTACGCCATAACTGGTTTATGGAACACAGCGGATCCTTAGAGGCCGTGCGCTCGTCCGGTAAGACTAAAGTGTTCAGCAACGCATACACCAATGAGCCGAAGGCGGTGAAGTGACATTTTTATTATCGCCTTGCTGCTTTAACGTCACTTTCTGATCTTTTCAGGATTCCGTTCGATTGCACGGAAGCCCTGATCACGGCGTAGTGGGATAAGCATGCCGTCGCTTTTCTCAAGCCATTCAAACATTCGGCTGTTGAGTTGTGTAATCAGGTCCTGATGTTCCGGGCTATCGATGAGGTTGGTCATTTCATCCGGATCGTTTTTCAGATCGTAGAGTTCATCAATATCCCAGATGCCGTGATAGTGTATATATTTGTAACGATTGGTACGGACGCCGTGGGTGGTTGGGGTATGGGGAAAGTTACGTTCCCAGTAATATTCATAGAAAGCGGCATCACGCCATGGAATCTTTTTGCCCTGCAGGACGGGCAGGAATGGTTGTCCATCCATACGTTCGGGGATTTTAAGGCCGGCTATATCCATGACGGTTGGGGCGATGTCAATGTTCTGGATAAGCTCTTCAACAACTGAACCAGATTTGATCATGCCGGGGCACCAGGCCAGGAATGGTACACGCATTGATTCTTCATACATGTGACGTTTGTCGATAAGTCCGTGTTCGCCAAAAACGAAGCCGTTGTCACCCATATACATGACGAGGGTATCTTCCGCGAGATTGTTGCTTTCGAGATACTTGATAACGCGACCTATGCTTTCATCGACGCTAAGCAGAGTTTCACAATAACGACGGTAAAAGGTATCAAAGTCCATCTGGCCGTGATACATATGGTCAACACCGTGCCAACTGTTGCGTTGTTCTTTGACCCATTGAGGTTTGCCTTTATAGTTTTCTTCGGTATTTGCCATGCTCTTTGGATATTCGAGTTTGACATCATCGTATTTGCCATGGTGCCGTTGGGCGGGCTCGAACATTGCGTGGACGGCTTTATGAGAAAGGTATAGAAAGAAAGGTTTATCCTGCTCGCGGTCGTTCTTGAGCCAATCGAGAGCGTAGTCGGTTAGTAGATCGGAGACGTGGCCCTGGCGTTTTACTTGTTTGCCGTCAACGTTGAAGGTAGGATTGGAATAGACACCCTGGCCTTTAAAGCTGACCCATTTGTTAAAGCCGGGACGTGGTTCATCGCTGGCGTGACCCATGTGCCATTTGCCCATGAAGGCGGTTTGCCAGCCGGCTTTCTGAAGGTCCTGTGGAAAGAAGCGTGTACCTGCCGGTACTCGTGTATTATTGTCAACGACACCGTGTCTATGTGCAAATTGGCCGGTGAGGATACTAGCGCGGCTGGGCGAGCATAGAGCCGTTGAAACAGTGGCATTTTTGATATAAGCACCTTCGCGAGCCATACGATCCATGTTTGGAGTCTCAAGAAATTTGGGCTTGTTAAGAAAGCCCATGAAATCGTAACGATGGTCGTCACTGAGAATAAAGATGACATTTCGGAGTTTTTTACGTGCATTGAACGAACGACGGGCAAATGCACAGCCGACAGCAAACGGAAATGCAGTTGCAGCCAGGCCCAGTGATTTAAGAAACTGTCTGCGATTGGTTGTTTTATATGATTTTATCATCACGACCACCTTTGCTTAAGCATTTAACGAGACTGAAATTTATCACGAGAGCATTCCATGCTACTATTAATTTCCCTTAATTCCTTCATAATTACCCCCCAATAATGCCAAATAAATGTTTTTTTGTAAAGTACTTAATAACAACGATGAGGGCAGCCAAATAAACGTACGCCGTCCTTGACTTGCTTGGACATAGGGAAAAACAAGACAGCTCATGAACTACTCGATATTTGTGTGTGATAGATAGCTTCAGATTGAGTTGCAATATGCTGGAATTGATCACAAAGTCACATCTTTCATGAGCTGAAAAATACCGTGATTTCCAGGTGACTGTTTATATATTCAATGTTGAAGGACGATTGTGGAATTGTCTTATCATTTATGCTGAAAACGTACAGTTAGACAATATTGCTGAGAGAAGCCCTAATTTGAACAGACAATATACAATACACAAGAATTGCAAAAGATGTTAAGATGCATGGTTGAAAATATAAATCCATAGTATTACGAAAGGAAAGTTATGTCGAATTTACACACGTTGAATCGACGTGAGTTTATGCGGGTTTTTGCAGCAGGGGCGGTGGGATTGGGCCTGGGAGGTTGTCAGGGTGGCTTTACGGGGGCGGTAGAACGGCAGAAACGGCCCAATATTGTTTTTATCATCGCTGACGATCTGGGCTGGAGGGATATCGGCTACCAAGGCTCAGAAATCCAGACGCCCAATCTGGATCGCCTGGCAAAAGAGGGGCGAGTCTTCGATCAACATTATGTCATGCCCACGTGCACGCCGACGCGTGTCGGATTATTGAGCGGACGATATCCCAGCCGGTTCGGTGTACTCTCGCCGGCTTATGGGAAAATCTATGACGATGATACAGTGACCTTGCCGGGAGCGTTGACGCGCAGCGGCTACACCACGCATATCTCTGGTAAATGGCACATGGGATCGCCGCCGGAGTTTACACCGATGAAATATGGCTTTACCTCTTCGTACGGATATTTTGCCGGGCAGATCGATCCCTATACGCATCATTATAAAACAGGCGAAAAATCCTGGCACCGGAACGATGACTACCTGGATGAAACAGGACACGCCACGGACCTGATTACCGATGATGCGGTGCGCGTGATCGAGTCCAGGCACACACAGCCTTTCTTTTTGTATGTCGCATATAGCGTGCCGCACTTTCCTTTGAAGGAGCCGGAAAAGTGGTTGGCGATGTACCCGAAGATTAAGGATGAATCTCGCAAGTGGTTTGCCGCCAGTGTGACGCACATGGATGACGGTATTGGGAAGATAGTAAATGCCTTAGATAAAATGGGATTGAGAAAAGATACCTTACTTGTTTTCGTCAGTGATAACGGTGGGCAGAAAAGCTGGCACAGTGATACTGAATATAAGGGCCGCTATGCCAGTTTGCCACATACGGTGCTGGGCAATAATCTGCCTTTACGGGGCTGGAAGGGTGACTGCTATGAAGGCGGAGTACGGGTGCCGGGTTTCGTGAACTGGCCCCAGACAATCTCGGCAGGAAAAATTGAGACGCCGGTCCATATTGTCGATTGGATGCCGACATTGTGTCATCTGACGGGCTTTGAACCGAAGCATAGTCTGCAGTGGGACGGTCAGAACATCTGGCCGGTCATTACAGGTGAGACAACTCAAGTCTCGGAGCGAATCTTTTACTGGAAAACCCCCGGTGCTTCGGCCGTACGCAAAGGCGACTGGAAATTGATCGTCTCGGGAAAGAATGGTCGTAGCGAGTTGTTTAATTTAGTGCGCGATCCCTATGAGAAGAATGACCTGGCCAGCCGGGAAAGCGAGCGGGTGTTGGAATGGAAAGCCTTGTTACAACAGATAGCCTCCAGGGACCGGGAGAGGATTCCATAGGACACCAAATGTGGTTCTGGTATATAAGAGGGTAAAATATAGTGAAACAGAATAGAGTATGGATCAGCTTCTACATGTATGTCATATTAATAGCGATTGTCGGGTCCTCTCTGGATGCAGCGGTTTATCACATTGATTCGCAGGCTGACTTCGATGCCTACAAAGAGGCTGAATTCAGGGCGGGTGACACTATTCTCTTTAAGCGAGGAGCCGTTTTTAACGGCATGTTTTCTCCCGGGGGAAGTGGAACGGACAAGGCCTCCATCTGTCTCAAGACCTACGGCGATGGCCATAAGCCAATCATCAATGCGTTGGGGAAAAATACGGCCGGTATTTTTTTGAAGAATGTGGAGTTCTGGGAGATTGATGGGATTGAGATTACCAACACAGACGGGACCGATGAGGATCAAGGGACATTGTTTGGCATTTATGTATTGGCGCAGGACACAGGGGAGACTCACCACCATATCCATATTACCAACTGTCACATCCATGATGTCAATGGGAAAGTTGCCGGCAAAGGCCGGGGTGGCATTCATATCCATGTGGAAGGAGAGAAGCCGGCTAAATTTCATGATGTCCGTATTGTCGGCAACAGGATAGAGCGAGTCGGGGGCGTGGGAATTGGCAATAACTCCCCTCATGCGAAAATACTTTTTGGTACTAAGGCAGAGGGCCAACGTGCAGACTATTTCTGGACCAAGGTCTATGTAGCACATAATTTCATAGACCATACGGGCCGGAACAGCATCATAGCGCGTGTTAGTGAGGATGCCGTATATGAGTACAATACTCTGGCAAACAGCAGCCGCTACAGCACGGGCCACAGCATATTCTGCTTTAACACCCGGGGCATCAAAATCCAGTATAACGAAGTTTACGGAAATGTCGGAGAAGGTGGAAGAGACCGGGGCGCCTTTGATGCGGACTATAACTGTACCCATACTTACATTCAGTATAACTACAGCCACGACAATCACTGGTTTTGCGGCATTATGAAACGACCTACACGTTATGTGTTTATTCGTTACAATATCAGCCAAAACGACAGGGAAGGCATTTATTTCTATGGCTTTGAACGTGAACAGTCAGCCGACCATGTTTACATCTACAATAATACCCACTATGTGAGCAAGGACCTTGATGTTGAAGTATTTTGTGAGAATCGTACTCCTTTGAACTCCGTGTTTGAAAACAACATATTCTACTTCGAAGGCGCGGGACGCTGGGGGCAAAACGCCGGAGGAATCAACACGAGGTTCAACAACAATCTGTACTTCAACATTTCGCCGCATGAGTCTGATCGGAATCCTGTTGTGGGGGATCCCCTTTTTGAAGCGTCGGGTAAGGGAGGAAGCCGTATTGATATGAGAACCCGAGAATCCCTGCGTGGATATCGGCTGGCATCAGACTCTCCTTGTATTGATAGTGGGAGTGTTATTCCAGAAAATGGAGGCCTGGATATCTGGGGCAATAGAATCAGCGATAGCAAGCCCGATATTGGGGCGCATGAATGGAGCGGGATGGGTCAGCACAAATAAATAAAGCAATATACCAAATGATTATTGATGATTTACTATTGATTATTTTTGCAGAACAAAAGCCCCGTCTAAAAGACAGGGCTTTTTATGTGTGTCCGGTGTGTCGAAAGCTCTGAAATCTTGAAAAATTCTCTAATGTTTCATCTATAATTTGTATTGCCTGCTCAGGCGCTTTTGTGGTCCATGAAGCCTTCGAGCTTGCGGGCGCGGACGGGGTGCTGGAGTTTTCGTATTGCCTTTGCCTCGACCTGCCTGACGCGCTCGCGGGTAACTTTGAAGATTCTGCCGACTTCCTCCAGGGTATAAGTATAGCCGTCACCGATTCCGTATCGCAGCTTGATAATTTCGCGTTCGCGATATGAAAGTGTTTTTAGGACGACATCGATCCTGTCTTTGAGCATTTCCTGGGTGGCCGAGGCCACGGGTGAGTCGATTTCGTTATCTTCGATAAAATCTCCGAAGTAGCTGTCCTCGCTTTCGCCTATCGGCCTGTCGAGACTGATTGGGTGCTTGGATATTTTAAGGACCCTGCGGGTCTCATCGACAGTCATATTGGCTTCCTCGGCGATTTCTTCGATAGTTGCTTCTCTGCCCAGCTTCTGGTGCAGGACTTTTCCGGCGGTTCTCAGACGGCTCATCGTCTCTATCATATGGACCGGAATACGAATCGTTCGTGCATGGTCGGCAATCGCACGGGTTATCGCTTGTCGAATCCACCATGTCGCATAGGTGCTGAATTTGTATCCCCTGCGATACTCGTATTTGTCCACGGCTCTCATCAGCCCGGTGTTGCCTTCCTGGATTAAATCCAGAAAGCTAAGGCCCCGATTGCGATATTTCTTGGCGATGGAAACGACCAGTCTGAGGTTTGCGCTGGAGAGTTCCCGCTTGGTGTTCTCATACTGGCTGAAGACCCTGTCCAGGACGTTCAGGTTTTTGTTGAGCTGTTTCGGCCTTTCCATAACCAGCTCGATCAGGCCGGACAGCTCCTGCTTCATCGAAAATATATCTTCTTCGGTTATCTGGCTGTTCGGGCCTGCTGCAATAGCCTGCTCTAACTGGTGCATTTTACTGCAGATGCCGTGGAGTTTATTTTTGACCGGCTGGATTCTGCTGGTTCGCAGGCTTAGCTCTTCGAGCAGTGTTGCGATTTTTCGTTTGTTTCGACGTATCCATTTAAATGTGGCCCTGGCTTCCTTGCTGCTTTGGTGAGTGAGAGTTTTCTTAAACAGGTCCTGGTTGATTTTAAGCAGCTTATCTACGGTACTGATGTTCACGAGGAGCCGCTTTTTTATTACACTTTTGGTGAGACTATATGCCGTGCCGACTTTGATTGTTCTGTCGAACGACATGGTGCCGTTCTGTACCTGTTGTAATAAATCGAGAGAGTTCCGGGAGCAGTAGTCGCATTGAAGCATTTTCCTTCTAAAGGTCATTCTCGCTATTTCAATTTTTCGCGCGAGAGCAATTTCGGACTTTCTCGTCAGCAGGGGTATCTGGCCCATTTGAGTCAAATACATGCGAATAGGGTCGTCAATTCTGCGAGAGTTGTCTTCGCCGACCAGTTGCTGTTCGAGCAACACGTCTTCTTTTAGATGCTGATCTTTGTCATCTTCGTGCTCGTCTTCCTCTTTATCTTCATCGGCCGTATCGAATTCCCCTTCTTCATGGGCTTTAGCGGCCTGATAGGATTCTACATCATCTTCATCGAACAGCCTGACACCCATTTCATCGAGGCTTGCCAGGAGGCGGTCGAGACGGCTGGCGCTGATGGCATCGTCGGGCAGGTCGTCGTTCATCTCCTCATAAGTGAGAAAGCCTTTTTTCTTGCCCTTTTCGATCAGCAATTTTATCTGCTGCTCTGTGTCTTTGATATTGCCGCTGCCCGGGAGAGGCTCGTCGATTTCGACTTCAATGTCTTTATTTTTTTTATTGGAGGTGGCTTTTTTAGCTCTCTTTGTTCTTTTTTTTGTCACACTTCGTTTTTTTGTCACAATTGCACCTTTGTATATGTTTTGAAAATCAATCAATAATCACATAGAACGCAAATTCAAATCGTCCTCACTCCTGATGGAATCCGGACACTTTGCTATGTATATTATTTTTACGGCTCTTTGCCGATGTTTGTTCACTATACCATACCCACATTGTGCGGGTTTTCCTTTCCGGTATTTTCATAGACTTTGCGCAGAAATTGCTTCTGGTCATCTATTGTTTTAATGAAACTGTTTTGTTTCTGCTCCCGGTGGCGCTCAATAGCATCGAGGGCGCCTTTAAGGCGGGCCTGGAAGTTTCCTTTTTCCTGTCCGGTCTGGCTTAATTCGACAAGAGAATTGCCAAGCTCAACGGATTCGGTTTTGGCCAATATCTCTGCAAGCGAAGTATTGACATCGGTATTGAGCGCTTCAAACAATATCTCTGCGATTTGTTTTAATATCGGCACATCGAAGATGTCCGGCGTAATTTTTTGTTTAAAAATCTCAAAGAGATTGGGTTCGTTGAGCAATACTTCCAGGACCTCTCGCTGGGCAGTGGCGAAGAGGCCGCGGCCATAATCTATTGGTTGGGTTGTTTGCTTTTCGGTATTATAGCTTGAGGATCTCTGGGCCTGCCTGAGCCTTCTTTTCAGCTCATCATTAATTTGCCTGGTATCAAGGCCGATGATCTTCGAAACCCGGTTAACTATCAAACCACGGTCTATCGGTGAGACATTGCCCGCCCACAGCGCGGTTGCTATGGTCTGCAAGTACTCTTCAATCGCCGACCTTTTGCCGGCAAGGGTATCTTCGCTGCCGATACCGGCCGTTAATCTGTTCCACTTGAACTGGAAGACATCGACAGCATCGTTCAAGAGCTGTTCGAAGCGTTCTTTGCCGGCGGCCAAAAGAAAATCGCACGGGTCTTTACCTTCGGGGACCGAGGCAAGCCTTATATCTATGCGCTGTGCCAGACAGACATCCAAAGCCCTGTTTGCGGCTTCAAGGCCGGCGACGTCGCTATCGAAAAGCAAAATTACTTTTTTAGCATAGCGGCGGAGGATGCGTCCGTGGCCGGCAGTGAAACTTGTTCCCAGGGTTGCTACAATGTTGGTACAGCCGAATTGGTGCGCCATTATGCAGTCGGTGTAACCTTCGACGACAACAGCGGTTCCGGTCGAGACAATCTGATGGCGTGCCTGCTCGAGGCCGTAGAGCGAATTGCTTTTGTCGAACAGTGGGGTCGCCGGGGAGTTTATGTATTTTGCACCTGAATCGTCCAAAGTCCGTCCGCCAAAGCCGATGACCCGGCCGGTCACATCGGTAATTGTAAACATCAGGCGATTTATGAACTTGTCCTGATTTTGGGCGGTGACGAGGCCCGCGGGTTCCAGGAGCTTGATCTGTGCATTTTTTTCCCTTGCGGTGCTGAGTAAATCATCGGGCGAAGCTATTGCCAGGCCGAGCTGCCAATTGTTTATGCTTTCGGAGGTTATCTGCCTCTGGGCGAGGTAGTCGCGGGCATACTTACCCTTTTTTTCATCCTGTAGGTTTTGCCGGAAGTAGTTAGCGGCCCAGGCGTTGACCTGTGCCAGTTTGTTCGGGTCGATTTCCTGCGAGGGTGTTTGGGCCCGGCCCGGCCTTTGGGAAGATTGGACAGGTTTTAGCTTTATGCCTGCACGCTCGGCCAGCCTCTCTATGGCCTGAGGGAAAGTAAGGTTCTCCCGCATCTGGAGAAATTTGAAGACATCGCCGCCGGCGCCGCAGGCGAAGCATTTGAATATCTGCTTGACGGCGTTGACGTTCATACTCGGGCGATTGTCATCGTGGAATGGGCAGAGCCCGACCATCTCCCGGCCCTTTCTCTTTAAGCTCACATGTTCACTTATGACATCTACGATGTCATTGGCCTGCTGAACCTGAATAACCGTACTATTATCAAACATCCCTGCCATAAAGCTTTGGCTCCGCCAGGTAACAGGCGGTTTGTGATACCCCTCCGAAAACCCGATTACAATGGGTACTCCTTCTAAAACTGATAAATAATTACCATCCAACTACCTAAATATAGTCATAATCGGCCAAAAGTCAAGTCGGCCGGCAAAAAGCCGTTTTTAATGCTGTTAAAACGCATTTGTGGCTAATTGGACATTTGGTAATTCAGACTAATGATGGTGATAGCACTTAGTGTTTTGTGTTTAGCAGACAGGCCCAGTGGTATGAAATTCCTTATACAAATACCAGATAAATCATAAAACCAAGATAAACCAAAATCCATATTTTTGCGGCACGCTCGAATTTTTGATATGTCATTTTCCTTAATAATTTGTTACTTAGCATAACAGAAACAGGTAAGCATAAAAATACCCAGCCTATCCCGGCCAAAACGTCGCTTAAATAATGTGCCCCTAAAAATATTCGCGAAAAACAAACCATTAACGCCACGAAGACTAAAATACATTTCACCAGGGTATGGAATCGTCCTTTATATTCTGCATAAAAAAGAAAGGGCAGGGCAAGTGCCATGCTTTTAGTTGAGTGGCCGGAAGGCATCGATGGAGAGCCCGAACGAGTAAAGAAGCTTAGCTCATTAGCATATTCATGAATCGGACGGGTGCGATTGAATATTTCTTTTAGTATGTCGCCGGAAATACCCGCGACGGCGAAAGAAAAGATTATCAACAGGAACACCTGTCTTGACTTTTTCAAATGGGTATATTTCAAAGACAGTGCCAGATACAACATATATATAAACACAATGACAGGCATCCCGTATTGTGAAGAGAGCCGATTAATGATAAGCAGGCCGTTACCAAAATTAGAATTGTTTAAGGCAAATAAAATATGCCTGTCCGCTTCAACCTGAAACCACAGAAAAAGCGAGATACTCCAGGATATTAAAAATACAATACTAAAGCTAATCCATTGCTTTTTGGATGTTTTTTGTATCAAATCATCGCCGGATAATTTGAGCTGGTCGTTGTCACTCACAACTCGACTCCTTCTTATATATCCATCTAATTATAATCCTATATGGTTTTTGGGAACTTAATTAAATGTCGGCAAAAGACAATATGATTGCTTAATATTTGAAGTCTTTTCCATATTGCATATTAATTTCATGAAGGTATTCACCTGCTTTATCGTCAGACCGGTTTTCTTTCCAGAGTTCGATTATTTGACGGGCGATTGCTTTTGAGTCTTTTTCTTTAATATTGTAGAGAGAAATCAACAGTTTCAAATTTTTTATCTGGCCAAATGCGCTGTGGAAAATGTAATGAGGAGAGTGTCCATGTCCAAATGAAAGAGTATTTACTATGTGCCACTGCGGATTTTCTGTTGAAGCAATGCCATGAAGCTTTGAAAGATATGTCGGTTCAGTCTTATCCGAATATTTCAGAAACCAATAATACTTTTGGGTTCTAGATATTCCGGTGTTGATATCGATATACTCTTTCCTGCACTGAATATTTGTCCAGGGATGTATGAATGAGAATATGAAAGGAAATATTAGAATTAAAATAATAAAAGCGAGTAGGATGATACAGTTTTTTTTTCATTTTGTGATACATATTTAATGTTTATTAGTATAAGGGTATTATTATGGAATTATACTATCTTGCTGAACAGAATTATCTTTAGAGGTGTCATCAATGCTTTGATCCGTTTGTTCCGGGAATCCAGATGTTTTGCGTTTACTACCGAACTGCCAGAAAGACCGACCGAAGATTGCCGAAATTGTCCCGAAGATTAAACCAAAGATAATTATTACTGAAATAGGTGGGACATATCTTCCTCCTTTGGCAATGCCAAGTATTCCAATGACTATGCCTAAAAAAAAGCCGCAAATAAAATTACGAAATATTTTTCGCGACCAAGAATTAAGATTTCTATTCGCCATCATTTTTAGAATTTATTACATGCAATTAGTGTTCAAATTTATATGGTTTCCTAATAAAATATAATCATTATGGGCTGACTCGTGCTATGTAGTGAAGATCTACTTCGTAGAGCAGCAAATCCATTCTATCTCTTCTTCTGTATTTTTCTATTTTTATGCCTTTGTAGCTTCGTTAATGATCCCACGCATAAATTCGGCGGCTAATTGAGCATTTTTTTCTGCAAATTCGATGCCTACTGTTTGGCCATTTACTTTCGGCAGCGGATGACACAATTCATAACTTAGATAGCCGGAATATCCAATCTCATGCATTGCCCGAATGAAAGGTGTATAGAATTCAGCGCCTTTTATTTTGCCATTTTTATCCCTATCGTATTCACCACCGAAATGGGACAGGACCTGTAAATTACCTACGGCTTGGGCAGCTTTCCGGATATTTTCAGGACGTTTATCCACCATAATCGGAACATCCAATGAGACTTTCAGGCTTGTGGAATTGACTTGTTTGACCATCCGCAGCACGTCTTGGTAACTCCAGATAACAGGAGCATGATTCTGTAATGCCAAGATAACGCCAGCATCTTCGGCATATCGTGCACATTCAGCCATGCCTTCGCGACACCAGGTCCATATTTCTTCTTCGGTAAATTTCTTATGGTTATATTTCCAGTTATCCTTTGCGATGGTGTATTGCGCCAGTTGCGGATGTTTTGTAACACCCGGCCAGGCCAGAAACATCCGTAAAGTCCTCGCACCCAAATCCGATGTCATTCGAATCAGCTCTTTAACATAAGCAATCTGACACTCTCGGTATTCCGGGATCGGACTGCTGAAATCGTTATTGGCCGCAACTCCATGAATTTCAATACCTTCTCCGTCAGAGAAAGAGCGAAGTTCCCTGCAGCGTTTTTTTGGCCAGTCGAGTGGATTGCCATGAGGACGCTTTCCATCAATCTCAATCCCTTCATAACCATAACTTTTTGCTCGTTTAATCATCTCTTCCAAGGAAAGGGCCTCTCCGCGATACCAAATCCCAAGAAATGTGATGCTGTACAAACCAACCTTCATATTCGACTTTTTCTTTTGAGCCCCCTGAGAAGTGCCGTTGACATTTGCCAGAAATCCAGCAGTGGCGGCCAGCGAAGCGCCCATAAATTGTCTTCGATTAATTTCAATGCCTTCTTTCATAAAATTATCCTCCTTTTTTTAATCCGGTTCAGTTTGGAAAGCATAAGAACTGTTTATTTGTTTTTCGTATAAGAACAAAGGTGTACGGTTCACAATCTACATTACTTCCTTGGTGGCTAAAATCAAAGAACATCCGCATGCCGAGGGTATGTTAAGATGTGGGAGGGGGGAAAGGCAAGGAGAAATTTTCGTGAGCAATATTTCGATGGTCGTGGTTTTGTCTGGTTCTTTTATAAAAGTCTATAACAACACAAATTATGGTAAATTAAAATAATCCACCGAAACAATGATAATATCGTAGAAACTATGGTAGAAGTATGAAATGAAAACGTTGTGGGAAGATTCCAACTATTAGGAATCTTTCGTGGACTCCGGCGTCTGGGGTTTTTCCGGATGCTCTGACTGAGGTTCCTTTTTCAGGCCTTTTTCGCGTTGAATCGCGTCGTATATTTCTCTTCGATGAACCGGTATCTCCTTCGGGGCCGTTATACCCAAACGGACCTTATCACCCCGTACATCGACGATAATAATCTCAACATCATCACCGATCATAATCGATTCATCTCTTTGCCTGCTTAGAACCAACATTGCTAACTCCTTTTGTCGACTGGTTTTACTACCGTATATTACGTCATTTCAATTCAAGTGTTCATCCAATTGCTTATTAACACAGCTTTAATTTCTCTAACTTTTCTTTTTCCTTAGCCTAAAAACCACATTTGGCCAAAATCTTAACACAATATATTTCGGCTAATTTACAGCCTATAAATAACCATTTTTGATTTTGTTTGTGGAATGATGACGCGATATAGGACTAAATACCCATAAAGTCTTATGCTATATGAGCTTATAGAAGTACAAAGGGTTAAAAAAATGATGTATTGTATTTTCCATATGCGGGAAATTCTACTATTTCATCTCATGTTTGCGCCAATAGTTGTAACGAATAGCCATCCAATAGCCGGCAATTGAGCCTAATGTACCCAAAGCCACTATCTGCACGGGCAATATGGAAATAACCGAATTAACAAAAAAAGCTGAGGGCCACTCCTGAACAAAATACTGCAACACATCCTGTCTGGCATAATTACTTACTGCAAAGATAGTTAGAAAAACAGTGGCAATTGCCGGCCATATATAGCTGACATCGAGAAATTTCTTGACAATAAAAGCTGCAACTCCGAACGAGATAAATACAGCAAAGACAATCTGCCCTACGGACGGCTGAGCCATAATCGCACCCAGTTTGGGATCTGTCAGCGAAACGTCCTGGGCAAACATTCCAATACAAAATTGGGCTATGAAAACTGAACCGGCCAGAGCAATTATTGCGCTTAGGTACTGAGTAGGTTTAGAGTTAGATGTTTTTTGTTTTGCCCGAGACCTGGGACTTGAAATGATTTTCTGACCTAACAGCACGCCGATGAAACCGGCGGCAACAAGAACAAGCCAGAAAACAGAATCCCATTTAAAAGCCGTAAAAATTGCCTGGCGCTGTTCGGCGGATGGATAAAGCTGCATCAAAGAAGTCATGCTGCCGGAGCGCACAGCCCAAATTGTCAATCCCGATGGTACAGCCAGGATGCCGATTTCTCTGCCGTGCGGCCAGGAAACAAAATAGGCAAGAAGACCGGTTAGAAACGCCAGAACCACCAATGTTATCGCTCCGCCAGTACTTATATCGCTGGCTCGCACAGCATTGATGGGCCCGTTTGATGAAGCTAACGGCCAGGCAAGGATACCTATCAAAACCACCCCTATCGCGGCCGCAGCAGCAATTCGTAACCTCATTACCACAGATAATTCCATAAGTTAGCTTCCTTAATTATGCCGGTGATAGAGTATCATCAAAACAAAATCAGGTCAATAATATATTTATATCACTTTGAGATACTCCCTGAACATACCAATAATCGCAGGGATTTCCCTTGACGGATAGGCAGGTAATTTGGTATAGATAATATTAGTGAAGTTTGTGCCCGCACAGGTGGATATCTGTTGATTTTGTTCTTCCTGTGGGTACAATTCCTGTAGTGTTCCAAGTAGAGGAGGATGTATCGTGTGTTATGCAAGGCATAAAATTCCAGGTCAGAGCTTTGTATTTCATTCGGCGAATTTAAATTCATATATCTCTTCAATCAGCAATTTATCTTTTTCAAAACAATGCGTGTTTTCGTGCGTCAACAAAGCAAAGTTATTTTAACTTTTTTCTGGAGGACTAATTATGTGTAAAAAAATGATTTATTTAGCTGCTGTTGTTTTGGTTCTGGGGCTGGTTAGTAATGCTTCGGCAGAGCTTGTTGCACAATGGAAGCTCGATGACGGTGCCGGCACGACCGCACTGGATGCAACGGGCAATGGCAACGACGGAACACTGGAAGACAATCCGACAGTTGTCGAAGGGCAATTCGGACAAGCGCTCGCATTTGATGGAAGTCGCGTCGTAATCGGCGCCTCTGATTCGTTAACCGCCAACCTGTTCCAGGGATCATTTACGCTGACTGCCTGGATTAACCCTTCGCGAACCGGCAACACGTGGCAGCAGATTTTTCGGTCGGTTAGAGCGTCTGACACAAATGACACGCTGTTCCTTAACAACGATGGGAGGCTTTCATGGCGTGGTCGCGTTGGCACAGCTTGGGCGGGAGGTATGTGTGAGACAGCCCCGGGTGTTGTTCCCGCCAACCAATGGACACACGTCGCAGTGACTGGGGATGGTACGAACTTTCGCATCTTCGTCAACGGGGCCCTCACGCAGGAATCAGCCTTTCAGACAACAGATGGCGATAACGAGACTTATTACATTGGAGGTGATATGAATTTTGGTGAGTCCTATACGGGTATGGTCGACGACTTGCGCATTTACAATCACGTGATGAGCGAAGGTGATGTCAGGGCGAGCATGGAGAACCAGGGCGGCGCCATCGTCAAGGCCTATGGAGCCGATCCGAGCAGCGGTACACTTCACGAGGACACATGGATAAGCCTTGGCTGGCGTGCCGGGGATTTTGCCGCCTCGCACGATGTGTACATAGGTGACAATTTCGATGCTGTCAGCGAAGGCGCCGAAGGCACGTTCATCGGCAACCAGGCAGCAACCTTTATTGTTGCCGGCTTCCCTGGTTTTGCTTTTCCGGACGGCCTTACTCCCGGAACAACTTACTACTGGCGGATTGATGAAGTCAACGACACCGAGCCGAACAGCCCGTGGAAAGGCGATATCTGGAGCTTTAGTATTCCTCCCAAAACAGCCTACTTACCCAACCCGGCTGATAGTGCCGAGTCTGTAGCTCTGGACGCAAAGCTTAGCTGGACACCAGGTTACGGTGCGAAGTTACATACTGTGTACTTCGGCGACAACATTGATGATGTCAGCAATGCAGCCGGTGGTCTTCCTCAGGGAGTTGCAACCTATTCTCCCGGCACACTTAAAATGGCCAGGACTTATTACTGGCGCGTCGATGAGTTCGATATTGCAGAAACGCATAAAGGTGACATCTGGAGCTTTACTACCGAAGGCGCTGTTGCGGCTCTCAACCCGGCTAATGGTGCTGTGGATGTAACACAAACACCTGTTCTCACATGGGCACCGGGATTTGGGGCTTCACATGAAGTCTATTTTGGCGCCGATGCAGCCTCTCTGGAATTAAAAAGCAGCGGCAATCTTGGCTCCGAGAGCTATGACCCCGGACAGCTTGAGTGGGATACTACCTACTACTGGCGTGTCGATGAGGCCAATGGCACCAACGCAGACAGCCCCTGGACAGGTCCACTCTGGAGCTTCACTACGGCCAACTTCCTTATCATTGATGATATGGAGAGCTACAACGACCTTGATGAAAGTGACCCGGCTTCTAACAGAATATATCTGGCCTGGATAGATGGATTTGATAACCCGGCTGCGAACGGCTCTGTCGTCGGTTACGCTAACCC
>JACNGQ010000429.1 GCA_014384025.1 Planctomycetota bacterium | reverse complement strand
GTGGAATATGGGCATAAGGAGCTTCACAAAATTATAAGATTATTAAAAAGTTCAATAACTGTTATGTTGGCTGATAGTAGGACTGCTTTAACTGTTGAAGATGTGAAGAAGGTGATGAGTTATTATTGATAGCTCAAATGCTGTAATTGTCCAATTCAACATTATTTGCTTTAATAAATGCATCACCTCACTTATCCATTCTTTTCTATTCCAAAAAGAAGGATATATGATTACAATATCAACATAGAATGATCAACTGGGAATATATATGGGAAGTCCTAATATGAAGAATTCCATCGTTGTTGCCAATAGATACTCAACACAAATGAAAATGCCAGGTTACGTAGCGATGATTTCGAAGTTGTCGGTCAGCAACGTGCGTAAAGCTGTCTTGTGTTCTCGGAGCGTCGCAAAGAACATCAGCGATCGTTCCTTGAACTCGGCGAACGTCTCGTAATAACGATTATACAAAACCACTTTGCGGAAATATTTCCACAGCCGCTCAATCAAATTCAAATTCGGAGAATAAGGCGGCAGAAAAATCAACTTGATGCGCGAATTTACCAGAAAGGATTTCACCACCTTGCTGCGGTAATAACGAGCATTGTCGGCAATCACGTAAATATTCTCGGCTTTACGGTGCTTTTTCTCCAGCATCTTAAACAAGGCAAGGGTCGATTGCGCATTGATAGTCTCGTCGTGGCGAATCACGACCTGATGCGTCTCGGCGTTGATGACGCCGTTGAGGTTCAGTCGGGTTCGACCGGTATTACTTTTGATGGTTTTCGTTTCACCTTTTTTGATCCAGCCAAAGGCTGCGACGCTGTTGTGCTGCGGATGTACACCGTCCATAAAATAGATCGGATCATGCGGTTGCTTGCGTTTTTTCAGGGTTTTATATTTCCGAACAAATTGCTCCTGGGCCAGGGCATCCGCTTTGCCGGGCACCGTTTTGGGTTTTTTGTAGGTGTAGCCCAGGCGATGCAGAAGGTTGGTTATGCCATTGATCGTGTAGTCTGTGCCGAAGGTTTCTTTGACATAACGAGCTATATCTTCGGCGCGCAGATAAATGGTTTGCGATAACTGTTTTTCCAATTTGTGCAACTGGGCATTTGTGAGCTTGGGCTGACTGCCTTGATAAGCCATCAGCAGCAAGGCGTCTATGCCGCCGTCTTGAAAGGTTTGCACATAACGCCGCAAAGCTCCAGTGTCCAGTAATAGTGCTTCTGCGGTTTGCTCCAACGTCCAGCCGGTTCCTAACAGCACGATAGCTTTGATACGGTCCGCCTCGCGACGGTGCGGAACCTGACGATGAACCTTTTTCAGTTCATTAACCTGCCTGGGCGTCAATGTGAATCCTTTCATACACAACATATCGGTAAACGACCGATAAAATGAGACTGTAGCATGGTTACCGGGATTATATTGCTTTCCGCCGGTCATTGTGAAGCATGGTTATTGTTTGTAAACGCCCTTGAGATTGCTCCTCACGCTGCATATCAATGGCAATACGCTGGCTGATATGTTCTTGAGTTCGGACTCGGTAAATATTTTTTTGCATCTTTCGATGGCGACGATAGCCCCGCTCCACGGCGTTGGATGTCGATGGTAGCAGCGAATCATCAAGGAAGGTCAACGCTTTTTCGATATTTGGTGTAAACAGTTTCTTAAGAGATTGCCCCAACGTTTTGAATCGGCGAACATGCTGACGTAATTTGGCTAGCTTTTTCAAGGCTGTTTCTGTTCGACAGCGGCGGTCGAAGAGCCGATATACCTGATCCATGATCAAACGTAATTTCCGCAAATTGGGCAAGCCTCGGGTTATACGCAGGAATATCTTTTTTTCTCTGGGTGTTAGTGAATGTTTTACAAACAAATACCGATGCTCAAAAAGGTCTCCGATTTTGTCCTGTAATTTTTTCTTTCGGCGAGCAGCTTTTCTGGCAGCCTGCGATGAGGGACGGCCACGTTTTAGTTTGGGTAACTTTTTCTTGAGTTCTCGACGAACAGCGGTAACGGCTTTGAGAATTTGCTTGTTGATTTCCTTGAGGATATGAAACTCACATACTTGATGGCCCACTCCAGGGAATATCAGGGCCAAGGGCTCTGGATATAAAGGTGAGCCATCGGTAGTGACACCTAACAACTTTAAATTTCGTTGATCCAGTTCCTTACGGAAGCGACGAAAAAATCTAATCAGGTCATCATGAGTCGGATCGTGGTCGAGAACTTCGTAGATAAGCCGCCTGAAGTTGTGATTGTCCACAATAGACAATACGCAGAAAGGCCCATCATACAGTTCATCAGCTGCAATATAGCCGGAGAAATCAGCCAAAGCACCATCAAGATATTCTGTGGTAATTCGTTCTTCAGCTTTTTTCCCCCGTCGCCTCGACCCAGTTCTGAATCGTAGCCCACGGAACAAAAACCCTATGGTCTCGCCATAAATGCCATGATGCCGGCCGATATGGCAAGCCGTCTTCCACGACCAATCGCACCGCCAAATGGACAACTTGGCGAGTATAGTGACAACCGGGGTCTGCCAAATCGCCGAGGTCGGCATTGAAGTATTTATTGCACTTGGAGCAGCAGTGCTGTGAATAGGTAGCCAGCACATCCACCGGCCGGTTGGCAGATAGGTCTCCCAGATCGTGCAGGGTGCGGGTGAAGACTTTGTCGCGGTAGGATGAGTGTCCGCAGTCAGGACACGGCCGCTTCTTGTATGTGCGTGAACGCCGTTTGACCTTTGCTTTGGGTAAATCTTCAACACGAGCAATACCTTCTGTTACGTCGGCTACATATTCGCCCGGCTTAGCCATGATCGTCTCTCCCAAAAAAGCGTTTTGCTCTGTCAGTACTTCTGGAAGACGTATCGACCAATATGGTTAAATGTCATTAAATATCCCGGTATTTATGCTACAGTCTCAACAATTTTGCCATTATTGGTGACAACTTCACACGTCGAATTGACGATTCGGGTGATATTAACGACAATTTATGCTTTTTCCCTTAGGCGGGTTGCCCGCGGCATGCACCGGACGGAATCGCATATTGCCAATCACCACATCGTGCACTCCCCCTTCATGTGACACATTCAACCCTTTTATTTGCACGTTGCCGCCGGGAGCGGTAATTTCTGAAAAAAATCTGTGCATCATCTCGACGTATAGAATAGAATAATCATGAAGTGGCTCGGCAACGTAGTTGAGCCGTCTATCTGGAAAATATCGAGTCTATTATTGACAGTCCATTTGCAGTAAAGTAGAATCTGGCTTTTCTAACGTTTGGAAATTTACATGGGTACAAATTTTGATATTTACAGGAGGTACGTGATGACGATGCTGGTAAAAACATGTTTCGGTTTGACGCTAATGGCTTGTTTGGCAATAATGCTCAGTGGCTGTGCCCAAAAAAACGATTTGACCGGATTATCTACGAGCATGGATAAACTGTATTTGCTTTCTTCCGCCA
>JACNGQ010000161.1 GCA_014384025.1 Planctomycetota bacterium | reverse complement strand
CGGTCCTGAACTACTACTACATATTCGTTGCCTGCAAGTTCTATATTTGGGAAGGTAAAATCAATTCCGTTTGTGAATTTAACCAGATTAAGATTAATCGTTCCGGCCCCGACATTCTGAAGCTCAACGTACTCTGTGTTCGGATTAAATGGATTATACATAATCTCCGTAATGCGAAGATTATCCACCACCGGGCCTACCGCAAAGGTCGCCTCATTGAGAGCACTCCATGTACTGCCGCTGAGTACCCGGGCTTTAACCTGGGTACTATGGCTCAGCGTGATTGGCCCGGTATATTCGAACACACCGGGTGAAGTACCATCGTCACCGGGTGGACTGCTTTTGCCCGCAACCAGTTCTGCGGAGATGAGAAGGTCGGTACTGGTTGTGGATGAATTCAATCCTTGAACGGCTAAAATATTATTGCCAGGTCCAAGAGCATCAAGATAAGCAGAGATGTCTATGTTCTCGAATACGGCAGCCTCAGAGTCGGAGTGGCTGGCCTGAGCACTTGAATTCCAGGTCGGTGTGCCAAGGAAATTGCGTCTGGCAACCTCAACGCCATTGATGTAGGCGATAAAGCCGTCATCGTAGCGAATCTTGAGTGTCATAAAGTCAAAACCGTCCGGGCTGACTTCAATAGTAAACGGGATACGGATATAACAGGTCGCATTGTTTATATACATCTGGCCTTCGATATCAAGCGTGATAAAACCCTCATAACCTGAGCCTCTTTCAAAGCCGACACCGCCCGGTATGCCCACACAAGCCAGCCAGCCTGAATCATTAAAAGATTCGCCGCCCTTCCAGTTCTCGCTAACGGGACGGCTTGGAACAAGCACCTGTTTAGCGGCACTCTCAATTATCAGGGTGGTACTGTCATCGATACCCTGTGACATCCCTGTCAGACGCGGGTCGGAACCGTCGAGGGTGTAATAAATCGTACCGTCCGGAGCACTCATAGTTAATCTAAAGCCCGGCTCTACCTGTGCCGTCCGATGGCTAAACGTTGGCGCATCGACACGGGGATACCAGCCAACGCTCTTAAACTGCTCGAGAACAACTTCTGTTCGAGAAGGTAAATAATTATTGAGAATCCTGTCGATTTCCGGCTGCCAATGGCCGTCTCTTGTAAATGGGCTCGAACTTTTGGAATCACCCCATCGGGCGGATTCGGCGATTATCGCAAGCTCAATCTGCTCGGCACGAGCCCGGATATGGTTCTGTGACATACTTGGTGTCAGAAGACCGTCGTTGAAGAAATAACGATATACACGGTCGGCAAATCGCATACGGTAGTCGGTTTTATTGGAAATAAGCTGCTCGTGAAGCCAATGCGGATTGAAATATCTCCACTGAGCCCCGGCTGTGGTGAACGGCGTAACCATATTACGTTCACTATTATTCACACCAAGAGTGTGCTCATTATCATGATGGAACCATTTAAAACCGTCGGGATTTTCCCGGTTGTATATGCTGAACGTATTGTTGGGTATGTTGCCGAAGCGGGAACCCGGGCCGTCCCTGTCACCTGTATAGTATTCGATAATCATAAAATCGATAAGGTTATCAACGTCGAGCAATCTCTCGTAGTCCGGGTTTCGTGTACCGTCCGGATTCAATCCCTGAAGTCTATAGTAGGCGGCGTTGTTGCCCAACGCTCGCGCCCCCGTCCCGTCATATAGCCGGCGATAGGCGTCCATATTTCCATCAGTCGCCAGCATTGCGCGCCCGACACTGCGGTCCACTTTCACCACATCGTAGTCGTCCTTATCACCCCCAAAATACGACTCGGCATACGAGGCCTCAGAACGTTCCTGTGTCTGGAAGATACCCCAGTACTGGCCGTTGATATAAAGATGATAATAGCGGCTGCGCGTATATGGATGCCCCATTTGCCCCTGAACGTCGCGTGAAAACACCTCGCGTACCATCGTGTTCTGGTTACTGTTCTGGAAGCTCCATGAATAGTTCTGACTGGTCCGAAGGTCAACATTCTCGAATTCGTCAACACCTTCGTCACCGAAAAGCGGAAACCTGAGCTTGGCTTGCCCATATTCGGCCCTGAAGAATAAGCGGAACGCATGTTTGGGGTTGCTGTTACTCCGGCTAAATCCGCCACGAATACGTAATCCGGCATTTATCTGAAAACCTTTGCTTCCGTCAGGATTGAGCAATTCAACCGATGCAGGCCGCTCCCATAATCGTCCTTCTCTCCCGGCATTAACATAAATACCCTCAGAAGAATCGAACAGGTTATGCAGGGCCGTTACAAGCGAGATAGTAGGTATCGCCAGCAGTGCATCCTTAATCTTGTCCCGGTATCGTACGTCATTAACCACCTCCTGGTCCATCCCGTAATCGATTGCTTGCCCGTTGACACTGCCTGCAGGCCACCCGGCCCCGAGTTCCCGGCCGGAGGATGATTGCCTTATTACATCATTGAGAAAGATGTAGGTGCGCGTTTTAATTTCCGAAGATTTCCAGCCTGGCTTTATCGCAACTGCCCGCAAGCATGTCGTTCTACTTATATTAATAGGACCCGTATAGGTCATACCCATCCGGGCCCGTCCCACACTGGCGGTATTAAACGGCTCAGTGCCGTCAAGTGTATAGTATATTACAGCACCTTTGGTTTCGCTGGCGATTGTGACAGAAAAAGGCGTTTCACAAAAACCACGCTCGTGGCTGAATTTGACATCATCAACAAATCCCTGATACACACTGATATTTTCACTTCCGGGACTCGGCACGCCGAAAAACTGCCAGTTGTCACTGGCATCCGGGTAGCGGCCGCTGGAGATGTCACTCAACTGCTCATCGAAAACAACACTGTCAATTAACGTACTGCCGTCCGAATCGAACAGGGCTATCTGCTCACCCCCCGCATCGAGTTTGAAGTTGGCATGGAGCCCGGCATCTGCGATATCATTGTCGGCCCATATCAATAGATACCCCCCGGCACCGATGGTAGTTACAGCCGGATTGCCATTGGGAATTCGCCACTTGGTAGGATTGGTCAGGTCGTCCGTCAGATACAATCCACCGATATTAATAGCTTTCGTACCGTAGTTATGGATTTCAATCCAGTCATCACTTTGACCTTGAGGGTCCTGAGTAACACTGTTATTAGAGGCCATAAATTCATTAATGACCAGCGGTATCCCTGCTCTATGCCATTGGCTCCCAAGTATAGCAAAGTCAGCCGCATTTACCCTGTCATCACCGCTTAGGTCGGCCAAACTGCCCGAATTGCTCAACCACTGCTCAGCAAGAAGACGTAAGTCCGGAATATTAACTTCGCAGTCGCCATTGAGGTCTGCTATTGGGCAGCCGGCCCTCACAGAAGCCGCCACAGGCAAAGTTAATATCAGAAAAAGTAACGAGATTTTGGTGTATCTGAGCGTCTTATAACCCCTTCCCCGCTTATAGTTTTGGTCACGTACTGCGACTTAATATCTATAACTTATTATGA